>DAZI01000025.1 GCA_002507245.1 Candidatus Bathyarchaeota archaeon UBA233
GAAGGGATTTGAACTCCTTGCAGATGATTTGTATGGATAAGTTCTGAAGATGAATTAAATGTTAACTGTGTAAAAACCGTTAGTGGAAGAATTATCCAGTTCCCAAAATTAGTGAAAGAAGAGAAGCAAAGGAAAAAAGCATTAGGATAACTCCTTCACCTGCGAATAGTCCAGAAGTTATTATTGTCCATTTTGTTCTAGCCACTCCGTGGGCCTTTACGTCTTTATTGTATTTCTTTCTTAGGTAAATATCAAGGGCTGCTCCAAGAGACATAGGTAAAATATAAGTAGATGGGATAAGCATCCCAACGGCGAAGGTTATGGGGGAGAATCCTCTTATGTTCTTTTTTGATTGAAAATAACTGAAAATTATAGAAAAAATTATTCCAGCCAAAATAAATCGTAAGTCATACATCTCTGGAAGGCTTCCTCCAACTATGGCTTCTCTAACGCCGAAAATATATCCTCCAGTTATAAGTGCGGTGGGGCATGGAAACTTGTTTGTTCCAAGACCGCCGAAAATGTTAATGAATATCCAAATTGTTCCCGCGCCTATTGCTGCGCCTGGGATTGTTGCTATCAGAATGGTTTTCAGCATGTCTTTTTCTGAAATTTCTGTAAGGGAACCCAATTTTAAGCTTCTCATGGTTCGTGTTGAAGACATTTCAAAGGCATTTAAGACAGAAAAACCGAGGAGTAAGATGGCAATATCTGGAGCGAAAAAAAGAACTGACAAAACTAAAACCATGTCAACACTAAAACTCGTTGAAAATCCTGTTTCTCCCATAGCCATAGCTACAAAGAAAGCTGCAACCAAAACTATAGGCACACCGATAGCAACTACATAAAATATCTCTAAGGCAATTTGAAAATAGCCGAATATAAAATATAAACCTAAAAGTACAGCCGGTGGAAGAAGAATCATTGAGGCGAGCGTCATCCATGTTGGGACTACACTTTTATAGTTTTCATTCGATGTCCTTCTAAAGCTTCGAAAGGCATCTACGAAGGCTTTGCGGTTTAATGCTATACCTATCAATGCAGTGGTTACCATTATGCCAATTGCAAATGAAAATATTCCTGGATGCATGATGTGCTTGGTGAACAATAAATCCGGTTTTGCTCCCTCAGAAAAGAACCACACGCCCATAGAATAAATCGCACCAAGCATCAATAACGCAAATCCAACAAAGGAAATAAAGAAGCCTAGTCCAGCCATCATTGGGGAAACCTCAAAACCTATGAAGCTTGGTAAAAAAGGAAGGGTTAACGTTCTTAATTTTCCAAGCGTAGTCCCAAACGCTATTAATGCTGAAACAAACATGGAACCAAAAGCCATTTTCTTCTCACCTTTGCCTCCACCTATTGCTTTAACCATTTGAGCTGTAGGTTGAACAAAAGGCCATCTTAACTTTAGAAATTGATCTTTAAAGGGCATCAGAAGAAATGTTCCCAACAACGAACCAATTAAGGCCAAGAAGAAGAGGAGTGGGAAAGAAGAAGTTATCTGTCGGCTTGCTTCTCCCTTGTAAATGACTAAAGCTGCAATGTTATCGCTAATTTCGAAGGCAGGTAAAAGGCAGGAAGTAACAATTATTATTAAGATGATATTTTCCTTGTAGTTATATTTGCCAGTAAGTTGCAAAAGGATATAACCGAGAAGGAATATCCCGCCTAGAGCTATTACTCCTACCTTATAGCTTAAATAAATTCCGAGAAAGGTGTACAGTACACCAAGGAGAAAGCCTAGAATAACCACGCGTTTAGTTAATATGTTCTCCTCATGCTTATTTGAAATTCCCATGTGTAATGCTCCGCTCAATTAGATTCAAAACAATACTTTCCTCAATTATTATTTCTTTAGGTATTTGACAAAAATTGGCACCACTGCGCCTTCTCCATAGATTTATAAGCGTGGAAGGCCAAGATAGAGTAGTAAGTACAGATCGAACAGGATGAATTTATGTGCAAAGGATAATTCCGAACCTTAAGATGTACCCTTTTGAAACTACTTTGATGGGAGTTTTGAAAGGAGTTGCTGATTACTTTGACATAGCTATCAGCGATGCTTGGTTATTTGGCGGATCTGGGCACGCATTTCTGATTAACATTCACGAACAACTTTGTCCAAGTGGCCCGTATTGCTGGAACTATGAAAACTTCTTCAAATTAGTTAGGAACCTCGGGATCTCAGTAAAGGATTTAGGATTCTTTTCCGCAAAAAGCACTCTTGATGAGAGAAGCAAAGTCGAGGAGGTTCTGAAGAAGAAGATTGATGCGGGGGATCCGTGTTCTCTCCTGAATATGGAGAACCAACTGATTTCGGGGTATGATGACAGGCATTTCATTCTACAACAACCATGGCCGAAGGCTAATTTGCCTATTACGCCCAAAACTTTAACGTTTCAGACCTGGAAGGAACTGGGAAATGAGATTCACATAAATTTCTTTACTTTTGCCAAAACAGAAAAGGCTGATGACGAAACGATCATTAAAGAAAGCTTAAGTTACGCGGTGGACATAGCTCGGAACCCTGACAGATATAGACTGGAGCACTACTACATTGGTCTCAAGGGTTATGACACATGGATTAAGGCGGTAAAGGATGGGTACGGCGCAAGTCACGGGAACTGGTGGAACGGAACAGTATGGCAGGAATGCAGGGAAATGGCTTCAAGATACTTTTCAGAAATCGCACAGAAATATCAAGGGAATATTTCGAGAAAGGCAATAGAATTAAGCAAACGATACAAGAAGCTTGCAAAGTTCCTAAACATAGCTAGAGACAAGAAGCTTGCCGATAATGAAAAACTTAAAGCGCTTCAGGAAGCACAAAAAGTTGAGGAATCCTGCATAAATGAGATCGAAGAGCTGCTGAACGCATTTAAACAGTAATGTTTCCCGCAATTTTTCTCATGCTCGGCAACAGAATTGGTCAAAGCCTATTTAAACGACTGGTTCGCCTATTCCCAAAAGAGTGGGATATCTCCCCCATACGGAAACCCTGTCGGAAACAAGATGTTAATTAGCCGTAGAGCCAACTTTCCACCTCTTACCTTAACATTTGGATTTTTGACCAACTCGCTAATGCCTTTGTATCCTGTGATCAAAGGATTTAGGCATGATAGCGGAATATCAAGTTGATAATCACTTTTGACATTGTCTGCGCTGACTGATACTTGTCCATTGTTGATATTTAGAACGGCGAGCCCCTCCTCGCTTAGGATTTTCAAGGTACACTCTTGATCATAAAACTCAGAATAGTGAAGTCTACGCTCAAATTCTTTCTCCATCTTGGTCAATAACGGAACAAGATTTAGAAGTCTTGCCATTCCAGCTCCGCTGCCACTCCGTATTCGTATCTCACCATCATGCCAGAAGGCGAAGCGCGCGAATGGATGGTCAGGATGAACAATGCAGTAAAATTCTTTCAAACTCTTGCTTTTCGCTATTTCAAGAATATAGTTAAAGATGACCTCGCAGGCCTCCTCGTCGTTTAAAACGCCTATTTCGTGGGCGCATGGACGGCCCCAATCTGTTCCAAGAGCGAGATATCCAATCACTTTACCCTTCTTATCTATAAGAACCTCAAGTTTAGCTTCGGAACCTCCAGGCTTCCATTCCCACATTCTTGCTGAGCGTATTTCAGCGCAAGTTCTGGCAGCTGTGTTACTGTGGTAGATCTGTGTAATTTGTTCTAGATCGGCTTTTGTAAAGGATCTAAATTCGTATGACCTTTTTTCCGATGAGCCTCGTTGTTTGGGTTTTATGACAATCTCTGTCTTCATCATGGCTGGTGAATATCCGTAGTGTGGATAGAGCCAGGGGTTTCCCCACAAAATTGTTATGTCAAAGCCTTGAGTCTTCATGTATTGAATGGCGTTCCTCATGACCGCTGAACAATAACCTTTCCTTTGGTAGTCCGGATGAGTTGCAACAGGAGCAACAATTGCACCATTCACTATGGTGGTTCCAATTCTTAATGGCCGCCGTATAAGCATCATCATGCTTACAATCTTTCCGTCAACCTTTACTATACGTAGATCTCCTTTCCGGAAGTTTGTATCTTCAGTAGTTGTGACCTTGACGATAGCATTCTCTAGTTTGGACTGTTTAAACGCCTTACACACCATGTCATAGATTTCTGCATATTCTTCGGGATTAGCAGCGCCGACGAACATTCCCATTCAATAACAGCCTCGAATAATATGCTGTGCCATTACAGATTTCGGTTATGATATTTTATTCTTATAATTAACATCTCCATAGGAAAACAGTTAGTGAGAGTAAAGTTTAAGTTTTCTATTCCGTGAATATATTGCTCGCAAACTTCCTTTTTGATATGGTTTATCTAGCATCACCTATCCTTTAAGAACTAACAGTTATTTTAGAAATAATTAGAATACTTTTAAATATCTATAAAAGAAAATTTTAATGGGAAGGAAGATTTGGGAAAAGGTTTCTTTGTCAGTACATTCTTGGCGCTATTGCTGTTGTCTTGCCCTTATTTGCCAACAACTGCTGTTTCTGAGGTTCATGATGTAGCGGTTATCGATGCTGAGGTATTTCCAACGTGGACTGTTCCCATAGCTATTGATGTCTTCATCAATGTTACTGTGGAAAACCAGGGAACCAGCTATGAAACGTTTAATGTAACCATCCATGCTGGTAACATCACGGTTCAAACCTTGACGGTCGCTAACTTAGCGCCAAGTATGAATATAACTCTCACAATTGAATGGAATCCTTTCCCAGTAAGGGTAATGATCTGGCCACCACCATGGCCAAAACCAGCCGAGCCGATGATTAAGAACATAACGATATGGGTTGAGGTTGGTCCAGTCCCAGGTGAGGTAGACCTGGCGGACAACGTTCATGTAGATGGAGTATTACGCGTAATTTGGGCACCCATAGACTATAATGGTGATGGAAAAATCGGAATATTTGATGTAGCTGTGACGGCTAGGCTCTTCGGATCCTACGAGGGAGCCCCCACCTATGATCCTATGCTAGACTTCAACCAAGATGGAAAAATCGACATACTCGACGTCACTTTCCCTGTCATGAACTTCGGGGTAGAGTATGCATAGAGACCGAAACTTTGGCGGGACGGATTATTAGACCCTTTGTTGTATGGGAGGAATCTCCGTTTTCTCTTGAATGTGTACACGATTACACCAACGGCTATCGCTCCAACCACGACAAGGACCGGCCACCACGTTGGATAATGCAGATGCGTAAATGCATCTTCTTGTCCATCTCCACCATCATCATTGGTATACGGGGGCGTTATCGTCGTCGGATGATAAACAATTATCACAGGATCGTACACTATCCTTGTCGTGTTAACGATATCACCATAGGGCAGCCCGAAAAAGCCAGCGTCGAAGAGCGATCGATCGATCGACTTGGCATCTAGAAACATCATCCGCTTCACGTCTAAAGTTTTATTTAAACCGTCTGATGTGTAGAGGGTGAAGTTTTCAGGCAATTCGAAGTCAAGTATCTTGAATCCATCCGCCTCGTACGTTCCGGTTTCATTGTTATAATTCTTGGCGGCGAAGACGAAGTCTCTGCCGTTCACGGTGAGCTCTCCCCATGGAAGAACCGGCTTCACCATATGTGAGAACCTGAGCACAATCCCGTATGTTGTGTTGGATGGATTCCCTGGCAGAGTAAGCCTTGTGATGTTCAAGCTCAAGTCTGATTTGATTTTTGTAAAGTTGGCTGTGCGGAGAATGTGCATATCAAAGCGTATATCAAAGTTAAAATTAATGTTATACGGGTTGGGGTCATACTCGCCACCATCTGGTTTTCCAATAGTCCCCGTTAGGTTAGAGCACCCCGTGTAGCCAATATACCAATTGATTGTTTTTCCCTCTGGTGTGTCAAGGTACGTTACGTTTGATCGGAAAAACTTCCCAGTCAAGTAGCCCTCCGCCACGAAGTTTTCAAGTTGAGTTTCGTTAAAACAACCCGTGTCAGTTGGTGAGTAGGTGAGGTTGCCCAGATCTGGATACACCACACAGACCCCGCCGCCTAGATTGCCTAAAGTATAAAAGCTCTGTATAGGCGTTCCGGAAGGAAGCTCCAGAAGCGAGCCAGCTGGAAGAGAAACAGTCGTCCCATTGTCATAAGTGAGGTTAACGGCAACCGGAAGAGTTATGTTCGCACTTTTTTCCAGAGGAGTATCTATGAAAGTCCCCCACTCTAAAGCGTGAGAACCCCAATACGTTATGTTTTGGCTCCAGTTCCTCAACCCGAATTCTTTAAACCACCATGTAAGACCATGCCAATCTCTATACCTAGCGCCGACAGTGGTGTTGTCACCTTCAAACCATGTTCCGTTTACGTACATGTCGGGGTTATGTACGGGAGAACGTTCCTCTGTAGGTTGAGCGTAAGCCGGTTGAGGCGTCCATGCCGGAATGAGGGCGACCAGTAAGATTAGAACAGCGAAGACTGTGAAGATATTATACTCTTTTGGCATGACTGCTTTACACGCCCCGTGCTTAACACAGCTCGCAAAATAAAAAATACTTTATGAATCAAGTATAAGGATTGCAAATCGCCTGCTTCGGTCGAAATTTTAGACTTTCAGAACGCAATTGCCGAATCTACGATTAGCATTTCATTCTTTCAGAATAAAAAACCCTCTAGACACAAACTGAGATTACAGATGTAATTTGTGCAAATTTAGTGCGGGGGTTTAGGTTTACATATACGTTTATAATCCACGTTTTTGACGTCGGCTTAGATGCAAACCTCGGTTTGAATCCTTGTTTTTCACGTTGATCTAATTATTGAGGTCATATCTACTATTTTTTCTCTAAATTATGGCTGCCAGTGTGTTTCTTAATCTGTGAAGTTTTCTTTGTTAGTATTTTTGGTTCTTTCCATTCTTCTCTGAGAATACTGTAAAGGAAATGATCTCTGTAATTTCCTTTGGCATAAAAATATTTTCGCATGGTCCCTTCTCTTACGAACCCAGCTTTTTCCAGTGCCCTTTGAGATGCAACGTTTTTGACATCTGTTGTTACTTGGATTCTAACGATGTCTTTCGTGAGAAATAAATGGTCCACCATTAGTTGAATGGCTTCTGTTCCATAACCTTTTCCTCTTTCGCTTGGAATCAGGGCAAAACCTATCTCCATCGTTCTACCTATCATCCAACCAGTGATATGCCCAATTTTGACTCCGTCCTTCTTCTCAATTATGAAGAAAATCGTATTCTCAAGCATGATTTTTTCAAGTTCTGGCTGGGTTTTGTTCATTACATCTTGGTATTCGCCCATGTACTGTGTATCACTCCACCATCTCATAATTAAGAGGACATCATCTTTCTCGGCAATTCTCAAATTGATATTCTTGCCTTCAAGCAACTTTATTATCACTCATAGGTCTCTGTCTTCAGCTCTTATGACTTGTGGAAAGAACTTCTGTCGCAACCAAGGATTTAAACATAATTTGTGCAATTTTTGTGCAAGTGCGGGGGGTGGGATTTGAACCCACGAACCCCTGCGGGACAGCCGCTCTGCGAAACGGGGTGCTTAGTTTTTGCATATTAACCATAACTCAGCAAGTCTGTAATTCTTTCTGGTTGCTTTAACATTTTTTCCGATCTTTCTAACTTTTCCTTTTCTTTCCAATTCTCTTAGATGTTTCCGGACACTACTACTGCCAAGATCTGTGGATTCACATATTTGTCGAATCGTTTTTGGCGTGCCCAACACATTTAATATCGCCTTTTTAGCTTCGCCGCGACGATATTTCCAATTTCCACCTTTAGGGTTTCTTCCGATTAGATGTCTAAAGGCTTTGTCTTTGGCGGAGTTAGGCAAAGGACCTATAGTTTCATATAATCTTCGTCGGGCATTCGCCTTGATAGTGAAAACCCATCTTTGTGTACCATGAGCTTTCTCTGTTCGCAAGTCATTTACTAAGTTCCAGCGTTTGCCTACTTCCCAGAGATATCGTGCTTCCTCTTCGGAATAGTAAGATATTCTAATAGTGTCCGGACCTATCTTCGCCTCGTCAAGGATAGCTTGTCCTATTAAGGCGTACGCCACATCCTCGTTTTTCATAGCCAATTCTTTTATTCTTAGCACCTCGTTTCACCTCAGGGCTGCGCCGTTGGCCTGGCTTGGCAACCCCCGCGCGTGTGTTTTTCTATTCTATTCTTGTTTGTGGTGTTGAATTAAAGTTTATCGAAGTTGCGTAATGTTTTATTTGTGCTTGTGGGTTTTGGTTTTGCGGATGAGTGAGGTATGAGTGGTTGTGATTTAGAGGGTTTGAGGGTTTTGGCTGGTTTGTATAGGCGTCAGAAGTATCATTTGGTGGGTGCTCATTCGGCTGTTAAGCGTTGTAGGTGGCTTTATGAGTCGCTTGTTCATGGTAGGGCGTGTTATAAGGAGAAGTTTTATGGGGTTCGTAGTCATTGTTGTGTCCAGATGACTCCGGTTCTTTATTATTGTAGTATGCAGTGTTTGTTTTGTTGGAGAATCCAGGCTAAAGATGTGAATTCGGAGTTTGTTAGCCCTAAACTCCCAGACAGGTGGGATTTGCCTGAGGAGATAGTGGAAGGCACCATTCGGGAGCAGTTTAGGCTTCTTTCGGGTTATAAGGGAAACTTGAAGGTGGATAAACAGCGGCTTAAAGAGGCCTATCAACCTAGGCATGCCGCTATTAGTTTAGCCGGGGAGCCTACTCTTTATCCGTATTTGGATGGGTTGATTAGCGAATATCACAGGCGGAGGTTTACTACTTTTCTTGTTACTAATGGCACAAACCCTGAGGTTTTGGCAAAACTTGGAGAAGAGCCTACTCAGCTTTATGTTTCGCTTTACGCCGTTGATAAGGAAATGCTTTCGCGGTTGTGTCGCCCTAGGAGCTCGAAAGCTTGGGAAAGGATTATGGAAACTTTGGAGTTAATCTCTAGTTTCAGCTGCCCTACGGTTATTCGGATAACGTTGGTTCGTGATTTCAACATGAACAGCATAGAAGGGTTTGCTAAACTAATTGAAAAGGTGTGGCCAACCTATGTGGAGCCGAAAGCGTATATGCATGTAGGCTATTCCAGGAAACGTTTGGGCTTTCACAATATGCCTACTCATGTCGAAGTTCGCAGATTCGCTCGGGGATTGGCTGAAAAGTTAAACTACAATGTTTTAGATGAGTCCAAGGAAAGTCGAGTTGTCTTGCTAAGCCGGTTAGATAAACCAGTGAAACTCGCTTAGCAACTCGTTCAGAGGAAACCCCCATGGAAACCATTAGAATCCTAAACGAAAACTATAAGGGTTAACTCAATTCACTTCTACAGACATGAAAAATAATTATTTTTCAAAGGCATATGGATGTCTAATTGGACTAGCTATTGGCGACGCTCTAGGCTCTGTAACTGAAAACATGAACCCTCACGAAATAAAACAGAAGTATGGTGAAATTCGAGATTTTATAAGTGAAACAACGTCAGGAACCGATGATACTGAATACGCAATTTTAACAGCGAAAATCTTGATAGACAATGATGGGAAACTGGATTATGAAAAAGTCGCCGATGGGTGGCTGAGATATCTGAAAACCGAAAAGGATTTTGTGAGGGGTGGAATAAGCGAGATAGAAGCAATCAACAACGTTAGAAAAGGCATAAGGCCGCCAAAATCAGGGTTAATAGGCTCAGCAAATTGGAGTGACGGAGCAGCTATGAGAATAGCCCCAATCGGAGTTTATTGTGCAGGAAACCCTAAAAAGGCTGCTGAACTTGCTGAAATCGACGCTTCTATTTCCCATGCAAAAGATGGAATTTATTGTGCCCAGGCCCTAGCGGCCAGTATTTCCAAAGCATTCATTTCAGAAGATAATGAAGAAATCGTGAATATTGGCGTGCACTTTCTTCCGGAAGGCTCCAACTCGTCCAAATTCGTTCAGAGAATTTTGAAGGCTTCTCAGAAGTATGCTGATCCCTTTGATGCTATTGAGGGCTTATATGAGCTTAGGTCGCATCATCCTTGGTATGCTCCGGAAGCCTTAGGATACGCGTATTCCATGTTCCAATTGAGTAGAGGGAAGTTTAAAGAGGCTGTTTTGGGGGCGGTTAATCTTGGAAGGGATGCTGACACTATAGCTGCCATGGCAGGTGCATTAAGTGGAGCCATGAATGGAGTTCAGAGAATTCCGGAAAATTGGATAGAGAAATGTCGCTTCGTGAAGGGAATCTGCATTAAAGACTTCAAAGGAATCGACATTAAAATGGTTGCGGAAAAACTGTGTGAATTAAAATGCGTTTAAAAGAGTTTCACCAATCTTCATCTCGTGAACTTTTGGCAGTAAGCTCTCTTCAATTATTGTTTCATTAGCAGTTAAAGTTTGAATAGTCCCTGAAACCGTAACTGTTAAATAGACTGGTTAGTTTACGATTTGAGACTTCGCGCTAGGAAAAGTATGCGGAGGAATTCAGAAATGGTAAATGTTGGAAAGGGAAGATTGTTCAGAAGAAAAGACGGTAAGTACTTGATATATCTGCCGAAAGATCTGGCGGAAGACAGCATGTTCCCATTCAAGGACTATGAGTCCATAAAGGTTAGGATAAGCTTCGAACTTGGCGATGATAAACTGATAGTAGAAAGATGGGACAAGGGCGAGGGAAAAGCCAAATAGACGTTTCAGAAAGCCCAAAATGCTCATCATCGATTCTAAGTTTAGTATACGATGGGTAAAGGATAGAACCTAAATACCCCAAACTCTACTTTCTAAAAATTGGAAGTGAGCTCTTGAATTTAGATGAAATTCTAAAAGCTGTACAGCTCGAGTTGAGAAAAAAGGAAAAGGTTAAGACGCGTGCTCAAGATGCTATGCGTAAGGCGACCCGTCTTTCGAAACAGGCGATTCTTCTTGTTCATCAGGAAAGATTTAAAGAGGCTAAAAGGCTTTTGACGCGTGCTAAACGAATTATCAAGGGGTTGAACGCTCTTTCCCGTGAGTATCCGGACATAATTTATAGTGGGCTGTTTGATGTAGCGCTGCAGGAATACTGCGAGGCAAACATACTTTTCAATTTAATCCGAGATGCGAAATTCATTTCACCAGAAGAGCTAGAGGTTCCATGTGTAGCCTATGTTTTAGGGTTAGCCGACGTAATCGGTGAACTTCGACGGGTAGCCCTCGATTCGCTTCGTAAAGGCAACGTGGAAGCGGCGGAGAAAAGTCTTGAAAGGATGGATGAGGTGTACACGGCGTTGATGGCCATGAACGATGCCTATCTTCTGGTTCCAGGGCTTAGACGGAAATGCGATGTTGCAAGAAGAATAATTGAAACTACTCGGGGGGACGTGACGTTGGAGGCAAGAAGAACTTCCCTCGAGGAGCATATGCGGAAATTTGAAAAACTCGTGAGAAGGAAGGGAAGAGGGACTAAAAGGTAAGCTTTAATGGGAAAGTTTTCTGTAGAAAAGGCGCGTAGGGCGCAGTTTGAAATATCGAAGAAGATAGTTTTGAATGACCGTTTTTTGCCTGACGATATCCGTTTTGTTGCAGGGGTTGACGTGGCTTACACACGGGACTTTTCTATAGGCGCTGCAGTGGTTTTGAAATACGATTCGTTAGAGATGGTGGAATATGTTACAGTTCGCTGCAAAACTTTCTTTCCTTATGTGCCAACACTTCTTTCCTTTAGAGAAGTTCCTCCAACAGTTTCTTGTTTCAAGAAATTGAAGGTTAAGCCGGATGTTGTTTTGGTTGACGGACATGGGTATGCTCATCCCTTCCGATGCGGTTTTGCTAGCCATTTAGGCGTAGTCATCAACAGGCCTACAGTTGGGGTTGCCAAAAACCTGTTGTGCGGAACCGTGGGCAAATTCGACAAGGATGGAAATGCACCGATAATGGATGGAAGAGAGGTTATCGGCATGGCTGTGATCACAGAGCCGGGACGCAAGCCCATTTACGTGAGTGTTGGGCATATGATTTCATTGGAAACTGCCGTCAGAATAGTAAAACACTGTGCAGACAACAAGCGTATTCCAAAGCCCATTCAAGAAGCACATTTAAGGGCGAACATAGAAAAACACAGATTAAAACGTAGTTTGGCAAATCCTGTTTAAAGGTGAAATTTATTGGTCAGCCCTAGGTTAGAGAGGATTTTGAAGAGAATTAAGGATGAGACTTTGAGGGGAAAGGTTGCGGAAATTCTCGAAAACCCTACGATAAGAATAGGTGATGAAGCCTTTTCAGGTCTTGCCCTAGAGGATTCTCCGGCAGCCCTTTGGCAACATCACACTTACAGTGGTGGACTGATAGAGCATATAGAAGCAACGGCTGAAATCGCTATAACATTATGTAGGGTGATCGAAAAAGTTTATAAGGGAAAAGTCGATCGCGACGTTGTATTAGCCGGAGTCCTGCTGCATGATGTTTTTAAACCGTTAACCTACGCTTTGCAGGAAAATGGAAGCGTCGGCTCTTCACCTTTAGGCGAAAAGCTTGACCATCTCTCTCTTGTCGTTTCGGAGCTCATCCGAAGAAACTTTCCACTGGAAGTTGTTCACACGGTGTGCGCTCACCACGGTGAGTATGGCCCCATGAAGCCTAAAACTCTTGAAGCCTTGGTTTGTTTTTTGGCTGATTATGCGGATTCACAGCTTAATGGTGGAGTTTTACGCGCTGCAAAACACATTGCAAGGGAAGCTACTGGCGGAGAAATTGAAGGATTAACAGCCAGGGAAGCATTTAAGATCGTTCATTTGAAGGCTGCTGAAGGGCTAGAAGGGGTTCGAAAGTTTTTAGAGAAAAGGGAAGGACGGATTTAGAGTTAGAGTTCAATTATTTCTACTTCTAAAGCTCTTGTGTCAAGCAGCGCGATAGTGGATTTTCCAGTTAAGTAGCCGCATGTTTCACCAGGGTTTATTATAAGCGTTTTTCCCTCTCTTCGAGTTTCAGCTACGTGAGTGTGACCTCGGACGATTATGTTGTAGGCTTCGGCTCTTATTAACGCATTTAAGATTTCGGTTTCATGCCCATGGAGTAGGGCCACCGTTAGGTTTCCGAGCTGGACTTCAGCAAAGTTTCCATAGATTTCGAAGCCTTTTTCAGCGAATTTCTTTTTTAAAAGCTCCTTGTCTCCGTCGTTGTTACCGAAAACCCCTATAAGTTTGGCATCTAATCCTTTGAGTTTAGATACAACGAAGGGAGCAATAAAATCTCCGGCGTGAAGAACCATTTCTACCTTTTCTTCGTTTAAGCGTTTTACAGCCGTTTCTACCATGGGAAGCCTATCATGAGTATCTGCCATCAAGCCCACAATCAAACTTGAGAGCCTCCTTGCAGGGTTACAGTTAACAGCCAAACATTAATTATGGTTTTCCTTCGCCTAAAAGCTGTTTACCGTACGCGTATCCTTCCTCGAAGGCTTTAAGGTTGAACTCTTCAGTGCCTTTTGGCACGTTTGCCAAAACAGATTTCTTCAAGGCGTCAGCATCTATCAGATTGGTTAAAGCCGCAAAGGCCCCTATCATCACAACATTTGCCACTATTGTTTTCCCAAGCTTTTCAGCAATTTTTGTTGCTGGAACTTCGAAAATCCTTATGCCGCTTGTCTCCTTCCTGGAGGGAATCATGTCTGGGTCAAGGATTACAGTTCCATCTGGTTTTACTGTTTCTATGTAAACATCGTAAGCATACTGGGACATTAAGATGAGCACGTCTGGCTGGATAACCTTTGGGTAGTCTATTTCCTCTTCGGAGATTACTACTTCAGACTTACATGCGCCTCCTCTGGATTCTGGGCCGTACGACTGGGTTTGTACTGCCTTTTTTCCGCCGTAAAGGGCTGCGGCCATGGCGAGCATTAGGCCTGCTCGAATGACTCCTTGTCCGCCGAATCCGGCGACCCTTATTTCGATTCGCAATTATTACTCACCTTGTTCCGCTTTTTCTTGAACCCACCTTATTGTTTCATAAAGAATTGTTTCAAAGGTGGGTTTTTCTGTATCTACAAATTCGCCTATGACTATTTTTTCTCGTGATACCTCGGCTTTGGCTGGGTCAGAAAAGTTTTTGATCGTTGACACTTTTTTGAGCCAGTTCATCATCTCGAGGCCTGTACGCATCTTGTTTCTTCGCCCATAAATTTCTGGACAGGGCGATATCACTTCTATGAAGCCGAAGCCTCGTTTCTGGAGCATTTTCTGGATAGAGGCTGTGAGTCTTCGTACATGGATAGTTGTCCATCTTGCAACATAAGTGGCTCCCGAGGCCGCTGCCAAGTGAACAAGGTTGAAGGGATGCTCAATGTTTCCGTAGGGCGAGGTGGTTGTGTACGCTTCTAAAGGTGTTGTGGGCCCTTGTTGGCCTCCAGTCATGCCGTAGTTGAAGTTGTTGGCGCATATGACTTTTATGTCGATGTTTCTTCTGGCAGCGTGTATGAAGTGGTTTCCACCTATGGCAAAGAGGTCGCCGTCCCCACTTATGACTACAACGGTCAATTCAGGGTTAG
>DAZI01000009.1 GCA_002507245.1 Candidatus Bathyarchaeota archaeon UBA233
TGTATTCATCTAGTAATTCTAAGATTTTACGAACTGCTTTAATAGTATAAAAGTCAACGAAATCCTCCCTACCAGGAGGGCCTTCAACGTCGAATGTTAAGAAAACCTTTCCATGGGCACCGTTCATGTGTTTTTCTCTCCCGAAAGTTAAAGCCTAATTAACTCAAACATTATGCGTATTTTTTATCCTTAAATTTCATTCTCATTCATATTCGCTCCGAAAAATTCTTGTATATAAAGAGGTGAATGATTTTTGTATCTTATCTCTTATGCTTTTTTTGGGAAACAGCATCTCAAAACGATGAAACGGTTCACCTACCAAGATAGGTTCCATACGGCCGATACCCTCTTTTGAAGCTAAAACTACTTGATTTACCGCTTTTGGAGATATTCCCATCATCTTCGAAACCACGGTATCTACTGCCACTGGATCTTCACTTCCCATTATTAGCCCTAATCGCTTTGTCTTTTTTCCACAAACAACTAAACCGTCAACCATTACTAAGTTAGTCTTTACTAGTTTGTTTATTCCTACAATTGCCTCGTTCAGTGCCGTATGGTAAATAGATTTTTTGGGATAAGCATTACAGCCGTACATATTTTTAAGGGCACATGTAATTATCACGTCATCCATATATTTCATCTTTGGAACATTGACTATTAGATCGGATTGATTAAGAATTTCTGGAATACAGAATTTAAAGTACCAGTCATTAACTTTGACTTCAACAATCGCGTTTTTTTCGTTGCTTAGGTTAATTAACTTAACATTTTTCTCTTCCGCGATCTTATCATATCCAAGCATTTTGAAAACATATTTACATTTCATAGCTGAAGCGTCTGATTCAACAATGAAAATATCAGGATTGCCAAGAAAATTTTTCCTGAAAACATCTATTAAAGCACCCACGAATCTCGGATCAGTAACCTCTCCAGTTGAGGGATGGTAATAATAACACATATTCGGTTTTATTACGATTTTATCCACATTTCTTTTGAAATTAAAACGTATAAGGTTAAGTGATTTTAAAATAGCTTCTCTTAACGCATCTGCTCTAAAATCATTGACACACGCAAGGCTTACAAGACTCAAATTATGGGCTCCTTAAATTATACAATTTTCATATGCCATTGAAATAACTTGTAGATCTGTTAGACCCTCTTTCCCTGAAGGAAGAGGCACAATATCCTTTCTTAAACATTCCACGAAGTATTTAAGCTCTGTATAGTAAGAGTCATGTTCAAATTTGCCCAATTTTCGTTTAATATCTGCCCAGACAAGACTCAGTATGCTTGGAGGTGAAAGATGTATGCAAAGGCTCTTTGCAGTTCCGCAAACTTGGATGTTTTGAATAAAATCCTTTGAAAACCACCCAACATTAACAGTTGCTACAGGACCACTTTTAAACTTTAACATACATACTGCAGAATCTTCTAACTCTAAATTGAACTTGTATCCCAGATAACTCTTCACATTCACTATTTCTCCGAAACACCATATAAGCAAATTAATCAGGTGAGAACCAAGGTCCAGTAACGCGCCCCCTCCAGCTAATTCCTTGTTAAACCACCATGAAGGAACTGAACGAAGCCTTTTCATGCCGCCTTTTGGTGTGAAGGGGCCATGGCTCACATTTGTAGCTTGAACGATTTCCACTTCTCCAAAAAATCCATCAACAATTTTTTCATACAGTTCCCTAATAATTGCAGTGAATCTTAGATTGTAGCCTAGCATGAGTTTAACCCCATTCCGTTTAACACTGGATAAGATTTTCTGTCCCTCTGCAACATTCCTTGCAAGGGGTTTCTCTAGAAAAATATCCTTTCCAGCTTCCGCAGCCTTTGTCACACTTTCGAGATGGAGAAAATTTGGTAGGGAAATAATTACGGCGTCAATTTGCTGATTACTTAGTAGGTCTTCATAATTCTTGTAAACGTTTCTTATCCCTAATTTTTTAGCAAATTTTAGCGCTGTTTCGGAAATATCCGCTACGCCTATAAGTTTTGCCTCTTTCAAGCGGAGGCAATTACGGAGGTGGATTCTTCCTTGTCCTCCAATACCGATGAGACCCAAATTTATCTGCTTCAATTAATGATCACCTCATCACAACACTCATCAAAAGTTAAAGATTCATTAACAATTTCAGTTTTCCATTAATAAGTTGCATGACAAACAAGACAACTATAGTAGATAAGTGAGGGAAGGTTTGACAAATTCAAAGAATTTTACGTTTTTTCTTTCAGAAGCTTGGCGACGTCTAAGGCATAGTATGTCAGTATCATGTCGGCTCCCGCCCGTTTAATGGAGTTTAAGGTTTCCATTAGTAAAGTATATTCGTCTAGATGACCGCTTTTGCCTGGGATTTTTATCATTGAATACTCACCGCTTACCTGATAGGCAGCGATGGAAATGTTTGGGTATCTTTGTTTAGTTAACAAAATTAGATCGAGATTTGTTAGTGCGGGCTTCACAATAATTATGTCTGCTCCTTCGCTAATGTCTAAGTCAACTTTGGCCATGAACATTTTCTGATTGATTATGTCTGCTCTAAATTTGCTCGGGTCAATCCCCTTCCTCGGAGTTTTCGATGTGCTCACTGCTTTAAAGAAGGGCCCAAAGAGACAGCTGTCAGTCTTGATATAGGACATGATGGGCACATCTTCAAACCCAGCTTCATCCAAAGCTGACCGCATATGCTTAATCTGCCCATCAGCCATCGCGGCAGGAGCCACAACATCAGCACCTGCTTCTGCGTGAACAACTGCTATTTTACCAAGCATCTTAGCAGTTTTTTCGTTCAAAACTTTACCTTTTTCCATATAAACACAAGACTCACTTAAAGTGTAATCGCATAAACAAACGTTAGATATAAGCACTAAATTATCCCCAAACGCCTTCTTTAACTTCTTGAAAATCTTGGTGTGGAAAGCGTTTTTCTGTAAAGCTACCGAGCCGTCCGCATTTTTCTTCTTTAATAAGCCAAATATCATAACTGCCGGGATTCCAAGTTCGATAACCTCGTTACAAACTTTGTCGCAGTCTTTAAGAGAGTAGTACATTTGCCCTTCCATTGAAGGAATCTCAAATTTCTTTCCGTCTTCCCGTATGAAAATTGGATATATCAAGTCATTTGGAGTTAATTCAAGAGGCCGCACAAGCCGTATCATTTGTTTCGATTTTTTTATTCTGGTTGTTAAACGCATTTCACTTCCCTTCTTAACTTAAAACGTTAACTTCATAATTAAGTCTTTCAAACATTATGAATGAAAATTCCCAGCATCATTCTCCATGTATACTTGATGCCACTTCCAAAACATTATTAGATCCCACAAATAATACGAGTATGGATAACGAGCCTTGCTTTTTTCCGACCTTTCAAACATTCTAACCATCTTATTCACATAATTTAAATTTAGATATTTTTTTATGGCGTCGCTTTCCGCCATGTGTTGGATAAGATATTTAAGGTCTTTTCTAAGCCATTGTTCAAAAGGAACCGGAAAGCCTGCCTTTTCTCTACGCATTATTTCTTTCGGAAGCAAATTAAATTTGTTAGCTGTTCTGATCAGGATATACTTGGCCTTACCGTTCCTTAGCTTGAGGTTAGATGGAATAGAGAAAGCCATGTTCATGATTTCAGTGTCAAGGAAAGGACTTTTAACATTTATTTCTGCTAACGATGAAGTACAGGAAGTCATTCTTATCATACAGTCGGGTAAACGGGTTCTAAAACAGACATAACTTAGAATACTGGGAAAATCCTCAGCTTGAAGATCCAGAGCCCTTTCAACATATTTCCTCACAAAATGCGGAATTTCAATTTGTCTGAATTTCCTTAAGTTTTCCTTTAACTCTAAGGGTTGAA
>DAZI01000028.1 GCA_002507245.1 Candidatus Bathyarchaeota archaeon UBA233
TATTACAGAGCTTTTCATCTAGTAATATATGCAGAGCCTAACGATCATAACTCCATTAGCGTAGTTAACTCTTCAGTGCCTTTCGTAACCTTTGCGGCTGGTCAGACTGATGAGATGGGAATAGGCACGGGCGTAACAACTATGCATTCGTATAATAATACTTTCTATGTTGTCAACAACAATTATTATCCAACGTATAATTATCCGTCAGGTCAATTGCTTTTTGAAGCCGAGATTGAGTTCGAGGCTACGGAAGCCACGGGGAATGGAAAAGTACTTGTCAAAGCGGAGGAAGTATCTATCGTCTCTGAGGTTAAGATGTCCCTAGCGCAAGATATCTATGTTTCCCCTGACGGTAGCGCTAACATGTCATTTATAATCACAGCATGTTCATCGTCTCCGTCACCTCTTGCAGATACATACAGAGAAGCATTCTTCACGGATCCACCGCCCTTTGAGCCTGAAGTTGAATATGAAGTTCCTGAAAACAAAACGGTGCACGAGTATGTTGATGTAGAAGAAGGCATTAAGGATACATCGTTGACTGGTGATGTTACGGGTCCTGAAGGCTGGCCGGACGGCAAGGTCGATATACTAGACGTAGCCTCTATCGCTATACTCTTCGGCGTTGAATACCCAGACCCGAAGTATAATTTTGATTATGACATTGTTTACGATGGGAAAATTGATGTAGTAGATGTAGCCACGGCTGCAATAAACTTCGGTAAGGTTCGCCAACAACAATTTGGAACATTAGAAAACGGCTCACCGTCTCCTGAACAAGTGGAAGCCGTTAGGGAAATGTTTCACCAAGGAGTATTTCTGGATCAAGCTGTCCTACTTGGTTTCAACATAAATGTGACTGATTCCAGAATAGTACCGTGGGGCGCCAATAATGAAACAAGAGTTTACGTTAATGCCTATTCTCCTCAGCTTGCGGAGCTTCTCAATAGTTCAATATGGCGAATTTACGTTGGACCGCAAGATGAAAATTCCTCGAAAGCAACATCCGAATTCATGCTCACAAAAATTCAGTACATACAACTAATGCTTCGTTCATGGTCAGGAGAGCAGACACTATTATGCAATTGGAGTTTGACTATCCATTTACCGCCTCAAGCTGAACTTCTTAACTTGAACGAGCTTCTCGGGTTAAATTGGACCGTAGACTTTGGCGGAGGCACCTTTATAGAAGCCCATGTAATCGCAGATCCACAATCTGTCACAATAAACGAAGTAATGATAGTGACTGAACAGAATATTACAGCATCAGAAACTTATCTTGAAGAAGCGTTTGCCGTATACAGGGTATTCAGCATTGATTATTTTCTACCAACATTTCTGAAACAAACAATAAAGGTGAAAACAAACAGCCTAGTTGATGACTGGTCAAAGAAATGGACATTTACCATATCTCTTGGTACCTATTCTAAGACATGGTCTTTAGGCCCTTTGAAGGTAACTGTACGGGTGCGTCCAAAACTAACTACTCAATGGTATGTCGGATGGAAAACTAAATGGTGGAAGCTAAGATGGTTCAAGACATGGATGAAAGTAACTCCTTCTATAACAGCTGAAGCCATAGCAACCGCTACAGCTAGCTACACTAAGACTTGGTCGTATACCTTCGCGACTTGGTCTCGCAGATTCGGTTTCTGGGTAGGAATTGTGCCTGTATGGGCAAAACTTCGACTAACGGTGACAGCCAGCATAAAAGTTCGTGCATATGCACAGGTATCAGCTACTGCCTCAATTACGGCATCCGCATGGGTTAAAGCAGGAGTAAAGTGGAAAAGAGGCTCCGGCTGGAGTCGAATATGGAGTCATGGTGCCGGCGCCAGCCGAAGCGGCCCCTCCGTATCAGGCTCTGCAAGCCTTTATATAGCGCCAAGCGTTAAAGCCCGACTTGCATTTCTATTCTACGATGTTGCCGGCCCCTTCGTTGAAGGAAAAGCCTATGCAGCGATATCCATAAAGTATTCCACGTCGAGTAGAACGTGGTCGATTTCATTAAAATTCAAAGTAATCGCAGGTGTCACCTTTGCAGGTTGGTTAAAGAAACTAGTAAAACTGCGTAGTTATTCAAGGACACTCGCGGACTGGAGACTGGCATCTTGGAGCGGAAATTGGTAATATTCCCATTGAATACTATGGAGATCTCCTTCAATTGAACAGAGACAGTTGCTTAAAAACAACTTCCCTTCTTTCTTTTTTTATTCCTTAAAAACTGCAAAATTTCTAGTGTTTTTCGCGCATAATCCATCACCTTCAGATCAGATGTGGAACGAAATCTCCCAGCCAAGATTCTTAAGCATGGTTTTTAGTGTCTTTAGGCTTTTTAGGGCTTCTTCTCTGGGACGAACTTCGATAGTGAAGTGAACATCTCTAGGCGCGAGTATTTCTAGATATCGTTGGTGATTAATTTTTCCAACTCCCAGGATATCATGAGAATATTTCCTTGGTTTTCGATCATGAAGATGGCATTCCCTTATTTTATCTAAATGGCGAAGAAGAAAGTTTTCTATCGAAGCAATGTGCTTACCAGTGGCAGTATGGCTTTTCGTTATGTCCCATGTTAAGAATATTTTTTCAGATGACAAAAGCTCGTCTAAGACTTCCATAGTTATCTTGGTTAACTGATCGTTTTCAACGCAAATCAGAATTTTTCCGCTGGAATATTCAACGAGTTCAAGTAAGCTTTGTTTCATAACATTCTTATAAATTACCCAGTGGTCTTGAAGGTAGGTGCCCTTTCTCCCTGCAAAAACAAAGTCTAGGGGAGGGGAAAGATGAATAGTGAATCTTTCGGCTCCAACATCACAAGCTAAATCCAAGCAAAGCTTCATTCGTTCGAGAACAGCTTGCCTAACTTCGGGGTATAAAGAACCGAGGTTTAGGTAATCGGATGGGCCGTGAAAAGAAATGGACACGTTCTTTGACATTGCAAATTCTCGAATGCGCCGTCTTTCTGATTGGCTAAAACGTTCAGGGAAGAATCGTGGAATCATTAAATCAGGAACAATATAGCCAAAGCCTTTTTTGCTTGCAAAAGCAATGGCATCGTAAAGGTCAGCATCATACACAACATGATAGCCAAAACGTTTCCAAGATATTCTCGTGGCTTAACACCGCCCTTGTTTTAAGCTTTCCCATGTAAAAATTAATGTTTTGAAGATTCCCTAAGACTGGTGAGTCCTGAAGCGATTATATGCGCGACTCGTAGTGCTTCAGGAATATAGCTTCTGGTGGAGGTTACTTTAATAATTTTTAAAGCGTCTTTCTGGGCGATTCCAGCCATTTGTGCATAGATTTTGCCTCCGGATTTTCCCATATCTACTTTGAATATTTCTCCAGCATTTTTCATAGCATTCCATCGCTTATCTTTATTTGGCAAGTTCTCCAAGGCTTTCTTTATTTCATTTAAGTCTGGTTTTTCCCTAGAAATTGCTATAATCGGAAGATCAGTTTTCTCATAAAGTTTTTTTATATCTACTACGTTGAACCCAGCAAAGGTTAAACCGTTCAGCATTATCACTCTTAGCTGAGGATAGTGAGGAGAGTCGAGTATCATGGAAGCAATTTTTTCCGTTGCATCTAATCCGTCAACTTCGATTTGAGTACTCATAACACCGTCGAGCCATAGGCCCCCGCGGTAAACTACGCCAACTATTGTAGCTTTACCTTTTTTCTGAGGAACAAACACTCCGTCGTCAATTCCTAAAACCCGGATTTCCTTCTTTACTACACGAAAGCGTTTTACATCCACGGTTTCCAACCTAGGCATAAATTTAGAGAAAAACACTAAAAAACTTAAGGTTAATTGGGCTTATATCAAAGGCGGTAGAGAATTGTTTCCTTTCATTAAAAAATTTAAAAGCGTTGAAGAGATTTTGACTTCTCATACTCTCGCGGCTTTAGGCGATGCTTTCGTTAACTTTGTTTATTCCTTAGCTCTTTCAAAGAAGAAGAACCGCCCAGTAGGCGTTAGAGCCAAAGGCTCCGTGCTTTCTAAAAGCCTTAAGGATTCTGGACTCAGGGGTTTACTTCCTTCAAGGATGGATAGTCATAAGCAGGCTGATGCTGCAGAAGCTTTGATAGTTTATGCATGGATGCGACAGCTAATCTCAATAGATGAAATTGTTTCAATTCTAAGCGAAAAGGAAGAAGCTGCAGATGCTTTCACAGAGTTGCTTGTAGAAATAAAGAGGCGGATTGACAAAAAGGGAGTTTAAGAGATTACTTTAATGCTTTTTTAAGAGTTTTTCTAAACTCGTTGTTTTGGCTTTGTATTCTCTTTATAGTTTCATTCAAAACCTTTTCCGGTTTAGCTTTTCCTTTTGTTCGGATGAAAATTATGGCTCTGGATGTTAATGGATGGGGCACCTTATATCCAGCCATCTCAACATCTTCGTTTTGTAATAATCCTTTTTGCAAGAGATTACAAACTGTGTGTCCTGTTTCCTCAACTTCGATTTCCAGCTCATTCTCCCTTTTTTTCAGAATTGTTACTTTCATTTTTCATCCTCCTATAGAGATCCTTTCCCATAATCAAGTGTTGTTTTCCGTCTTTCAACTTTACCACATTTTGGACATGTAAGTTTTTGCTTTTGCTTCTGGAGTAGAGCCCCGCAATGAGAGCAAAAAGCATAGATGACGCCTAGGTTTCTGTCATTAGTTGTTAGGTGGTAGGTTAGGTTAAGCACACTTATCACCTTAGCTCGAATAATATCGCTAGATTTACAAACGTCGAACATTGTTTCGACATACCCACGGGATACATCAGAAATATGTAGGGCGCCTGTAAAGAAGCCGGAGAGAGATCGACGTCCAATCTTGAAGATACGAATGATAGCTAGTTTGTTGGCGACGTTTGTAACTTGACCGATCACTATAGCGCCTATACGTGGAACATTTGCAACATGAGTTGAAGGGTATACGTAAACTTTTTTGTTTAGCATATCAAGTAGAGCTGTACCTACAACCTTGGAGTATATTACACCGTCCTTTACATAAGTTCCAGCTCCAGGCGTGAACTCCTCAATAACTCCCAGTCTTTCCCCAGGTATAACGAACAGCCCACTTCTCCTCTCGTTCAACCGATACAAACCCCTTTTCAACGCTTAAGCATTAACATGGAAAGCAATCGGATTGTCGCCGAGTTTCCTTTCTATTTTCTTTCCTACTTCTCAATAAACCTTTTGATTGCTTTAACATTTCAAAACAAAACATGGGGAGATGGGATAAGCTTGAATTGCACAGGATCATACTTCAAGTTTAAATACTTCTAAAATGATTAATCTTAGAATATGTGGCTCGAAGATTTCTTAAACAATTTGGCTGTCAATGTGGCAGATATGCTCCCGAGAATTGCAGGAGCTATAATAGCGTTAATCATCGGTTGGATTGCCGGCAAAGCTTTGGGAAAAGCTGTTTCGAAACTTTTAGATAAGGCTGGGGTTGACGATGCTCTACGAAAGACCCTTGTGGGTAAAACCTTGGAGCGTTCAGGGATTAGCTGTGTCAGTTTCTTTGATCTCATAGTGCGCTGGTTCATTTATCTAATAGCGATATTTGCAGCTGTAGATATACTGCAAATCGAAGTGCTCAGTTATTACATGAACATGGTAGTTTCCTACCTGCCCAGCTTCATTGCCGGCATAGTGATTTTCGTTGCTGGTTTCATCATTATTGATTATGTTGCTGACTTTATCAGAAAGTTAGGTGAGGAAGCGGATATCGCCTATTCAAGAATATTCGCCGACGGATTAAGGCTATTTCTCTACGGCGTCGTTACAATATTAGCACTTTCTCAAATGAAAGTAGATGTCAGTATCCTCTACATATTCGCCAATGCGCTAGCATGGGGGCTCGCCATCGGCATCGGCGTAGGCCTCGGCATAGCCATTGGATGGGGCTTCAAGGATGCGATAGCTGAAAACTCTAAGAAATGGATAAAATCCTGGACAAAAACCATCGAGAAACTAGAGGAAACAAGAACGAAGGAGAAAGAGGAAACAGAAGAGTAGCATTCAATGAGATCTTAAGTTCCCTTATTTTTCTATTACATATAGATCTACTAGAAACTCATGCTTTCGTTTCCTATGAAACTTAAACATGTAAGGAATAACCATTTTCATAGGATAAACGGTTTTTATCGTGCCACCCCGCGCATTTATGAACTTAATGAGAAATGGTGAGGGTTTATTATCCACCCCTCGCTTATGGAGCGAAAAGACAATCTTTCCGAGCTCTAAAGCTTTCGCCAAGAATTTTGTATCAGCTTTTCTTGCTTGAACACCAAAAGGAGGGTTTTGAAGAACAGTATCGAAATTCCCTTTTATTGCGTTGATTTCCGTAATAATCCATTGGGTTTTCTTCTTTAATCTTGTTTTTTCCGAGTTTTTCTTCGCCATTTGGATTGCTGTTACGTCGATATCTACGCCTATTGCTTGTTTGGCTCCTAGAAACGCAGCGCCTATAGCTAGTCTTCCAGTTCCGCAGCCTAGGTCTAGAACAGTTTTTCCAGTTATGCTGTTGTAAGTGTATGCTGCCAAGTACAAGATTTCGGCTGCCAGGTTTGCTGGAATGGTGTATTGCTCCAGATCTGGTTTGGGTGACGGATGAGGCTCTAACTGATCCAATAACCTTTCAAGGGTTAGTTTTCGAACCATCCTCCGCTGCATAATTGTTCCCAAGATTTTTCGCCTAGCACCACAGTCAGCTCTTCAGGCGTTAAGACAGGCCTATGAAATTTTGATGTCTCATCCAATCCAACTCTGGGGCACGCCGTGTTGATATATGCCTCTAAGGCTGGAAACTGTAGTAATGCCTCAGGAGTTATCTCTCTTAGGGCAAGTAGAAAAGCGTTTTTGCCAGCATTAGTTAGCTTTTCTTTAAGGTTTAGGGCTTTTTCCATTTGTTTTTGCCCTGTTTTCAAGCCTATGAGTATTCCGAAGTTTTTTGATTCTTTTGCTTCTTGTATAGCAGCCCATCGTTGGTTGATTATCTTTTTTGTTTCTTTTTCTATGGTGAAGGCTGTTTTTTGGTAGGGGTCGGCTATTATGGTGGGTTTTCTTGCGGCTAATTCTACGCCTATAGCGTGGAAACGTCCTCCACCTAAGAATAGAAAGGCTTCAACCTCTTTTGCCACTGCCTTTGCGTTGGCGTAGTTGCATCCAGTTACTTGTCCAGCGTATGGTAGTTGACCAGAATCACCTATCGCCACGGCTTTGTTGGCTTTAAGGAGTATTTCTTTTGCTCCTTCAAGCATGTGTACATGCTGAACGGTTGTCACTAGCCCAACTTTTTTATAGTTTCCCATGAGGGAAAGGGCCTTTTTAACTGATTTTTCAATGTTTGAGTTAGCCCTGGCTTCTATATAAACTGTTGGAATTCTCTCATGTCTTGTCATCTTCGTATGTCCAAAGTGGATTAGTAGGTCTGCTCCTAAACTTTCAGCAGCATGTAACGCGAGGTCGCAAGCGCCATAGCAAGGATCGGCGGAGATAATTGGCAGTATCCCTAGTTTCTGAAGCTTTTTTGCCAAACGTGTGGCTTCAGGCTTCAATCCTTCTGGAAGTTGCAGTAAAACTTTTTTTGCGTCTAGTTTTTGAATTTCTCGTTTCAATTTTTCTTCTTCAAAATCGAAGGTTTTCATAAAAACAGCCCGGCTATTAACTTTTAGATAATTGGTTTCTGAAATTGAAAGGAAAAGTCATTGTTTGAGGCCTATTCCCATTTAGGAGTCCATTCCCATTCTTGTTTTGGCTTTCGTGTCAGTTGACTTAATGATCGTTCTTGTATTTCAGCTAGTTTTTCTAACACTATCTTTTGTTCTATGCTGGCCACAAGCTGTCGGGTGCTTATAACTGCATCCGCATTTACGGATATGCTGTCTATTCCGCAGCGCACAAGAAACTCTGTGAAGTCAGGTAGGTTGGATGGCCCTTCACCGCATATGGAGACGGTGCATCCGTGTTCGTGGGCTACATGGATTAAATGTGCGATTATTCGTTTTACGGCGGGATCTCTTTCATCAAAGTATCCCATTTGTCCTAAGCGTTCAGAGTCACGGTCGATCATTAGGATCCCCTGAGTCATATCGTTGGAGCCTATGGAGAACCCGTCGCATAGTTTAGAGAATTTGTCTGCTAAGATGGCAATTGAGGGAGTTTCAGCCATGAACCATATTTGGAAGTCTCTAGTACGTTCTAATCCTTCTTCTCGCATTATCTGTAGGCATCTTTCCGCTTCCCAGACGGTTCGGATAACCGGAAGCATAACCCAAACGTTTTTCAATCCCCACTCTTCACGGCATTTCCTTATGGCTTGGCATTCCAGTCGGAAAGCTTTCTCGTACCATTTGCTTATGTAGCGGCTTGCGCCTCGCCACCCCAGCATCGGGTTGGCTTCTTCAATTTCATATTTTTCTCCACCTTTTAGCTCGCGATATTCGTTAGTTTTGAAATCGCTGAACCTGACAACCACAGGGCGAGGCTGGATGGCTCGTGCGACTGTGGCTATTCCCTCGGCGAGTTTATCCACAAATTTCTGTGCTTGTCCTGTTTCAAAAAGGTGAAGCGGGTGTTCGCCGATGTAGCTGGCTAATATGAATTCAATTCGCATTAATCCTATTCCATCAAAGGGTAGGTGTTTGTAGTCTGCGATCTTCTCTGGGACACCGAGGTTCATATATATTTTTGTAGCTGTCACCGGTGCTTGTTGAACCACTGATCCGGCTGTGACGGTTGTGGACATTGGAGTAGCGGTTGAAGTTATGGTGGATAATCTTCCTTCATAGACTACTCCGCTTCGAGCATCCACCGTATACTCCTTTCCGGTTTCCATAGTTTTGGTTGCGGTTTCTGTACCTACTACACAAGGTATTCCTAGTTCGCGGCTTACTATAGCTGCATGGCATGTTACTCCACCTTTGTCAGTTACAATGGCACTTGCCATTTTCATGTAGGGAACGAAGTCTGGGTTTGTCATGGTTGTTACGAGGATGTCGCCTTTCTGCATCGATTTGGTAGCTTCATCTGGAGAAAAAACGACTTTAGCTTTACCAGCTCCTATGTCGCGTTTTCCAGCGGCTATTCCTCTGGCTATCACTTTGAGTTCTTCGGCTGGCTTGAAGCCTACAGCTTCGGGTTTTACTTCTTCCATCTTTTTCACGGACCAAACAGTTTCAGGTCTAGACTGAACTATAAAGATGTTTTCGGGAAAACTCATGTCCCTTTCAATTGCCCACTCAATGTCTTGAGGCGCCCCATAATGCTCTTCAATTTTTTTGCCGAGCTCTGCGAGTTTTATTATTTCTTCATCGTTTAAGCATGGTTGAGCTTGCCTTTCTGGAGAAACTTCTAGGTGAACGGTTTTTCCAGTTTCCGGGTCTCGAATGTATTCTACTGTTTTCTTTCCGATCTGCTTTTTTAATATCTTTAGCGTTTTCTTGTCCACTATATAGTCGTCAGGAGTAACTGCTCCGGAAACAACGGATTCGCCCAACCCATAGTTTCCCTCAATTACTATTTTTTCAGAGTCGCCTGTAACAGGGTCTATAGTAAACATCACGCCTGCAGCTCTGGAATTCACCATTTTTTGGACGCCGACACTTATCAGAACTTTCTCGTGAGGGAACCCTTTCTGAGTTCTATAGAAGATTGCTCTGGGAGTGAATAGGCTTGACCAGCATTTGACAGTTTTTTCTATCAGTTCTTCTATGCCCTTCACGTTTAGGTATGTTTCTTGTTGTCCAGCGAAAGAGGCATCAGGAAGGTCCTCTGCTGTGGCGCTTGAACGAACTGCAACGAAAACTTGGTTCATGTTTATTTTCCGGTTTAGTTCTGCGTAAGCGTTTCTGATAGCGTCTTCTATCTCTTGGGGCATAGGTGTTGATTCGATAAGTTCACGTATTTTTTTTGAGGCGTCCTCATATTGCTTTGGATCATTTATATCTGTAACCGTTTCCCGGATTATATCATAAATTTTACGGGATATTCCTGTTTCTTCAATAAACTTTTGATAAGCATAAGCGGTTATGGCAAATCCGGGAGGGACAGGAATTCCTACTTTTATCATTTCGCCTAAATTTGCGTTTTTTCCACCAACTATGGGCACATCTTCTTTCCGAAGCTCTTCAAACCATAACACTAACTTTTTTCTTCTCTCCTCCATCAAACGTTTCGCTCCTTAAAATTATAATTTAGTTGGGTGAAGTTTTCTCTATTACGATTCTACATGGAATGGGAAGTTTAGCTTTTCCCCGTTTTAATGCTTCCTTTGCGGCTTCTATATGATCTGCATTTACATCCACGGTCATTATTGTTTGATTGGGCTTTACGCGGGCAGCCGTGCTTATTGGTTTGCCAAAGGCTCTTCGCATCCCGTCTTGAAGCCTATCCGCGTGAGCTCCGAAGATCATTTTGTTCTCTCTTAATATGGCGTGGGGATATGGTAATATACGCAAGCAGTACTCTTTTCCAAGCTTTCTGCTTAGTAGCCTATTAGCGGCTACTCTAGCAGCTTCTAGGGCATTGTGACGAACCTGGGCCTTTTCCAAGGCAATTAGGCGAGCCTGATATTCAAACTTCGCAGTAGGGTCGCCCATGGTAAATTTTGTGATTTTTGGCATAGGCAAACTTTTAACATACTCTTTTCTTGTGTAGGGTTGCCCTTTAACCGCTCTATAATTGCGTGCTCGCAATTTTTATCTCCCCTTCTGCATTGCAGAACCGCTATATTTAAGGAGTTCGTTTGTTAAAAGCTTAATTACTGTTATGAAGCCAAGATAATATTTTTAAATAAATTTTAAGTTAGGCCTTTGTTTTGAACCATACTTTGGCCAGCTCTTCATAATTAGGGAATATTTCTCTTAGTATAGGGATATACATTCGGATTTCTTCCTCACTCATGAATTGAAACTGGTAGGGCCCCATATAAGGCGCTGGGGAACCTTCACGTGTTTCGAACTCTATATGCATGAATGGGTCGCCTCGTTTGATGGTTATTGGTTTCCGATCATTACTCAGATTGACTATTTCGAGTGCTAGTCTTCCAATGAAGCCACTGTGGACTTTGGCGGCGTTGAGGAAAGATAAGCCCATTCGCCCATACTTGCTTTTCGCCGTTAAGTGAGCAACGAAGTTTGGTGGAGTGAAAACTATCTCGTAGGAAATTATATTTTGATGTTCTAGATAGTGGAGAGTTGTTTCGTCCTTCACGGTAAGTATGTAACTGTCTCCATCTAACAAGTTATAGTCGAAAGGATATATGCACCGATATTTTTCGATAAGTTCTTTCAAGCGGTCCTTTCCAAGTATGCACATCTATCACGAACACCTCGCTTCTAGCAAAATACACAGGGTTCAGTTATATAGTTTTTGAACAGCTTCTTTAATGGATAAGGAGAGTTACTGGTTTTCCGCTTCTAACAGAACTATTTTTTCGAAGAACCCGTCTAGGGTAGCTCTTATTCGAGCTTTCATTCCGTTTTTAGCGAATTTTTGCAAGGTTTCGTTTGTGTTGCAAAGGCTGGATTGAACTAGAAGAACTTTGCCTTTTTCTTTAAGAAAATTTGAGACTTGGGAGAGGAAGGCATCTATGATTTCTCTGCCGTTTGATCCTCCGCTCCAAGCTTTTTCAATCAAGGTTTCCTCTTTCGAAGTTTTTTCAGATGGAAGATAAGGTGCATTGAAAGCTATTAAGTCAAATTTCTCGTTTGATCTTATTGGTTCGAAAAGGCTGCCTAGTCGAAACTCTATTTTTCCGTATACTTCGTTTAGTTTAGCGTTGTTTCGTGCACATTTCAGAGCATAAGGATTGATGTCCGTTGCGACCACTATTGCATTTTTCTTAGCTGCAAGGATAGCTATTATTCCGCAGCCTGTTCCAATGTCTAAAACATGGTTTCCTTCTTTCACAGATAGATTTTTAGCAAGCAAAAATGTGTCTTCCGCTGGTTCATAGACGTTCTCGTTTATGTTGAAAATACAGTTTTCAAAGAACACCTTCTTAAGCTCTTTTGATTTTCTGGTGAAGTTCATTGGCTATTGCTCCAATGTCTTCGGGTGCAAGTTCTCTAACCCGTTTATCGTGGAAGAGAAGAGAGTCAGCTATTTTTGTGGCTTTTGCTCGTCGCATCCCTTTCCTGTGTAGGAAAAGGGTAACAGCGTTCCTTAGTTTTTTGTTGCGTTGAGTAAACAACACTTGCAACATTTCATGGAAAAAGGCGGGATTCTCGATTTTAAATGGGGGGGTTTCTCGGGGTTTAAGACGGATGATCACGGAGTCAACTTCGGGTGGTGGATAAAAAGCTGTTTTTGGCACGTTTTCGAGAACTTCGACTTCTGCCCGGTAATAAGTAGTTACAGTTAAACGGCTATAGCTTCTGCTTCCTATAGGTGCGGTTAATCGCTCACCGAACTCTTTCTGGAATGTCAACACAGCGAGTTTAAAGGGTTTTTCTAGAAGCCAAAAAAGTAGGGGTGAAGAAATAGAATACGGCGGGGTTGAGACAACTTTGTTGAAGAGAGGAATATATACTTTGAGTATATCACCTTCTATGAAATTCACGTTTTTCAGATTCTTAAGTTCTCGACGTAAAGCTCGTACAAGCTTTTTGTCGACTTCTACGGCTAAAACCTGTTTACAACGCTTAGCTAAATGTTTGGTCAGAAATCCAAAACCTGCTCCAATCTCCAGAACGATGTCTTCTTGACTGATAGAAGCGTAGTTTATCATGCGTTGGATAAGGGATTCGTCTACAATGAAGTTTTGTCCTAATCTTTTTTTGGGAAAAACATCGTTTCTACGGAGCAATCTCTTTATTCTTTTCAGAAGTGGAAATTTATTGTTAGCATATTGGAAGCCTTGTTGTTTCAAGGTTTTCCCTTTCTATGTTTATGCACTTCTTGTGAAAAGCCGATATTTACTTTCGCCAGCCAACTCCTCAAGTATTCGCTTAACCAGTAGTTTTGCAGGGTTTGGAATTTCTGTTCGTTTTTGCAAGTCGTCAAAGCTTTCGAAGGGTTTCCTTTCTCGTTCGTCTATTATCTGCCACATGTATTTCTTACCTATTCCAGGGATAAGCTCAAGCGCGTGCATACGTGGGGTTATAGCCTGAGCGGTGTTGAAGAAGTTTACAAACCATTTTTCCCGGTTTTCTACTATCTTAGTTACTACGCCGGGAAGTTCCATTTTCGCGGTAGAGGTTAACTCGTCATATCCTATACGTCCAATTATGTAGGTTATTTCTTTCCTTTGGTTTTTACCCACATAAACACGGTCTTGAGGTTTTAATGTGATTCCTTCTTTTACTGTTGCCTCTAGAAGGGTAAAGTATTCTTCTCCCACTAGTTGAACTATGGCGCCTATTCTGTATCCAGCTCTGCCTGAGATTCGTATTCCAGGACGCCCGTGAGGGAGAAAGTCTAATACGTAAGCGTATTCCTCGTATCTCTTCTCCATTATGCTTCGCCTTTATTTTAGCAAGAAACAGTTTAAAGCTCTTACTACGCTTTCCGATTCTCGTCTAGAAGCCGAAGCATCTCCTCTAATCTTTCGGTCTCTATTATTTTCCGTCCGCCTGCAAGAAATATCCGTAATTCTTCTATAGTTTTGGGCATACAGTTCACTATTTGAACCGCTTCCTCAGGGGTTACTTCGAACTCTTCTACCAGTTTCTTAACTACTTTAATGGCGTTTTCCGGCTCAATTTTTGAGAACTTTGATAGATAGTTTAAGGTTCTTCGTTGAAACTGGTCAAGTGATGACTCGTCTATAGATTCTAGTATCTTTTTTACCTCTGGAAGCGTTAACAGTTTTTCCTGTTTCCCTTTCTCAGCCATTTGTTTAGCCTCCTTTGTGAGGTTCTAAATGTTCTGGCCTAGTGATTATGTTTTTTACAGCTTTTCCCTGAGTTACGCTGACAATGTAACTTCTTCCCCTTTTCTCTTTTATTGTTCCAACTCTTCCATGGTACCTCCGATGAGGCATCCCCTTATGTACGGTAGGGTTTATTTTTATCACTACTTTATCACCGGGCGTATATTGGTGAAGAAGTTTACTTAGCCCAATCTTTCCTCGTTCTCTTGGTTTTTTCTTAAGAAGTCTTCTTGTTCTATACTTGTACCCATGTGATTTTTTCATTTTCTATTCTTCCTTTAACATTACCTCTAGCACATCAAGTTCTAGAGGTTTAGCTTTTACACTAAGAATTTGTGAAACATTTGGAATGGTTCTCCCTTCATCTCCGGTAATCAGCTCTTTTATATATAATCCCCCTTGGCAGAGGATTCGCATTTCCACCATTTTAGGTGTCAACTTTCTTACTTCCACCTTATATATGTACTTTTCTCGGGTTAAATCAGCCCTTCGATGCAAAACTCTTCGGGGTGTCTTCTGCCGAATTGTAACGTGACTTAATTTCCTTTCCAAAAATCGAAGCTCTTTCTCAGATATTTCCTTGTCAAGTTCAACTATAACTCTGTACAGTTTTTGGGCGGCTTCAGCTTTTTTCAAGCGTCTAACCACGGTTTTATCGGCGAACTTTAAGCTTAACACTTCAACTTTTCCCTTAGCATGTGCATTGATTGTTTGCCCCAACGATTTTAGATTTAGGAATCTCTTCTTTGGACTTCTTACTTCAACAACGAAAGGTCTGCCTGTTCCAAGCATTCGAGCGTCAACATCTTCTCGCCCCGAAGCGTGAAAAGCTGTTTTTACGCCCTGAGTGATTTCGAGGATTGGCTCTGAGATAAGTTCTTCTACCGATTCTAGATACATTTTTCCGGTTCCCCCGCACTTTTGACAGCCCTTTCCTTGGCAGTGGGTACAAATCCATTTAGCTTGAGGAATCCCTCGAACAAGTTTGCGGTAGTATCCCATAATATATAACGGATTTATTTGTATTCGAACTCGTTCTGTGAACGGGTTTAGTAGCACAACTATATCAGGTGTTTTGTAATTTACTGGTTTTCCCGTTTTTTCGCTTAGTTTTTTTCCTATTGTTCTTCCGAACTCGTTGCGCAAGTTTTCGCCATATTTTATTTGGAATTCTGCTTTAAATTCATCTTCACGTTCCTCTATTTCAATGGGGAGTTCTATGCCAACCACAAAATTGTGGTATTCGTAAGAGTTTAATTTCTTCAATGCCTTTTCGACAAATTCTTGGATTTTCTTAAATCGCCCTTCGCAGAGATAGCACATCTTTAACGGTTCTTTTAACGGTTTTTTAATGATTTTGCATAGAGTTTCTTTAGCATTTTCTGAGAAACCGTTTGAAGCCAGTATTTTTAAGAGTTTTATCCCCTTTCTTTTTTCAGTTGGTATAAGAGCGTGAGCGCCTAGAGTTAAAACGAGTTTTATTGCTGCTCCACGTTCAGCGTTTTCAGTTCCGTGCCCCAGTAGGGCGAATTGTCGACCTAAGCAATGATCACATAAGGGATATTTCTCCAGCATTTCCATTGCTTTGGAAATAATCTGCTCTTGAAATAGCTTAGGCAAATCTTTTCAACCTTCTTTGTCCTTGTCTAAAAGCTGTTTCAGAAGGGTATTTGCATTTTCTTTTTGCCAAAGAAGGGAAAACGTTTCCTTCGAAGGGTTTTGATCATACGTTTCATGGTGAAATATTGTTTAACGAGTTCTTTAACCTCTTTTTCGCTTGTGCCAGAGCCTCGGGCTATGCGTTTTATCCGTGAAGAATTCAATATTTTAGGATTTTCTCTCTCCCGTGGTGTCATCGATTGAATTATTACGCGCCATCTCTCCAAACGTTCTTCAGCGGTTTCCAACATTTCTTCAGGAATATCATAGGACATTCCTGGAAGCATTTTTAAAAGTTTCTTGAAGGGTCCCATTCCTTTAACTGCTTCAAATTGCTCGTACATGTCGGTTAACGTAAATTTTCCAGTAAGGAAGGCTTTTGCTTTTTTCTCTGGAACTTTTATTTCGGCTTCTTTGACTTTTTCTATTAGAGTTTCCAAATCTCCCATTCCGAGGAGTCTACCTACAAACCGTGATGGCACGAAAGGTTCTATATCGCCGAGTTTTTCACCAGTGCTGATAAATTTTATGGGAGCCCCAGTTGCTGCCACTGCAGATAGGGCTCCACCGCCCCTCGCTGAACCATCAAGTTTTGTGACTAATATCGAGCCTATCGGCGTAGCTTTGTTAAAAGCCTCAGCTTGAATCATAGCCTGCTGTCCAATAGTGCCATCAATCACAAGCATTATTTCGTCAGGCTTTATGGTTCGCTCTAGTTGCTTCATCTCTTTGATAAGCTCCTTCTCTTCCTTATGTCTTCCAGCCGTATCTATGATTATCAGGTCTCGGTCTCTAAATTGCTTAAGTCCATTTAGGGCTATTTTAACAGGGTTTTTGGTTTTCGGTTCACCGTATATTGGGACGTTTATGCGGTTTGCGAGTTGTTGTAACTGAGCTAAGGCTCCAGGACGATAAGTATCAGCGCATATCAGGGCTGTTTTCAACCCTCTTTTCTGGAAGTATCTTGCGAGCTTTCCCGCAGCTGTGGTTTTTCCAGAGCCTTGAATCCCCACAAGCATAACTACTTTCCGTTTACCAGGTTCCACTCTAAGTGGGACGGGTTTTTGGCCTAGAAATCGAGTTAACTCTTCATAAACAACTTTTATTATGTGCTCTTTTCGGGAAATACCTGGAGGAAGCTTTTCCTTGAGAGCTCTTTCCTCAATATGTTTCGAAATCTCTAAAACAAGTTTTACGTTCACATCTGCCTGAAGCAAGGCACGTTGAATATCGCGTACAAGTTCTTTCACTGCCGCTTCATCTATAATAGAAGCTCGAAAAACTTTTTTCAAAGCCTGGTAAAGCGAAGATCCGAGCCGTTCTAAAGCCATTTTAACCTCCGAACTAAAGCCTTTCTCCCCATTTAAATAGGTATTCTAAATCAAGCCATAACTCTTTTTTATAAGCAGTCTGCAAAATGGTTACTGTGAGAAACTTGTCTTCAACAAACTATGTTAGAATAGTTGAACGAACGTTAATTCCGTCAGAAGCTGTGATGCTTTTTGGCTTACCAGACGTAGGGCTGGTAGGAGTAATTGCGGCTTCTCATATAATTTCGGAACTTGAACTTGAAGAAGTCGCTTATATGGATACAGATTTGTTGCCGCCCATGATAGTTCTACATAAGGGAACGCCACATATGCCTCTAAGGATATTTGGAAATGAAAAAATATTACTTGCGGTTTCTGAAGTCGCCCTTCCAGCAGATGCCATACATCGTATAATGCGTTTCCTCGTTGAATGGGGAAAACAAAAAAATGTTAAAATTATGATTCCAATGGGCGGGATACCCACGCCTAACCGTCAAGAATTAGTTGAGCCCAAAGTCTTCGCCGTAGCTTCAACCCCGCAATTAGTAGGATGGCTAGAGGGAAAGAACGAATGGCAAGGACGAAAACTAGATAAACCCTTTGAAATCCTACGGGAGGGTTACATGGTCGGCCCCTACGCTCTTGTACTACAATATTGCATGCAACAGAACATTCCAGCCGTAAGCCTACTTGCCCAAGCCTTTTACAATTACCCAGACCCACAAGCAGCCGCCATGGTTTTAAAGGAACTTTCTCGTGTAATTGAGATAGGAATAGACATCTCCCAGCTTCTAGAAAAAGGGGAAGAAATACGATTGAAAGCAAGAGACATAATGAAAAGAACAGAAAGGGAGCTGACTAAAATGCGTAAGGCACAGGAATACGATATTCCATTGTATGTTTAGAGTTATAGAGGGGAAGAAAAATGACACCTGAAAGCCGGAAACGCTCCATATTCGAACTAATAAGAGAGTATATGCGAGCCATAGAAGAAGAGATTGAGGAAAGAGTCAGAGAATTCTTTGAAGAGCGCCCCAGTTGGAACCCACGAACATGCACTTTGGAACCCCTTTGTAACGTGTTTGTAACACCTAACGAAGTGATCATAACTGCTGATCTACCCTATGCTGAGGAAAATGACATAGAAGTTAAGCCTTTGAATGAGAATTTAGTTGAGATAAAGGCAAAACTTAAACGGAAAATTTGTTTTAGGGATTTGGGAATAACCCATCATAAAGGAGAGTTCTCTATGTTTTACTGTCAAGTCCACATTCCTGTCGCCGTGGAAAGTAACAGAAGAAAAGTCTCCTTCAGAAATGGCATACTCGAAGTACGTTTGCCTAGGAAAAGAGGTTACAAAATAAAAATTGAATAACATCTTTCACTCGATGTTTGACAAAGCATTTATTCTTTCGTTGCAAAGAAAATACGAGGGAACTTAGTTGAGTGATGACGGAAGTGTGATTCTAGGAGTCATCGTCGGATTCATAATTATCAGTGCTTTAGGCTGGATTCTGCCAATAATTGCTCATTTTCTAGGAGGCCTCATTGCAGGTCTTATCGCAAAAGGAATAGGACGTGGAGCGTTGGCTGGTTTTACAGCAGGGATTTTAGGCGGAATTATAATTTGGATCTTATCAACTTTCGTAGGTGTTGCAATATGGGGAGTTTTAGGCGGAATTCTCGGTGCAGTGATAGGTTTTCTACTATTTCTTGTAAGCGTTTTCGGAGCAATAATTGCTGCTATTGGCGGATTAATAGGTGGAGCCGTAGCAAAGTAGTCGAAAAACCTCTTGCCATCCCCTTTTTTCAAAAGAAGTTATGAGCCTCAGCTTCACCAGGGGTCTTCACTAAAATCCGACGGCTCTTCTTGCATCATCGGCTCTAAAATCATATTATTCGATTTTTCTAAGATAAATGTTTCAGGGCATTAATGAACAAAAATTTTAACAACAAGTATGGGGTAAAATCTGAGTTTGTAAATTCGGAGTTTACTGGAGGAACAAGGGTTTGACTACTGAAAAGATGATCCATTTTGCTATGTTTGCCCTTCTGTTATTAGGGCTCTGCGGGATAAGCGCCTGGACTTGTTACACTTATGTTACCGAGCACATAGTTCTTCAATATGCTAGCATAGCACTCGCGTGGGGGATAATACTATCAATTCTGTATCTAGGTTTCAAAAAGCTAGGCTGGGACTGGTGGAATTAAAAGGCTTAGTCTAGAGCTGCGGCAACAATTAACGGAAAGGCAATCGTAGCGTCACAGATTACTGTAACCGTCTTTTCACGTGTTTTCACCTTGCTCCAACTTATGGCTTCCTCTAAAGAAGCACCACTTAGTCCACCTGGTTCTGGACGATCCATAGTTATCTGAACCGCACTGTCTACGCCCCCGCGAAAAGTGCTGGCAAATAGGGCGTAGTGTTTTGGCATTCCTCCGCCAAGAATTATTATGCCTAGCTTTTTGGCTTCGAAAACTTTGTTAACTAGGATTTTTGTGTCTAGAAGTGGATCTATGCGTAAGGTTTTGTCTTGAGCGAAAAGCCAGAGTTGGAATCCGGCTATTGAATCTACAAGCCCTGGACAAACTATGGGGGTGTTTCTTTTTGCTGCAGTAGCTAGTATAGAGTCTTCATCATGTATACGTTTGCCTATTTCGAATAGAAGATCAATTGAAGAAGTTCTTTCACGCTTGTGTTCTGGAATCGCTTCTACAGTTTTATAAATCCATTTTTCTAGATGTCTGAAAGCTTCCTGTTCAATGTAGATGTCCCCTATTCTGCCAATTTCCTGTTTTTTCAGCTGTTCGTCTTCAGCGTGGAATGTACCGATTAGGTGCTTATAGCCTAAAGCTTCTATCATATCGTGAACCATGTTTGCGCCTGTAGTTACTAATAAGTCCACGTATCCATCGCGGATTAGTTCGGCGAGTATTTTTCTAAGTCCTCCAGGAACAAGAGCACCAGCTAGTGTTAGAAAAACCGTATAGTTGGAGTTGTGAAACATTTCCCTCACAAGTTCAACGGCCTTACCTAGTTTTCCAGCACCTAAAACCCCGGTTTTTCGCATCTGTTCAGTCAGTTCTTTGACACTTATTCCCCGCTTAAGTGCTATATGTTTTACTTGTCGCATTAAATGCTTCCTTCTTCTTTCCCTTTTAGAATTAGTCCCATTATAAGTTCATCGCAATAATTTCCATTTACCTCAAAATAAGAGTTGCTTATAGTTCCTCCAATTCGAAAACAGAATTTCTTGTAGAGGAATATTTGCTCTTTTATTTTCCGCGACTAGGTATGATGCTGTTCGATGTATTTCTTCTTGTTTTGCGTTGATGATGTCCACGTGTTTTTCGCTTCCCTAAGGAGAGAGATTTCTTCTGCATAAAATTAGGAAGATTATTTCGTTCGAACGATTTTCACTCTACCTAAGATGCGCCAATATTCAACTTCAATGCCTGGTGCAAGCTTTGATTTTAGGTCTTCCTCTTCAGGTATGGGAGCATCAACATACTCGTAAGTTTCCAGGTCCATAATCTGTATGGTGTTGGGCATCACGGCGAAAACTTGTCCGCTTCGTTTCTCAATTATTGGCACTTCAGCTGAGGCATCTACTGGCTTTACAAAGCTTCTTTTGACCCCGTCGAATATTCCTATAGCAACTATTCGTGCTTTGGCCGAGCCATGTTTTCCTGGTTTTGATTTAGTTAGCTCTACTATTCGGCATGGTTCATCGTCGATTATTATGTATCCACCTACACGTAAGCTTCCAACATCAGCAGGCTTGCTCATCAACAATTCGCCTCTTGTTTTCCACAGCAATTTTAAACAACACGAATATATATCTTAAGGTTGCGAAAACACTTCATTAATCTAAGTGGTGAGAAACTTGTTCAACACCGTGGGCATAGTCGCCCGTTTAGATATGCAAGAGGCGTTGAATCTATCTTTAGAAGTAACAGAGTATTTAAAAAGTCGGGGATTAAACGTTTATTTGGAAGCTGAGCTTGCAAAACGGATAGAAGCAGAAACACTTAGTCTAGAATTAAGAGAGATGCGAACTGATTTTATAGTAACTATAGGAGGGGATGGGACAATACTCCGAACATGTCTTTCCCTTTCTAAACCTGAGCCACCTATACTTGCAGTTAACATGGGGGTTCGAGGTTTTCTAGCTGAGGTAACACCTGGGAATGTGAAGCAAGCATTGAACAAAATTTTAAATGGGAAATTCATTATTGAAGAACACTGGAAATTAGCTACTTTCCTTGGAAAAGAACGATTGCCAGATGCCTTAAACGAAGTTTTTATTTCAGCAGGCATCCCTGTGAAACTTTTCCATGCGAATATATGGAAAAATGGAGTTCGAATAGCAGAATGCCGAGCAGATGGACTTATGGTGGCTACACAAGTTGGCTCTACAGGTTATTCACTCTCAGCTGGGGGACCCGTTTTAGATCCAGAGCTTGAAGCTTTTGTTCTTACACCAGTTTGCCCCTTAACGGTTTTTCATCCCGTTGTCTTTTCTGCTAAGACAAATCTAACCATAGAGATTCTCAAACCAGAAAAAGCCTTAATTGTCATTGATGGACATTATCGGAAAATTTTTGATGTGGAAACCCGTTTAACTATTGCTAAGTCTGAAAACAAAACTTCGTTTATCCGGTTAAAAGAAGATTTTTATCAGCGTTTGGAAAGCCGACTTTTCTTTGCTAGAGGAGAACAAGGCTGACGAAACATCATAAAAAAAGAGTTATTATCCTGGATACGTCAGCATTTATTGCCGGATTTGACCCATTTGCCATAAGCGAGGAAGAGTATACTACGCCCTTAGTTAGGGAAGAGTTATCTTCGAATTCGCTTGCTTCGTTGCGGCTTGAAACAGCCCTAAGAAACGGAAAGGTGAAGATAAAGAAGCCAACTGACTTGTTTGTCAAAAAAGTGAACAAATATTCCGAGAGTTTGGGCGACGCTTTTTTCCTATCTAAAGCAGACGTACAGATACTTGCCTTAGCATTGGAGCTCAAAAATATGAACTTTTCACCGTTAATCGCTACAGATGATTATTCTGTTCAAAACGTCGCTAACATGATGAATATAGAATTCGCTTCGCTACTTACTTTTGGCATAAAATTTAGAGTCCACTGGGTTAGATATTGCCCTGCATGTAAACGTAAATATCCGCCAAACTATAAGTTGAACACATGTGCGATCTGTGGTACAAAACTTAAAAGGAAACCATATAGAAAGGCAACATTAAACAAACATAAATAAGCTAATTCTTTGATTCTGTTTCACTTGCCAGTAAATTGCAGATAAGCTAGTTCTTATCACCTTTTGAATGGAAAATAAAAGGCTAATCAAAGGTTAAATATTATTCGGGAGTTGTTGTAGTTTCTAGCTTTCGGAGACAGCTGAAGGTGAAGGTTATCGGAAGGATCAAGGCAGAATTCGCTTTCATCCAAGGAAATTTCTTAATTCTCATTCTAAGCTGGATTTTAATGGATTTGGTTAGTGAGATGCCTTTGACCTATTATGGCCTTTATGTTAAGGAGTTGCACGGCGATGAGTTCATAATAGGCGTTATAGGATTCGCTGCATCCATGGCTCTTGCATCCGTTCAGTTTCCGGGAGGATATTTAGCGGACAAGTATGGAAGAAAATGGCTTGTTTCTAGCATGACTTTCGGAGTAGCCTTATCATATCTTTTCTACGCTTTAGCACAAAGTTGGGAATGGATTTTAATAGGCGCTGTAATGGCAAATCTTTGCTTAATTTATCAACCAGCTCTTTTTGCCATGGTGATGGATTCTCTTCCATCAGAAAAACGGGGATTAGGCTTTTCAATCATAAATCTGATTGTAAGTGTTTCCACAACGCCAGCACCATTGATAGCCGGATTGCTCTACCTTAACTACGGACTAGTTGATGGAATGCGAATCTGTTATCTTCTTGTAGTGTCCTTCTATTTAGCCGCGGCTATACTGCGACTTCGGCTTCACGAAACCATTCAAACCTCAGAAAAGATTGATTTTAAAGGGTTATTACGTTCCTATCCCGAATCGCTGAAAGAGAGTGTTAAAGTTTGGAAGAAAGTCCCATCTTCCACATTTTATCTCTTTCTATCAAACCTTCTCTTCATGTTCTCCCTATCTATAGGGCAACCTTTCTTTGTGATTTATGCAACAGAGGTTCTATTGATCGAGAAGTTCTATTGGTCAATCATCTTAACAACTCTCTTCATAACGATGATTGTGATTTCTTTACCTATTGGTAAACTCATCGACAAAGTCGGTAGGAAAAAACCATTGATTGCAGCGCATCTCCTCATAATTCCCGCTATTCTCTTATTTGTTTACGGAGATCTAACTCGACTTTTCATAGCCTTTCCACTCATCGGTGGGGTTCAACTCATGTTTTTCTCTTCAGCTGCCGCCCTAAGAGCAGACCTAGTGCCAAAAGAACAACGTGGAAAAGTGCAGGGATTCACAAGTTTCTTCAATTATGTTTTTATGGCTTTAGGAAACTTACTGGGAGGGTTCCTTTATCGAAATGTTTCTCAACAACTGCCATTCCTACTACCCATAATACTTGTACCAATGGAAATCCTCATAATACTGTTCCTAGTAAAAGAGCCAAGCCAAAAAGAATTATAGCTAAAATTATTTTCTTCACTTACCCTACTTTATTAATAGAAAAGTTCAGGTTGAAATAGATGAAAATTGATGTAGAGAAACTATTTATATGGTTAAGGAATGGTTCACAAAAACGGCTGATTATGAGTGGCAACGACTAAAACAAGGTCCCTACCACCGAATTGAATTTATGATAACCATGCATTTTCTACGTAAATACTTACCGAAAAAAGGATTGATTCTCGATGCGGAAGGAGGGCCAGGAAGATATACCATAGAATTGGCTAAACAAGGCTACCAAGTGGTGCTATTAGACTTAGTTCCAGAAATGTTAAGATTAGCTGAACGAAAGATTAAACGTGTGGGTGTTAAGCGAAAGGTAAAACGAATAGTGGAAGGGTCAATTGAAGATTTGTCCATGTTTGGAAATGAAAATTTTGATGCAGTTCTGTGTTTAGGTGCACCTCTGTGTCATCTGCTTGATCCTAAACAAAGAGAAAAAGCAGTATCCGAACTTGTACGTGTGGCTAAAAAAGGTGCGCCTATATTTGCTTTAGTTATAAGCCGTCTTGGATTACTTAGAACTCTTCTGATAGAGTTCCCTCATGAAATGCAATACGCAAAGCATCACTGGAGAGTTGGCGATTACGTTCCAGGAGTTTATGGAGAGGGATTTACGGCTGCTCACTGGTTTTTACCAGAAGAACTTCGCGAACTTTTTGAAAAGCATGATGTGGAAATTTTGGAGATGGCTGGTTTAGAAGGCTTATCTTCCCATCATAAAGAAGAAACAAATAAACTGTATCGAGACAAAAAGAAATGGAAGATTTGGACGGAGATTTTAATAGAGACATGTACGCATCCAGCGGTTGTAGTTGTTCAGAACACTTTCTTTTAGTAGGTAGAAAAATTCGTTAAAAGGTTTTAGACTTCTTCGTTATCTCGTTTGCTGAAATAGATGATATCCTTATGCTCAACATATCCGCATTTTCGGAATAGACTCTTCGAAATTTCGTTGTAATCTTCTATCAAAGCGCAGAAAATTTGTACACCACGTTTTCGGAGGGTCTTTTCTCCTTCAGTGATTAATCTTTTAGCTATTCCCCTTCGCTGATATTTCGGATGGACAGCTAAACGATTAATCCAGCCCTTTCGCCCATCACAACTCAGAATTGCAACGCCTATAAGCTGCTCGTTTTCATCAAAAACGCCTAAGAAGAAATCTGGATTTTCTTGCATTTGCCGTGCAATGGCCTCTTTACTGTCGCGGCCACGAGGCTTGAAGGGCAATCCCGCTGCTTTCCACAGATTTATAATTGCATCGTAATCCTTCAGAGTCAAAGGGTGAATCTTCATAAGTACCTCCAGCCAAGCCTAGCTGAACTTTAAAGCTATTTGTTAAAACTTACAAGAAAACCTTACGCTTTGCGGTTCCATTAGCGTTTAGTATCCTTAACCATTTCGACTCTCTTACAAAACGCGCATATCTCGCCTAAAGAGGGAAAACCACAAAATTTACATTTCATGAGTTTAGGTTTTTCTAGGTATTCCTCAAGGATTGGGATAAGCTTGAAAAAGTTTTTTAGCATTTGATACTTAAAGCCAGGATTGTCCTTTGACAGGTATTCAAGCATTTCTCTATCTTTCGTCCGTTTTTCTACATGGGCGTTTTGACAGTTAACCTCCCGAAAAGGAACATCTGAATACAAGCAGTAAAGCAAATTCTCGTTTTCAGAAGATTTTATAAGGGGCTTGACTTTAAGGGTTTGATTTGCCATTAAAGGTTTCAAGACAGGTTTCAATCTCACAAGCTGCGTCCAATTTCCATTAAAGAAATTATTAAGCATAGTAGCTACAATATCATCTAAATTGTGCCCGGTAGCTAAGATTTTTGTATTGGCTCTTTCAGCCAGAACCTCTAAAACATGTCGTTTCACAGTTCCACATGCAGAACAGATCTTTCTTTTATAAAAAGTCATTTTGAAATCATCAATGGAAAAGCCGAGTTCTTCTTTTAAATCGAAAATATGTAATTCTACATCGAGTAGGCGTGTCAATTCTTCAACCTTAATTTTGCAATGAGAAGAATAATTTTTGATCCCTAAGTTGATATGTAAAGCGACAAAATCGACGTTAGGAAATCCTTTGCAAAGTGCGTGGATAAGCGCTGCGCTATCTTTTCCTCCAGAAACCGCAATCCCCACCCTATCGTTTGGCTTGAACATTCTAAAACCTTCAACAGTTCTTCTAATTCTCTTGACATAAAAGTCCTGAAAACAACTTGAACAGAGGTTTTGCCGAGTGTATGGTAAGTAAACGTCAGCTAGGCTAGAGCGACATCTTCGACAAAGTATCGGCATTTCTATCAATAAGTTCAGAATTTATACATTTATTTTAAGTTATATTATTTGATACCTACAGGAAAAATAGAATAAAGACCTGTTATTTGGTTGAAACCTTACATGATTTCTAAGGGCTCGAGAATATGATATTCGAGATTTTCCTTTTCACAGCTTTCTATAATCTTTGATGTAATCTTCAGGTCTATAGCTTTTATTTCCCCTTCCTGGGGTCCAGTAACTTCTATTAGTAGACCTATTCCGCCTACTCCGCAACAGCCATATACATTCTTGTATATTTTAACATCATATCCTTCTAGTCGTTCCATATCTTCCTTTAGCGTTTCTTTTATTTCTTCGATTAAATTATCGATTTCATTTACTCTCATACCAATAAAGTAACATTCTCTGCAGCTCATTTTCGTCATTTCAATCACCTCTTTATTTTTTTTGTTACTTCCTTAGCGATGATCATCGTTACGGTTTCCTTCACTCCTGGGATTCGACGGAGTACTCCAAATATGAATTCGTCAAGTTCGTCTACTGTTTTAAAGTTCACTCTGACCACTAAATCGTAGACGCCATAAGTTGCATTTGCCTCCTCAATTTCTGTAGATTTCCTTATTTCTTCAAAAATTTCTTCTTCTTTCCCTGCTTCTATTTTTGCAAGAATATAAGCTGACCCCATTTACTCACCTCTACTATATCTATGATAATTTATATAGAATTCCTATTTATTGTTTGTTTCCAGCTTGCAATTATCATCTATAAAATTAAGACAAAACTTTAATTTGATTGAAAATCTGAGAGCAACATAGTGGTGAAAATATTATTTTTAGCCCAATTGATTCAGCAAATTGAATTGCTTCATCTGTGGGGAATGCTATCGCAGTGACTCCTGCCTTAATAGCCAGCATATCTGTTTTAACTTTGTGTTCGCCCTTTGGCCTGGCGCAACCTAAGACTATAGGCGTGGTAGGTAGCATAAACCTAGCGGCCATTAATATTCTTGCTATTTCTTTTGGAGAGGGCGGTTTTACGTTTTGCATAGGAGTGCCGTCGATTGGCATTAATGCAACCACTATTAAGGCTGGAGGATCATATTTAGAGATAATTCTCAATGCCTGAAGTTCGCCTTTTAGTTTTCCATAATGGAGCCCTACAACCACGTGAGGAATGAAGGGAAGATTGGATTGATGCAACGCCATTAGAGATTTATCATAATCTTCAACCTTAACGTTTAGGTGATAAATTTCTTGTATTGTTTTGTCTGAGCCAATTATGTCAATTAACGCAGCGTCAACTCCTGCCTTTTTCAATTTTCTTGCGGTTGTGAGGTTAATTATTCCTGTATGCACAACAATTGTTAGTCCTAGTTTTCGCTTAATTTCAGCGATGGCGTTTATAAACTTGTCAAGTGGTACGGAACCACTTGGTATACATCCACCGCTTATTAGACAACCAATTCCACCTTTATTCTTGATAGTAGTGCACACTTCAATCAGTTCTTCTGGTGTGGTAGCGGGGATCATTGTATCTAAGATTTTGCCAGCACAGTGTTTACATTTTATAGCGCAATAAGAACCTGTTATAGAGATTGATGGAAAGGCTGAAGGCGACGAACAAAAATAGTCGGTTTCATAATGAATGAAGCTTGGGGCATAAAAGATAATTTTTCTTCCAAGGTTTTTCCAGCTAATATCACGGGAATAGGCCAATATTTTCTCAAACTCTTCTTCATTGCTGTGCAACAGTTTATTATAGTTTTTTGGTGAGGTTAACATTAATATGGTCCTCATTTACTGAAGAGAGCTAATTTTGCAAGATTAGATTTTTGCTTATAAGAGGCTGACTCTTTTAAGAGCCCAATGCTCTTGCAACAACTTCAGTAATATCTAACATTTCCACCGTGGCTTCTCGTTCGAAGATTGCATCCATAAGGTTGAGCTTACATGCTGGGCATCCTGAAGTTAAAATGTTTGCGCCTACTTCTGTGGTTTCGTCTATTTTTCTGGAGGCTATTTTGGCGGCGAGTTCTGGGTTTGTTGCTTTGAGCATTCCTCCTCCGCCGCAACATTTGCAATCTTTCTTTGTTTTAGGTAGTTCGACAAATTTTATTTTTGGTATGTTTTCAAGAACTTTTCGAGGTTCCTCATAGATGTTGCAGTGCCGGCCAATTTCGCATGGGTCATGATAGGTCACTACACCGTCAATGCTTCTGAGCTTTAGTTTTCCTTCATCAACAAGTTTAGCTAAGAATTGACTGACGTGAAGAACCTCAAATCCAAGATCTTCTTTAAGTATTTCTGGATATTCCTGTTTCCATGCCCGGTAACAACCTGAACATGTGGTGATGAGCGTTTCAACGCCGAGTTTACAGAGGGTTGCAACGTTATATCTGACAATTTCTTCTGCTAATGAGGAAGCACCAGCAAGGAAAAGGGGATTTCCGCAACACCATTCCTCTGATCCAAGAACAGTGAAGTTAATTCCAGCGTGTTCCATTATTCTGACTGTTGAAAGAGGAATGTCGGCTAGACGCCCCATAAATGATGAAATGCAACCTACAAAGTATGCAACTTTCGCCTTTTTTCTAACTTTTGTTCTAATTTCCTCTTCTATATCCATTGCCCAAATAGTTCTCTCATCATTAGGCATGCTGTAAACGTTTTTCTCTTTTTTAAGAGCTTCAATGAGTTCATTCAAAACATCAGGCCAGAGTCCTCGTTGATAAATTTCTGTTCGAATAGCTTTCCACAGTTCCGGAGTATTAATCTTCGTTTGGCAAACCTCACTGCAATGCCCACAAATAGTGCACTGGAAAAATCTATTCGCAAATTCTTTGTCGATCTCAATTACTGGTAGAGGCCCAGGCTTGAGAATATGTTTAAGCCAGTAGATTTTCCCGCGAGGAGATGCAGATTCCCAGCCTATTTCTTCATATATTGGGCATACTTCGTGACAAAAGCCGCATTGAGCACAAATGTAAATTTCGTCTTCCATTTTATGTTTTTTAAGTTCAATCAGCTCCATTTTCTCCATCTCCGTTTAATCGAATCTTCTAAGAATTTTGAGTAGGAACATGAAGAAGTTGTAAGTTTTTGCTGTGAGTGGAACTCTAAATTTGGTTTGAACACGATAGAGTTTTCCAGGATTCATTATGTTGTCTGGATCTAGCTTTTTTTTCCTTTCCTTCATTTTTCTGATTTCAAGGTTGCTATAAACTTTGTCAAGATAGAAGGAGTTCCAAATTCCAAATCCTCCGTAGGGTTTTCCCCCAATTTTAAGGGCTAGATCGGTTATTTCTTTGATTGCAGGCATTGCGGTTAGATACTTCCATCTTTTTCTTTCGTCAGAAAGAAACATAGGCATTACAACAGTCGAGTCTCGTGATACCACGGTGCCTTCAATGCCCATTTTAAGATTAAATTTCTCTTTAAGTTTCCAAAGCCTCTCAAAAAACTCATAAAGTTTCGAAACTGGAACTAAGACATCTCCAGCAAGCAGTGTTGGTCCAGCTCTTTTGATTCTCATTGGGTGAAATCTTTCATCCCATTCTTCATGTGACTTTTCTGCATCCAGTTCACTACAATCCATTTTTTTAATTATACTATGAAACTTCTCTAAGTCCTTTCTGACTGTTTTCTTAGAGCCTTCAAAGACGAATAGGGCACATGCAGCAGCTTTAGGCGCAAATAGACCGAGAGATCTTCTGATATCTAAATATCCTTCATCTGTGAATTTAATGAAGTAAATTTTAGTTGAATCTTTAAGAATTTTCGAAACAGCGTTGCACATTTGCTCTGTGTCATTGAAACATATGGCGTGGGGGGAAAATACTTCGGGTTCTGGATGAATACGTAGGGTAGCTTTTGTGATTATTCCAAGCGTTCCTTCTGAGCCGAAAAACCAGTCTAGTTTGTAATTTGGTTTATTGGGGACTTGTACAATCTCACCAGTTGGTGTAACAACTTCTATTTCTACTACGTTTTCTTTAAGTTGGCCATATTTCAGGGATCCAATTCCTAAACCTCCGGTACAGATCCAGCCGCCAACGGTGGCTGAGGGAGCACTGGTTGGATAGACTGGGAAAAAGAGGTTTTTCTTTTCCAGTTCTTCTAAGAGCTTTTTCCAGTTTATGCCAGTTTCGACTGTTACGGTCATTTCTTGTTTATCGATTTCTATGATTTTGTTCATTCCAGTTAAATCGAGAACTATTCCACCCTTAACAGGAGTAGCTCCTCCGTAAGCCCAGCTTGCCGCTCCACGGGGGATAACAGGAATCTTCTTTTTCCGAGCATACTTTATAAGTTCGGCTATTTCCTTAGCATTTGTAGGTCTAACAACAGCGTCAGGAAGTGTTTTAAAAAGGGTTAGAACTTCCGGAGGAATAGGAGCTAGATCATGACTGTATAATATCCGTTCAAGTAAATTATCTGTGACACGGTCTTCTCCGACAATGGAATATAGCTCTTCTCTTAAAGTTTGCATTTATTATCACCCTTTCTTATGATTTTATTTTTTCAAGAAGAGGCGTTACATCTACCCTGTGGAGAGTAACGCCTAGCTCGTCTGGTTGAAGTCCTAATGCTAAACCAAGAAGATCTGTATAGTAAAGTATAGGGACAGCTTCTGTTTCCTCGTTTTCAGCAATGCCAAATTGGCCTAAGTCAAGTTGAAAAGCGCAAAAAGGACAAGTTACGACAATACAGTCGGCTTTTGCCTTTTTCGCGCTTTTTACAATTTTTAGGAGCAAACGAGAGGCTACTTGTTCACCTACACCTCCGAAGAAGGCCCCGCATCCAATGCAGCAACCGACTTTCTCCTTATAATATATGCTTTCTGCCCCAGTTACTTCAATTAATTTATCTAATGTGTATGGCAATTCGGAGTCATCAAACTTTATAACATCATGTGGCCTAATCAAATGGCAACCATAAAAGGCAGCTGCCCGAATTCCTTTTAGAGGATTTGTTACTGCCTCTTTGATTTTGTTTACCCCTATATCATCAAAAAGGACAGTGACAACATGTTTAACTTCAGTGTTTCCTACAAATTCTTTGTCAATCGTTGAAAGAATTTCGTTAACTTGCTGTTTTAATTCAGGGCTCTCGGTTAGCAATTTTCTGGTTTTTGATAGGTTTGAGAAACAGCTTGAACACATTGTTAGTATGTCAAGTTCTTTTTCCTCGGCTACACATAGATTTCTAGCGGTAAGCGCTACCCCAGTAGTGAAGTCAAAGGAGTAGAACAGACATGCTGGGGCACAACAACTGAAATCTTCAACGTCAACGAGCTGGACATTTAGGGTTCTGAGGATATTTCTTACTGAAAGCTCATAGCCATATTCTCTAATAGGGGCTAAGCATCCTCGGAAAAAGGCATATTCCATTATTTGTCCTCCCATCCCAGTTTTCGTTTAAAACCAGTTGTTTCGATTATTTTTCTAATTTCATTTAGAGCCTGCTCGGAAACGGTCTGCCTTAATGGAGGTAGACCAATGGAATTTCGCCATTCCTCTACTTCATCAAGAACCTCCATTACACGACCGGTTTCAATCATGTTCTTCACTAATGCAGAAGGTTGTTTTGGAGTGTCCCCGCTTTCCACGGATAAATTTCTAATTCTCATTAGAATTTCCGGAATCGCCACTCTATTGGGACATCTTTCTAGGCATCGATAACAGAAGGCACATAGCCATATTTCGACATCTGAAAGCATCTCTCTAGAATAATTCAAGGTTATCTTTTGAATAAGCCGTCTGGGATTGAATTGTTCTGGAATAACTTTTGCAATTGGACAATCTCCGGCACATTTTCCACATTGTTGGCAGATCTTCAGTCTTTCGTTACCCATCATCCGTGTAATGATTTCTTTTAGTGAGGTTGTTTGCACGTTGGATCCCATCTCGATATAGATTATTGATATAAATATTACAATTATAAAAACTTTCAAGATAGTAAGACTTTTTAATTGATTCCCGCTCATAGTTGAGAACAAGGTGGTAAGAAATGGTAAAGGTTGAAGGATACGAGCTTCTTGAAGACCTTTATTATTGGCCAGCAAAACTTACTTGGGCTAAACTAGAGCCTGATAACAGAGTAAGAATAGGGATTACTGACCTTGCTCAAAGCCTTGCCGGAAAGATTCGTTTCATCCGTGTTAAGCCAAAAGGAATGAAAATCGAACAAGGGAAGGGCTTGGCAACCCTTGAAACGGGAAAATGGATAGGCCCTGTAGAATCGCCAGTAAGCGGCGTCATAGACGAAGTAAACATGGCAATTAGAAGAAAACCAACAATAGTGAATGAAGATCCATATGGGGAAGGATGGATAGCCATCTTAAAACCCACTAATCTTGAGGCTGACCTGAAAAACCTCGTTCATGGAGAAGCTGCTGTTGAATGGTACAAAAAGGAAATTGAGAATAGATTAAAAAAGAAATAGTAAGGTAAACATCAATTAATTTCTTAAAACTCACTAACATTTTTTCATATCAAGTAATAAATCTTGAATTTTATTCAGAAGGGAATCCTAGAAAGCTCTGACCTGACAAATTCTTCTCTTTTATCATCATCAGTCAAGTTACTTGCAAACTCGTACATTGCATGCACGAAATCATTGATCCATACAATATACTCATTGTAAATAGGTAACAGTGATTTAGAAGCAGCCATAGCCTTTTCAACAGCATTACTTGCTGCAATACCACTTTCAATAGCCAGTCTAATGCCTTCACCTGAGAGAGCATTACAAAAACCTGCAGCATCTCCTACAAGAATTACATTACCACTGCCATTAAAAGTAAATCCGTATGGAATCGCCCAAATTTCCCTTTTCTCTAAAGAGAACAACCTAAAGCCAAACGTTTTCTGCAGCCACTCCTTAAATCGTTCGATGTACAAAAGCGCGGTTTTTGGAGAATTTTCATTGAATCCAGCTCCAATAATGTAGTAGTTATTCTTAGGGATAATATACGAGTATGCAGGAGAAAAATCACTGCGAAAAACAACGTAAAAGTAATTTTCAAAATCTCCTTTTGCTTTACAGTATTCTTGCAAGATTCTCATAGTTCGCATCCTCATGGGTGGATCTAGGCAACTTCGTACCTTTGAGTATACTCCGTCTGCACCAATTATGCAGCGAGCTTTAATTTTAAAGGAATGCTTATCTTTCATTAGTAATGTTTCTGGAGAAGGAAATTGCTTCAGTTTCATGAACTTGGTGCTATACCATATTTGGACACCGGATTTTTCGGCAAGCTTTATAAGCCATTTATCGAAAAGGCTCCGCTCAACGTTAAAGAGTTCATAATTTTTGACGCTTCCACCATTTTTCTTTCCGCTTGGGGGTATATAATATAAACCAAGTTTTTTCGGTGAACAAAAAACATTTTCTGGGATACTTGTATTCAGAGTTTCTTGGATTACATTAACACATGCAGGAGTGAGTATGCCGCCGCATGGTTTATGTCGACCCTCAGCTTCTTTCTCAACTAATAGGACATTAAAACCTAACTGGGAGCACCTTAAAGCTGAAACTGTTCCTGCTGGCCCCCCTCCCACTACAAGAACATCAAATTCCTGGGTTTCCATTTTTATTTACTTCCGGAATTGTTGAATATGGACATTGCTTGTAGAAGCCTATTCAATAACCCGATTTTTAACTCCGTTTGGTTCTCAAAATCGCCTTTTAGGGCTATTTCTTCTTTCCCTAAATCGTAACATGTTTGGCTGTCAATGTCTATTAAAATAGCTGGAATTCCCGCTTGTTCAAAATCGTTCTGATGTTTACAGAAAAAGGCTTCGCAGCAGCACCCTAAGAATCCCTTAACACCTTTCCGTTTAAGTTCCTTTAGTGTCTGCATTAGATGTTCAAAATTTTGTATTGTAATAGGAGTAAGCCCGGATGTCAAGGCTAGTTCATACGCTATACCCACGGAACATTTTCCACACATTACACAGCCATCCTTTTTTCGATATTCGCACGTTAAAAGTTTGGCACAGTAGGGTAAAAGAAGCACGTTGCATCCATCCTTCAGGATTTCTGGGCCTTTTTTTAGAATTGTGTAAAGATGGTTAGCCTCTGATGGGTTAATCCCAAACTCTTCATATTTCATTTTTTCAATTGCCTCGAGAATTATTTGGACGATGTCTTCAGGAGTGATTCCTAACACTTTTGCCTTAGTATTCTTGAAAAAGCTATAGACTGTCTGCCTAATTTCTTTTTCATCACAAGGAGAATACTTTAAAATAGCTTCAAGATCCAAAATGGCTTTTGAAGGATAAGCGAAGAAATCACCAGTAATTAATGCATTTTTTATAATTTTTGTTCCTTCATCGATGGCCAAGGAGGCCCGGATTAAGCCTCCCGGCGTTTTTCTAATGGCGTAAACCTCTACTGCTTCATTTAAAGGTCTTCTTTCAAGAAAAATCCATTTTTTTGACTGGAATCTACTAAGTCTTTTCTTCAAAAGCTTATTTTCTGTTTCTGTCAATCCTCCCTCAACGAGTTTTATTCCAAAAGCGTTTTCAAATCCATTTGTCAATGCATGTTTGATTTCATCAATATTGGGTTGATAACCCAATTCCCATTTTATACAAGTTACTCGTTTCTTAACAGAGTTAATTTCCTTATCCTTAAGTTTCATTATTGGAATTCTAAGTGCACGCAACATGGTGTCGACATCAAAATCGATAAGAAGAGTTCCTTGGAAAAGGAAAGCTCCATTTCGTTCGGTTCCTCCGGTCCCCGAAATTTTTCTTCCGTTAATTTCGATATCGTTTTTTGACCGAAAAGATGCTTGGATTCCAAGAGCTTTTAATCCGAGAATAACGCCTTCACACATTTTTTTGTAAAGTCTTTCAAGTGGTTGATAGTTAATGAAATCGGATGTAGAAGCGATAATTTCCCATCCTAACGAGTTTTTGTCGAAATAAATTGCTCCTCCTCCGGTTATGCGTCTGTTTATGTCAATGCCATGATTTTTGCAGTAGTCTATTCGAACCTCATGTTCAACGACTTGGTGATAACCAACTAAAACTGCAGGCGGATTGAATTGTAAGAATCGGATTGTATTTGGAATTAGGTTTTGCGAGCGGCATTCAAGCAGTATGTCATCTAGTGTCATGTTTTCAGCTGCACAACGATGCCCCGTGTCAAGCAATCTCCATTCTCTCATGAGCCACTCCCTGTCTGCAGTTAATTCGACGTTTCTAAGCATTGTTGATGTCTTTTTCTTAAACTATATTATAAATATCAACTTTATATCTTACCTTTCATAAGATACTCTAATCAGTTTGGGTGGTGTCCTAATATGGTCCAAGAATCTCCGGAATGGATTAGGGTCAGTTGTGCTGCTGCAATGACGTTGGGATTTGAATCAGGCATGTTTTATCGAAACGCAAAGTTGACTTGTATTAACCTTTTGATGCAGTATAGGGATGGGTGCAAGGGAAATTGCCTTTATTGCGGGCAGGCAAGGGAAATTCCAGGCGGTAGTGAATGTAAAAATCTGATAAGGGTGGAGTGGCCATCCTATCGTCAAGATGAGGTAATTGAGAGAATTCGAAGCATTCAACATAAGGTAGAAAGAGTATGCATTTCAATGATTACCCATCCAAGGGCGCCAACAGATATCTTAGCATTGATAGAGAAAATACATAAACATGTGGACTTACCAATTTCAGCGTTGATTACGCCAACTCTTATGACAAAAAAGCATATGGAGCAGATTAAACGAGCAGGCGCAGAGAGAATAGGTATTGCTATTGATGCGGCTACGCCGGAGTTATTTTATAAGTTAAGGGGAAAAGGAGCGGGAGGACCCCATATGTGGGATAGATATGTTACAGGTCTTAAAGAAGCCGTTGAAATAATGGGGGAGGGAAATGTTGGTTGCCATCTAATTGTAGGATTAGGAGAAACTGAGAAAGAAATGGCGGCGACAATTCAAATGGTTCATGATATGGGAGCTAGGACTCATTTGTTCTCATTCTTTCCAGAAGAGGGATCGAAGCTTGAAAATAGACCTCAACCGCCTATTGGACAATATAGAAGAGTTCAATTAGCTCGATATCTAATAGATAATAAAATCTCTAGATTTGAAAATATGCAGTTCAATGACCATGATCAGCTTGTTTATTTTGGAATAGATAAGAAAATGTTAAGTGAGATTATAGAGAGCGGCAAACCCTTTGAAACTTCAGGTTGCCCTGGCTGTAATAGACCTTATGCGAATGAGAGGCCTGGACAACCAATTCGGAATTTTCCGTTTCCGCCAAATAAACTAGATATTAAGGGGATTAAACGCCAGTTGTGGAAATATTAACAGTTATAGAATTTCTAGGATAACGTCGGTAGGTACTCGGTTTTCGTAAAGTCCAAGTTCTTCTGGACTAAGTCCTTGTGCAAGCCCTAGTAATTGAGTGTAGTGGAGAATTGGTATGTTGTACTCCTCAGAATATTCTTCTTGTACAGTAAACTGGTTTAGGTCGAAATGCAGGTGACAGAAGGGACACACGGTGATTATAGCATCGGCTTTAACTTTCTGGACGCTTCTAAGTTTTTCTCTCATGATTCTTAAAGATAGTTTTTCGTTAACTCCTATGATTGGAGCTCCGCAACATAGTCTCTTTTCCATATAATCCAAAAATGTGACTCCTGTGGCTTTTATGAGGGAATCCAATAGTGTCGGGTTTTCAGGATTATCAAGTTTTAGTTCATCAGAGGGCTTTAGTATGTGGCAACCATAATGAGGAACAACTTTAAGTCGAGTTAATGGTTTTGTGATTGTTCTTTTTATCTTTGTAATTCCAACATCTACAAGAAGAACTTTGATGAAGTGTTTTACTTCTAGAAAACCTTCAAATTTCTTGTTTATTTCCGCTAAAGCCTCGTTCACAGTTTTTCTCAGTTCTTGGTCTTCAGTAAGTTCTTTCTTTACTTTTGTTAGATGCCCGAAGCATGCTGGACATAGAGTGAGTAGATCACATTTCTTTTCCTCGGCTAGGGATAAGTTTCTAGCAGCTAGGAGTGTGGCGCTTAGATGGTCAATGGGTTCCATAAAGAAGCCACAACAATTTGCTCCTTCGAGGTCAAGTAGTTGAATTCCGAATTTTTCTGCAACTTTTCTCATTGAAAGCTCATACGCATTCTCTTTTTGCGGTGTTACGCATCCTGGGAAGTATACGTATTTCATGTTTAGTTTTCCTCCTTCTCCTTGGTTAGTAGAAGTTTTTTCACTTTGGTATGCTGTAAAATGGTGTGTACTTCATCACGTTTCACTGGGGTTACTGGGGGGAGCCCTAAGTCATTACGTAACTCATTTATGAATTCTTCATCTTCGTATATTTTGCCATAGCTAGCAATTGCGTTCGCCTGAAGTTTAAAGAATGGATGAATGTAACCCTTTTCAATTGCTAGATTTCTTATAGCCCTTATTATATTGGTTAATTTTACTCCTTGAGGACATCGTTCGGTACATGAGTAGCAAGTTGCGCAAAGCCATATTACGTCGCTGGATAATACTATGTCTTTTAAACCTAGCAATGTGGCTCTTATAATTAGACGAGGCGTATATTCTTTGTCAAATCGTCTAATAGGGCACGTGGCAGTACATTTTCCGCATTGAAAACAGTATTTAATGCTTTCTCCACCTGGCATCTTTGCAACTTCAAATTTGAAGTTTGGGTCAATTTTCGTGGTTTTTAGGGACTTTAAAACTTGGATTGTTTTAAGATTTTCCGGCATGTTTAACACAACCCTCTAATGAACAGACGGAACTAAAGCAGTAATTGAAATTCAAGCTCTTCCTCTCCTTCGCTTATTCCAACGACGTTAAGGCGTTTAAGAGCCATTAGATGTTCAAAAACTCTTTTTGGAGGCATTTTCAAACGTTGTGAAATTTGGCTAACCGTTGATATACCGTCTTTTAATTCGTGAATAATCATTTTTCTCTCTATTTCAGCTTGCAATATGTTTTCCATTAATTTTTCATATTTTTCTAGTGTCATTCCTTCCTTTTCAACTAGTATTTTGCCTTTCCCAACTAGCCAACGTATTCTTCTATCTCTGAACGAGTCAAGCATCGCCTCGAACCCTTTCTTCAGCTTTTCTTGTTCCATGACTTCTCCCTGCGAGATACTGAATGCCAATTGAGTAAATAAGTTTTAAAACTATAATATTTATATTTGCAATTTCAGTCTTGGAATATTAACGCTTGGCATGATTAAGGGGATAGAAATGTCTAAGAAAAATCCGACCTTAGGAGTATTCCTGTGTAACTGTGGTGGAACAATCTCTAAAGTGATAGATTTCAAGGAGCTTGCAGAATTCGTATCCAAGTTTGAAGACATAAAATTTGTTAAAGAACACGGTTTTTTGTGTGGCGAAGAGGGCCTTCGTCTGGTCGCAGATGCCATCCGAAATGGAGTTGAAAGGATAGTGATCGTAGCATGTTCGCCTAAGCTCTACGAGCCAATGTTCAAAGAGTTCGCAAAGGAAATGGGACTTAATCCGTACTTCTTAGAAATGGCGAATATCAGAGAACAATGTGCATGGCCCCATAGGGATAATCCCGGAGGGGCTAAAGAAAAAGCGAAAAAAATAGTTGCAGCTGCTGTCAGCAAGGTTCAAAGCGCTACGGAAGTTGAAAGAAAAGAGTTTCCAATAAGTAAGTCTGTTTTAGTAATTGGAGGAGGAGTTGCAGGACTTCAGGCGGCTATGGACGTTGCCGACTTCGGGTACGAAGTTCACTTGATTGAGAGAGCTTCAACAATCGGCGGAAACGCGTTAAAATTGGGATTAGCGTTTCCAACTGACGATGGAGCATTCTGCATATCTTCGCCAAATTTCCTCAGAGGGGTTAGGAAATGCTTCTATCGTGCTGGACTTCTACAACACCCTAATTTAAAAATTCATACGTTATCTGAAGTTAAGGAACTTGATGGATCCTTCGGCGATTTCAAGGTTAAGGTTCTGTCTCGTTCCAGGGGGGTTGTAGAGCACCTATGTAATAATTGTGGGGAATGTGCAAAGGTTTGTCCTGTTGAAGTTGATGATGAAATGAATTATGGTTTGAACAAACGTAAGGCAATCTATCAACCTCACCCAAATGCTGTGCCCTCTGCTTATGTGATAGACTGGGAAAACTGTAATAAGTGTGGGAAATGTGTGAAGGTTTGTTCAGTAAAAGCCATTAAATTAGAGGATGAAGTTAGGGAGACTATGTTACATGTTGGGGCAATAGTTGTTGCTACTGGCTTCCAAGAATATGACCCGTCAGAAATTAGGCAGTATAAGTATGGTCTTTATAAAGATGTAATTACTCAGCTTCAATTGGCAAGAATTTTAGACCCGTATGGACCAACGGGTGGAGAACTTGTTAGACCTTCTGATGGAAAGATTCCTAAAAACATAGTAATCATTCAGTGTGTTGGTTCTAGGGATCTGACTGCGAACCCCTATTGTTCAAGGGTTTGCTGTACAATAGCTTTAAAACATGCATTAATTATTAAGGAAAGATATCCAGATGCTCAGATATATCTGTGTTATATGGATATTCGGACGGTTGGGAAAGACTATGAAGAATATTTCTCAAGGGCTAGAGAGAAAGGTATAAAATTCATTCGGGGAAAACCTGCAGAGATTATTGAGGATGAAGCTAGGGGGGTCCTTATAGTTGAAGTTGAAGATACTTTACTTGATCGCCCGTTAGAAATAGAGGCAGACATGGTTGTGCTTTCCATGGCAATGGTGCCTACTGTAGGCAGTAATGAATTGGCAAAAACTTTGGGAATTCAAACTGGAAACAACGGCTTTATAAAGGATGTTTATCAGAAACTCAAGACGGTGGAAACTAACGTTAAAGGGATATATGTCTGTGGAGGAGCTCACAGCCCAAAGGATATACCTGATTCTGTTACTCAAGCTGAAGCTACAGCGTTTAGAGTAATTCTAGAACTTTCGAGAAATAGTTTTGAAAAGGATTGTGACACTGCCTATGTTAATGAAGATGATTGTGATGGTTGTGAACTTTGTGTTAAAGCTTGTCCTTATGATGCAATTAAGATGGTAGAATCTAAGGATGAAAAAGGACCGCCAGTTGGTTTAGTTGCTAGGATTGATGAAATTAAATGTGAAAGATGTGGTTCTTGTGCGGGTAAATGTCCAACAGGGGCGATTCAGCTTAGAAATTATACCGATCAGCAAATGTTAAGTCAAATATCTGAACTACTTCATAAGAAGAATGGTGAGTCTATATCTCCTACCATTTTGGCTTTCTGTTGTGACGAATGTGGTTATGCAACTATTGATATGGTAGGTATGGGAGGTATGCCGTATCCGGTTAATATATTGCCTCTTAGGGTCCCATGCTTGGGATGGGTATCCCTATACCAGATCTTTAAGGCTTTTGAATATGGAGCTGATGGAATCCTTCTAGTTGGTTGTATACTTGACAATTGTCAACATAGAAAAGGTGGTATGTACGCAGGGAGAGTTGTGCCCTTTGCCAAGAGCATCTTGGATGAAATTGGTTTAAGCAATAAACGGCTACAGATGGTTAATGTATGTGCGGCTACACCCTTGGAGTTTTCTAGGGTTGCTAAGGTGTTCGTTGAAGAAGTAAAAAAATTAGGACCTATAAAAAAGAGTATGAGTATTGATGTCCAAGATTAGTGTTCATGCATGTAATGGAAAAATTGAGCTTAAAATCCAAACGAACGGTGTTAGTAAGGTTACCTTGCATCTGGATGAGGCAGTGGAGTTAGGTATAAAGTTATTGAGGGCAGCATACGCTGCGAAAAGTTAGAGGTTATGTGAAAATTGCTGGAAGATCAAGTTCTCTAATAGTTTCTATTGCTTTTTCTGGACAGATCCCGTTGCATTTATCACATATGGCGCATTTTTTGAGATTGTATTGCATCTTTCGGAATTCGTCCATCCCTTCGGGAACTGGTATAGGTTTTGCGGGTTTTTTGACAGCTATCTTCGCTAAGGTTTCATATAACATGTATCGTTTCGTAATTTTTTCTTTGTTTGCTTGTCCAATAGTTTGCAGTATTGTTGGAAGGTCAAATTCTCTAACAAATTCGATTGCTTTTTCGGGACATATTTCTTCGCATCTTTTGCAGCCTATGCACTTCGAGAGATTATGTCTTATTGTGCCAAACTCTTCGAGGCCCTCTGGAACTGGAATGGGGGTTTTGGGCTTTTTTAAGGCGAGGTTTCTAAGCATGTTGTAAAGGAATTCCCTTTTAGTCATTTCCTCAGTTTTTTCCGTTAGTTTTACTTTTTTAGGAAGGGCTGGACCTAATTTACTGATTCTATCGGTCATTTCCTTTACTACTTCCACAAAGCGTGGTGCCATAGCAGAGGAGATAAAGAACATTTCTAATCGTTCTTTATCGATTCCTATGGCTTCTAGTAATTCTTTGGCTAATTTGACTCTGATCTCAGCATTAAGATTTCCTTCGACGAAATGGCATCCTCCTTTGAGGCATCCAGCTACAAAGACTCCGTCGGCTCCTATTTCAAATGCTCGAAGGATATAAGTAATGTCAACTTTACCTGAGCAGGGAAGTCTGATGATCCTCACGTTTGGTGGATATTGCATTCTGCTAACACCTGCTAAGTCAGCTGCAGCGTAGGCACAGTAATTGCAGCAGAAAGCCAAAATGGTAGGGACAAATTTGGCCATGATTTAATCCTCCTTAAAGGGAAGTAGATTTTCAACCATGGTTAAGATCTGTGCATCTTTAAAGTGTCTAACTTGTACGGCGCCTACGGGGCATGTTGAGGAGCAGGAGCCGCATCCTTTACATTTTACATCATAAACTTTTGCTACTTCTTTGATTTCATCTAATTCGATAGCGGTATATGGACAAACTTTTGTGCATTTGCCGCATCCGGTGCAAATTTCTTCATTCACTGTTGCTGTAACTTGGTCGATCAGGACTCTACCACGGCTTAATAGGATAGCTGCTTTTGCTGCTGCGCCACTTGCTTGATAAACTGTGTCTATTACGTCCTTTGGGCCTTGAGCTGTTCCGCCTATGAATAGGCCGTCAGTGAAAGTATCTAGTGGATTCATTTTCGGATGAGCTTCTTGGAAGAATCCATCAGGGCTTCTTGTGACGTTTATTTTTGCTTGTAAATCTGCTGTGTCTTCTCTTGGAATCATGCCTTCAACTAGAACGACGAGGTCTGTGGATATTTCCATGTTTACCTTAAAAAGCCAATCTTTAACTTTTACGACAAGTTGGCCATCCTTTTCGGTTACTTTGGGGGGTTCTTCAGGCTTATATCGAATAAAGGTGATCCAGGACTCTCTGCACTTTCTATAGAGCTCCTCATGTCTTCTTCCAAATGTTCGAATGTCTCTGTAAATTATATATACTTGGGTTTCTGGGTAACGTTCCTTTATTAGCAACGCATTTTTAAGTGCACTTGAACAACAGAATCTAGAACAATAGGCGTTAAGTGGCTTTTCACCTTGTTCTTCCTTGAGCTCTTGTCTTGAACCTACACACATGATGAAGGAGATGCTCCGCGGTTTTTTGCCATCTGAAGGTTTGATAAGTTCTCCTTTGGTAGGCCCATTCTGGCTTAAGAGTCTCTCTAACATTAGTTGGGTAATTACATCCTTGTATTTTCCGTAGCCAAATTCTCCTTTTGGTTTGTATGGTTCGAAACCACTCGTAACAACTATTGTTCCAACGATTATGTCTATTTCCCTTGTTTTTTCATCGAGGTTTATTGCTTTTTTCCTGCAAACTTTTAGGCATTCGCCGCAGCTATTGCAGTTTTCCTTATCAATTATGTATTTAGGTGGGTAACAATTGGGTAAAGGCAAATAGACGGCTTTTCGTTGGTCTAAACCTAGGTTTATTTCGTTTGGAACAGAGATTGGACAAACTTCTTCGCATTTTCCGCAGAGGTTGCAGTTTTCAGTGACACACCTAGGTTTTTGGGTGATTTTCACTTCGAAATTTCCGATGTGACCGCTTATTTTGGTGATATCTGAGTTAACGAGGACTTTAATATTAGGATGGGAAAGCTTTTTGACGAGGGATGTATAGACTTCAGAGGCGTCTTTACCCCAATAGAGCTTGTTCAGTAGGGCTAAGTGGCCTCCAACATAGGGTTTCTTTTCAACTAAATATACTTCGAATCCTTTTTTAGCTAGGTCAATAGTGGCGGTTATACCTGCGACTCCTGCTCCAATGACGAGGGCTCTAGGTACAACTTTAACCTCTATTTTTGATATTGGTTCTAATAGTCGAGCGCGGGCGACTGCCATTCTGATGAGGGCTTTTGCTTTTTCAGTGGCTTTTTCAGGTTCCCTCATATGAGCCCATGCTACTTGTTCTCGAATGTTAGCCATTTCGAAGAGAAATGGGTTAATGCCTGCTTCTCCGAGAACTTTTCTGAATGTTGGTTCGTGCATTCTGGGAGAACAGGAGGCAACAATAACTCTGTTAAGACCGAGTTGTTTTATGTCCTCTCGTATTAATGCTTGCCCAGGCTGAGAGCACATGTATACATAATGTTTAGCTACCACTACGTTTGGAAGCTTACCTATATATTGGGCAACTTCTTCTACATTGACAACTCCGGCGATGTTCATGCCGCAGTGGCAAATGTAAACCCCTATTTTAGGTTCTTCATTTTTCAACGTGTTTTTCCTCCTGGGTTAGTTGGACTAATGCTACTGAGGCTTTCATTGCGGCTGCACTTGCTTGGGCTACGCTGTCGGGAATATCCTTTGGACCTTCAGCGGTTCCTGCAATGAAAATTCCGCCAATGTTAGTGTCCACCGTGAAGATTTGTGGATCTGGGGAACTAAAGAATCCATCTTCTCCTTTTGAGATACCTAAAATATTTTCTATCGCTTCTGAGTCACTGGGTGGAGTTAATCCTACTGATAGAACAACCATGTCAAATTCTTTTTCTAGCAGTTCACCTGTTTCGGTGTCTTCAACTCGCACTATTAGGTTCTTAGTTTCTGGAATTTCAACTATTTCGCTTACAGCTCCACGAACGAATTTCACATTAAATTCTTCTTTGGCTCTGGTATAGAATTCCTCAAAACCTTTTCCGTAAGCACGAATGTCCATATAAAAAACGTGTATGTCAGCATCCGGAATGTGCTCTTTCGCTAATATAGCTTGTTTTATTGCGTACATACAGCAAACTCTTGAGCAATTAAGGTTACCGCTTTTCTCATCCCTTGATCCAACACATTGGATGAACGCTATTTTCTTAGGAATTTTCGCATCTGAAAGCCTTGCTAAATGACCCCCTGTGGGACCAGCAGCATTTACCAATCTTTCAAAGTCTAAACCGGTAATGACATTATCGTATCTTCCATAACCGTATTCTTGTTTATTCTTAGCGTCAAACAGTTGAAACCCTACGGCTACTACGATTGAACCTACGGTGACTGTTATTTTCATGGGTTGCTGATTATGGTCTATGGCTTCTGCTTCGCACATTCTCTCGCATAATCCGCATTTTATGCAATTTTCTTTATCAATTGTGTAGATTAAGGGAATTGCCTGCGGGAATGGCACGTAGATTGCTTTTCTAATTCCTATTCCTTGATCGAATTCATTTGGAACCTCTATTGGGCAATATTGGGCACATATTCCACAGCCAGTACATTTATCTTCATTTACATATCTTGATTTCTTCAAGATTGTAACTTCGAAACTTTTAGAAGCTCGCGATACTGCAAGAACTTCGGAATATGTTAATAGCTCAATGTTGGGGTGCCTAGCAACATCAACCATTTTTGGAGTAAGGATACAAGCCGAACAGTCGAGGGTTGGAAACGTTTTGTCCAGTTGGGCCATGTGGCCGCCTATGCTTGGCTTCTTTTCAACAAGATATACTTTAAACCCCATGTCTGCAAGATCTAGAGCAACTTGAATTCCACAGACCCCTCCACCCAAGACCAGCACACTTTGTTGTTTTTCCTGCTTCTCCTGTTCTTCCTGTTCCTCTTCTATAGAGCTCATTTCTCTCACCCATCCCTTAGGGGGTTTTTCCCTAACTTCTTTAGCTGATCAACCATTTCCTTGATCACTCGAGCGAATTTTTCACCCTCAGACGCTGATATCCACTCTAGTTTTAGCCTTTCTGGCTCTAAACCAACCATTTCAAGCGCTTTCTTCACAAGTTTAACTCTAACTTCGGCGTGTAAATTTCCAGACACGTAATGACAGTCTCCAATGTGGCAGCCAGTTACGAGTACACCGTCAGCTCTTTTCAAAGCCTCAAGAATGAAAATCGGATCTACTCTACCGCTACACATCAAACGTATTACTCGAACATTTGGAGGATATTGCATTCTGCTAACGCCGGCAAGGTCAGCGCCAGCATAGCTACACCAGTTACAGGTAAAAGCAATTAGTTTAGGTTCAAACTCCTCTGCCATGTTTTGATTCACCTTTGAAAGGCGGTTACAACCTCAGCTAGGATTTGTTTGTTGGTGTAGT
>DAZI01000032.1:0-38088 GCA_002507245.1 Candidatus Bathyarchaeota archaeon UBA233
CCGCTACTCGAAGATGCACGTTTTCCAGAAAGATATGCCATGTTCTTATCCGAAGTAGACGTGATATACTGCGATGTAGCCCAACCAGAACAAGCCAAAATTTTAGCGGACAATGCAGATCGCTTCTTAAAACCAGACGGTTGGACAATGCTCGCTATAAAAGCCCAAAGCATAGACGTAACCAGAGCCCCCCGTGAAATCTATCAACAAGAAATCAACGTTTTGAAAGGTCGCGGTTTTCAAATCCGAGACATGGTGCATTTAGAGCCATATGATAAAGCTCACACCTTAATACTGGCCGATAAAAAATAGGAGAGGTTATAGGGTTAAACCGAAGTTCATGGCTACTAGCACCAAGTCAAATATGTCGACTACACCGTCTTTATTCACGTCCGCTAGTTCATTCCAACGTTCATTTCCGGGATAGGAGCCAAATGCTAGGCCAACCGGAGCAATGTCTAGTATGTCCACTTTTCCGTCTCCGTTCAAATCTACATTGATTTCAACAAATTGAACAGTTATAAGCTGCCATGTAGTATCGTTAAGTCCCTCACTGTCTATAACCGTTAAGGTTACGTTGAAGGTTCCATTAGACGTGAAAACATGAGTAGTTACAGGACCTGTTTCAACGATCTCTGGAGTTCCATCGCCAAAGTTCCAGATGTAGCTAATGATTGTACCGCCATTTGGAATAGAAGCCGAGGCATCGAAAGTAACGGGTCTACCTGCAAAAGGTTCAAGAGGCGAGAAAGTAAACTCAGCATGAGGCGGTTCTGGAGCGGCAGGTCCCACATACTTGTAGTTTCCATCTATTTTTGTGGCTGATATTTCGCCCAATCCCGCATTTAATAGTTTTGTGTCTGCGTTGTCTATGTTAAGGAGACACGATACTGTTCCGGCTGGCGGAGTATAGGTTATTTCGAGTTCAATTATAGCTAAGAAGCCGTTTCCCGTGAAGGTAACTGCGCCAGCAAGTTCAGTAGCACCTACTAGGACTCGTTCGTTTACACCATCGCCATCATTGTCGTAAAAAGACGGCCCGAGAGGCATTTGCATTTGCCCATAGAAGACATAATTTGGATCGGTCATTGGAAGCCATGTGCGAGTAATGTTCAAAAGCGTGTCATTAACAATTAGGTTAACTTGAAAGCCGAATAGGTTGGTTACATCATATACCCATACCGTGGCGTTAAATCGTGTGCCAATGGGGGTGGTGTCGCTTGAGAATGTGAAGGCACCGTTACCGGTTTTGGGATTAATTATTCTTACCTCTGTGACTTGTTGTATTGTCGTTGAAGCTGATGCTGCTTTTACGTTTAGAGTTGCAGTTAGTAGAATTAAAACTGTTATGACAAGTAAGGCAATTTTTGTTTTCATTGTTCTCCCCTCTCTTATCTTATCTTTTGCTCATTATTAGTTTTATAGACTGCTTTATAGGTTGTGGAAGAAATTTCTATGGTGAATCTCCTTTTAATATTTGCTTCTTTGAGTTGAATTAGAAAATTAAATAAAAGGGCTTTTCTCTGAAAGAAGAAAAGGATGGGAAAAGCTGTTGAGGTGGACGGTAAAGTTAACGTTAGTTGTCATGGCGTTATGCATAGCCCTTGTTCCGTTACTTGCATATTTTGTTGGCGGTTGGCAGGCCTATTGGGGACATGCTTCGATAGCCATAGTTTTTAGCATACTAGCTGTTCTGATTAAAACGAAATATTATTGGGAGGAAAATTAGATGGCTTCGCCAATTCCAGAGGCGACATCTGAACTAGCCCTAGCCGTTTTTGTAGCCATAGGCTCATTTCTAGCCTTTAGTTTTTTTCTAGGCTTTTACATGCGTAGAACCGCAAAGAACTTTGAAGGATGGCTTGTGGGGCGGAGAGACATAGGTCCCTTGGTTACTGGCTTTGCGTTGGTTGCTTCATATCTTAGTGGCTGGGCAATTTTTGGTAATGCTGGTCTTACTTATACATATGGCTGGTCTGGAAGCTGGCTTGTTGGCACAGTAAGCATAATGGGGATAACCATCTGTTTGGTACTTGGCTATCGAATGCGGAGATATGTGGCATTAGGCGCGCGAACAGTCCCTGAAATGCTCAAAATAAGATTTGAAAGCCGTTTTATCCAAGCATTAGCAGGGATAACTATGATAATTCTCCTTCTAGTATACTGTGTTGGACAATATAAAGCCATGGCTACTGTGTGGACAATGACAACTGGAATGCCCTTTCATGGAAGCCTTCTTTTCACAGCCATATTGGTCTTAATTTACATAGCTATAGGTGGCTATGCCGGAACCCAGTGGGTTTCAAGCTTTCAGGGGATTTTACTTACAGTTGTGGGATGGATTTTAGGCGTAGCTGCTCTTATCTGGGCTGGTGGGGCAACATTAATTGCAGACCGGTTAGCCTTACAGACATACACTGTGCCTGGTGGGAATACAACTTCGATTCCTTTAGACAAGTATGTTTTGCCTCTACATGCTTCTAGCGGTCTCGCTTTTCCAGGCGTAGACTATATAGGCGCAATTGCTACGGTTTTTATGTTTCTATTCATGGCTACTGGCTTTCCGCATAATATTGCAAGGTTCTTAGGTGTCAGAAAAATTAGCAAGAGAGAGTACTGGACAATGTTCTGCATACTTGTTATAGGTGGATTAACGCCTTTATGGATCGGAGTAGTTGGACTTGCTGCTCGAAGTGTTTGGGGAGATTCACTGATGAGCCCCCGTTTTTGGCCGATGTATGGTGATTCAGCCGCCGTATTGACGAGCATAAGCATTGGTGTGCCATTAGCGGCATTGTTTGCTGCAAGTGTTTTTGCGGCTGCGGTAGCAACCTTGGCGGGAATGTCCATGATTATGGCGGCTAATGTAACTCGAGATATAGTTCACAATTTACATCCGAGATTTTCTCCTCAAAAACTCCTATGGCTTACCCGTTTTATGCTTATCCCCTTCATTGCAATACCCTTATGGTGGGTTTTTACAGCGCCCCCACCTATCCTTTCAGAATTTATGGCGAGCTCTGCTGTAGCTCAAGCTGGCATCTTCTTTTTCGTAGTTGGCGTTTCGATGCACTGGAAAAGAGCTACCAAGTGGGGCGCTTCAGCAACTATGATTTATGGATTGATTCTCGCTCTACTTCATCCCAAGGCTTATGGAGGCAATTTCGGTCTTAATCATTGGGGCATCTGGGCTTTAATGTTGATGTTCGGATCAGCAGCAGTATACTTTTGTGTAAGTTTAATAACCAAACCCTTGCCGCAGGAAAAACTTACTACATTGTTTCCGACGAAACATTGATCTTTTGAAATTTCGATCATGTCTTGAGCCAGAACGATGCATTATATGTTCATCATTACTCATTAACGCATTAAGATTGGTCTTTTATAATTGATTTGATTTTCTAGGGTTCCAAGAACCACAAAGAGGAAGAGAGGTGTTTAAAAGTTAGGGTTTTAAATACTGTTTGTGGGTGGTGCATATGGTTCTTGACGATCTGAAGGTCGCTGGTTTGATAAACCGTAAAATAGATGAACTGCTTCTGTATGGAAAAAAGGTTCGGGAAAACTTGGATTTTCTCCTTGGGAAATTCCACCAAATTAAGAAACTTTCGAAGCGTGAAATGAGCTTTGAAGCTTCGGTTTTGGAACCGTTTCCGCTAGAAGACTATGTCTACTCTTTAAAGGAAAATTTCCAGGATATTTCAGAGCTTAAAGAATGGGCGGTCAACTGTTTAGCTGACAAGGTTATAGTAGCGGTTGACGGTAGCCAAATAGGCTTCGACCAGCATATCACACCTAAAGTCGCTATGGTTCAAACAGGCTATAACGTCATGATTCGAAGCAAAAATTTAGATGGTTGCACAGCTTATCAGGGAACTTTTCCAAAATTTTATACGCCAAAAGATTTGACGAAAGTTTCAGACGAGGGCGCTGAAACAGCTAGTAGTGCAGCTATCCATTATTGGCGTTGGGAGCATGAGATAAAAACCACAAAATGTGTCATTATGAAGTTACGTGGAAAAGATGCTGAATGCATAGCATGTGTAGACAAAAGAGATTGCCCATTATCGTTTCCATCTCTAGATACCGATGCGGAAATTATAGTACTGTTAGACGGAACACTCATCTTATCCTTCCTTTCACCAATGATTAGAAAAACATTCCGGGAAACTTACATCAGAAATTTAGAGGATCTCATTCTTTTATGTGAAAAGAATGATATAGCCATTGCAGGATATATCGTTAACTCCAACGCGCGAGAAGTCGCTAAATCATTGTGGTCACTGGTTGCTAAACAGAAAATTGACGACCGCGAATTGCCTACAGATGCTTTCCTTTTCAATAGGTATTTGAAACAATTTGGGGATCGAACGCCTTTCATTCTTTCCCATCGTAATATTCTGAATGAATATAAAAACTATGGCCGAAGAATAGGTTTTTTCTATGTTAGAATTGACTCACAGATGCCCACACGAATAGAAATACCTTCTTTTGTTTATGAGTTGGATAAACTGAATGTTCTGTGGCGTTCCATCGCCGCGGAATGCGTTCTCGGAAGAGGATACCCCTACACGTTAGCGAGAGCACACGAACTAGCGGTTATAAAGAGCGAAGATCGAAATCGGTTCTATCGGATACTTGACCAAGTGTTAACAGTTCACGGAGGATGCGTGAAGATTTCATCCAAAAATCGAAGGAAAAACGTTCAGATAATATAAACGTGAAATTGTAAGATTAGAGGGAAATTCTAAATGGAAGGAAACTTTACACGTTAATGGATGAGATAAGCTTATGCGAACTTACGGGGGCTGTTTAGTTTGAAAGTCATAGGCGAGGTAATTGAAGGGGAACTTAACAAACTTGTAGTGGCGCTTCACAGTCCGAAGGTTAGGCCAGAGGCTGTTCAGCCCAGGCTAGGCGACTTCGTGTGGATAAAAACCAACGAAATACGGATTTTAGGCGTGGTTTCACACATGCGTTTCCATACAAGAGAACATCCACAACCATTGGGATTAACGCCTGAGCAGGTTAAAGCCGTATTACCCGATATAGAAGATGTAATTTATGCCAATGTCATGAAACTTGTGCATGTCCCTGTCTTGGGCTACTTTGAAGATGGAAAGGCATACCATGTAACTCCACCATCACTGCCAAATATACATGATGAGGCGTATATAGCCGATGACAACATCGTAAAAGAGTTCCATCAACAAGAAAACCAATTATGCATTAATTACTTACCTCGGCTCTTAAGAGAAGATGTGGAAAACAAGGCAGAGGTTTTGGCAGTAATATACAAACGGTTACACAATATCTTAGATCTAGAGCTAAAAGAATTTTTGAAACAGCTTAATTCCGCTTATCAGGAAGCCAGAGGCGAACAGCTTCCCACATCCTTTGCCATGCTGCTAAACCGACTGATAAGGTGAAAACTATGGGTGAAATAGTTGGAAATGTAGCTTGGGCAGAGTTCCCTGATAAAATCTACATTGCTAAACATGAAACTGCTGAAATCTATTTAGGAGACCTGCTGAAAATTGTGGATTTCGTAAATTCGGAAAAGGAGTTTCTTATACGTGTAACTGGAGCTTTCCAAGCTCAAAGCGTGGAGGCTTTGGCAACAGCTCGAAGGATAATGAGCGACCCAAACTTCCGAGAAGTAGCTGAAGCGAGAGAATCAGGCGAATTCTTCATTGGAACCTTGTTGTGTTCTTTCAAGTATGACGAAAATAGAAACAAAAAACCCTATATTCCGAAACAACTGCCTTCACGGCATTCAGACGTTCGCTTACCAGATTATGAAGACTTGAAGTTCATCGAAGAGCTTAAAGGATTAGGTTATGACTTGGAAGTAGGAACCCTACGGGTTAGAGGAAACTATAAAGTAAAGGTACGATTGAAAGGAGCAGATTTGTCTAGGCACATTGCAGTTTACGCCATTACCGGTAAGGGTAAAACTGGCTTTGTCAAAACCTTAATATACGCAATTGCCAACGCTCCAGAAGGCAAATACGGTGTTCTTGTTTACGATGCACATGACGAATACTATAAAACAGTTCAAGCTGGACTTGTGGGGCTACAAGAGTTAGGGATGGAAAATATTCATTATTATGATTTGCACGAAACTGTGACTCCGAAAATTTCTTTAACCTCGATCTCTCCTAACGATTTCTTCTCAATTTTTCCTGAACTAACACCAGCCCAAGTAGACGCGTGTATGTCGATGAATGGCCTTTTTGGAGAAGAATGGCTTGTGGAACTGTTAAACCTTAAACCAGAAGACGTGGATATTTTTTGTAAGGAAGAACTCAAAGGACTTGTTAAGGATGTTACGTTAAAGCCACTAATAAGAAAAATCCGAATACTAGCTTCCCGCCCCTGCTTTGTAGAAAGAGCAGCTAGAGACCTAATAAAGGAGATTAAACAAAAACTTGACGCTGGGCATATATGCATAATCAACACTCGCAACTTAACCGATGTAGAAGAACGGGCGGTAATAAGCATCTTAACATCTAAGCTTTTAGAAGAGCGAAAGAAACTGCTCGACACAAACCCGGAAAGGCTTTTTCAAAAGCCATCTGTGCTGATCGTACTTGAAGAAGCACTAAGCGTTCTAAGCGAAAGAGTGTTACGGCGGGGCACTAACATATTTGTTGAACTGGTGAGAGAAGGAAGAAAATACAAGGTAGGACTGCTTTGCGTAGTTCAGATCCCTCATCGACTTGACCCGGACGTAGCAGGAAACATAAACACCAATGTCATCCTTGGATTGGCTCAAAGTCGGGGGAGACACGCTGTAGCTGAAAATGCAATGGATGACATGGATCCGTTGGTAAACGAGATGAAAATGTTGGACATAGGCGAAGCCATAATTTCTTATCCGCATAAGGGTGAGGTGCCCTTCCCATTACCAGTGAAAATTTATCATTTCAATGAGTTGGTAAAACAGCACCGTACGAAGGTTACTTCCGAGCCAAGGCCCAAGTTGGACGAGGCGTTCATGGAGTGAGGAAAGTTGAATCCGGTAAGGTTTATACACGCTTCTGATGCTCATCTTGGATATAGACAGTATCACCTTCAAGAAAGGCAGCAGGATTTCATGAATGCCTTCCAAGAGTTTATTGAGAAAACTAAGGAACTGTCACCTGACTTCATTGTTTTCGCGGGGGACTTATTTAACGACCCTCACCCATCAAACGTTGTTTTGAGTTCAGCCATAGAATCTATAGACAGTTTGAAACTGCCCTTCTTAGTTGTTCCAGGCTCGCATGACGCGGTTTACAGCAGCAGTGTGGGAACTGTTCTTGATCCATTGCACAAAGGCGGACACATACAGTACCTACCTCTTAAACCGTTCGAGTTCGGGGAAGTATATGTTTACGGCATGAGAAACTTTCGCACACGCATCGAATTCGAAAAATTTGGAAAGGAATTTTTTAGGAAGCATCCGCCGACACCGAAAGGTAAATATAACATCTTTGTACTGCATCAAGGCGTTGATTTTTCCAAACTAAATCTGCATCCAGCAGAGGTAGAGCTTTATCCGGGCGAATTACCGAAAGGATTCCAGTACTACGCCTCTGGACACTTTCACATGCCTGCTTACTTTCGTTTCAACCAAGGATTTTACGCTTATTCAGGAAGTCTTGAAACAACCGATTATACGCAGTATGAGTATGAGAAGGGCTTTTACTTAGTTGAGGTTGAGAGCGATGGAGAAACAAAGATTACACGGATTCCGATAACTCATTACCGGAAATTCAACATTGTTAAGGAAGATTTTAGCGGCCTTGATGCAAAGGATATCGAGGAAAAGGCGCGAAAACTAGTTTCTGAAGCAGATGAGCAAGGATGCATCTTAGTTCTAGTTATGGATGGAACGCTTCCCCGCGGAGTTTCCAGGGTGGACGTAAACTACGAGTCAATAAGGAGAACCGCAGAAAAAGCCTTACATGTAAGACTAGTAAACAACCTAAAAACACCTGAGGAAACCTTAACAAGAATAGAGTTAGCAGAAGCAGAAACAATCTTCGCTAAAGCGGAGAGGATACTTACAAAATATTATTCTGAAGTCTTCAAGGAAAAAGCTGGAAAATACGCATCCTTCACTATTGAACTGGTCAAAATTCTCTCGGACAGGTCCATGAAAGCCAAAGAGCGAACGGTAGTGGCGGAAAAGGAAATTGAGAACTTCTATCGCGTGTGGAAGGAGAGGGAAGACACTTAATGATTATCCGTCGAATAAAACTTAGAGGGATACGTTCCTGGGAAGAAGGAGAAGTAAATTTCCCAGAAGGATTCATCGCCATAGTAGGCCCGAAAGGAGCGGGAAAATCCTCCCTTATAGATGCCATGGAGTTCGCTCTCTTTGGAAGTGAAGCCTTTACTGAATATAAGCGGATAATTCGCGATGGAATGCCCTCAGCAGAGGTTGAATTAACCGTAGAAGAAGTTGGAAAAACCTATCGAATAAGACGGGGATTAACCCGAACAGCCCATGGAATAGCTCAGGATCCCTCTAAACTTAGTATAGTGGTAGATAATAAGATTCTTACGAGAAGTAAGGCTAAGGACCTCGATAAGGACGTGAAAACTCTTCTAAAGGTTGACCGGAAACTGTTGGAGTACACGGTTTTGACAAGACAGGAAGAACTTAAAGCATTACTTAATATGACCCCAAAAGAACGTAAGAACGTAATTGATACACTTCTTGGATTGGATGCGTTTGAAAAAGCATGGGAGGAACTCGGCGGCATAATAAGGGGAAAGGAAGGCTATCTGAAAAACCTTGAAGAAACAGCCGCAAAATATGACTTAGAAGCGCTTTCACAAGAATATAATAAAACCATTGACAAAATAGACATAAAAAATAGAGAAATGGAAAACTTGAAACGACGACTAAAAGAGGAGAAAGAGAAGCTTGAAAAGCTAAGACAAGAAATCCAAAAAATGGAAGAGGAAGCCAAGAAATACTTTCAATTGAAACAAGAAATACAACGTCAGAAAGAGCAATTAGCAAATGAAAAGCAACGTATGGAAAGCATAAATGGACAAATAAAGACTTTAAAAACACTTCTGGAAAAAGAAGGAAAGGAAAAAGAAGCCTTAAAAACTAAACTCTTTGACTTGTGGGATCAGATTCGAAACAATGGCTATCAAGGCGAAAGTTCTGTGGAAACTTTAGAAGTTTTTATCACGGAATTGGACATGAAAGTGCAGGAACTAATGACCTCGATAAGTATGGCTCAGAGAAAAATTGAGGAAGAGACAGCTAGAGAGAAAGCGCTTTCGGGAATGGAGAACTGTCCCTATTGTGGGCAACCTCTTTCCACGCACCAGGCAGAACGGTTTCGGAAAGAGAGATTTGAACGAGTTGAAAAGCTAAGAAAAACCATTTTGGAAAACCAAGCTTTACTAGAGGAAAAGAAAGCATTGCGGGAGCTTTTCGGGAAGATAGGTGAAAGCATCCGCAGAACGGTTGACAGATTAAATGCGCAGCATCAACAAATTCAAGAATATGAACAACGAATAATTGTTCTCCAGAAAAATTTAGAGGAAATAAGCATAGAAGTTATCGACATGGAGAATCAGATTCAAGCCCTAGAGAAAAATCTTCCACTCTACGATGAACAAGCGCATATGGAAAAGCGTAACAAGCTACTAAGCCAATCCACTTTTGTGGAAAGATTAGAAGGAGATTTACGTGTTATAGAAGGAGAAATTAGAAACTTAGGGGAAAGGCTTGACGAAATAGTAGATAAAATAAATACTGGAAAGGAGATCCATGAAAAACTTGAAGCGCATAAGCGTATGGTTGATGAACTCCGGACTATAAGAAGGGGATGTACGGCTGTCCTTCCGGATCTAAGAGCTATGTATCTGGATGCTATCCAAGGGCATGTTGAGCGAACTTATGCTTTAATTAACCCAGCCACAAACTTTGGGGTTGGAATAGATGAAAATTATACACCAATCATACGTGTGGGTGCTTATACAAGAAGTTATCGTGATATTTCTGGGGGAGAAAGAACTGAAATTGCATTAGCTTATCGTATAGGCTTAGGAAACGCTATCTTTGAAGCTAGAACTGGTACACCTATGGAACTCTTAATACTTGACGAACCAACGGAAAATTTAGGAAATGAGGAGGAAGACCGTTCTATAGAGAACTTAGCTAAAATGCTTTCCGATTTGAAGGTTAGGCAGATAATAACTATAACTCACGACCAAACTTTCGCAAAATACGCTGATCACACACTCCAAATAAGGAAAGTTTACGGACGTTCTCAAGTGGTAACATGAAAGAAGTCGACCATAAAAATTTAAGGAAACGTATAGCAAGGGAAGCAGCTCTACTTCTCTATACTTCCCAGGAGAAGGAATATAAACAAGCCAAGAGAAAAGCCGCCAAAATTCTAGGCGTTAGAGTTTTACCTAGCAATTTAGAAATAGCCTTGGAACTTGACAAAATAGCTCAAGAAAGAGAAGGAAAAGAAAGAGTTCAAAGGTTAATCCAAATGCGAGAGCAAGCTTTACGCATAATGGAAACCCTAGCAAGATTTCACCCTAAACTTGTTGGAAGTGTTTGGCGTGGGACCATACGCTACAATAGCGACATAGACATAAGCGTCTCCTCAGATAACCCTCGCGAAGTATTAGAAATCCTACGGGGAAATGGCTTCAAAATAGAACGAACAGAATGGCAAACAGTGACAAAAAATGGAGAGACAAAATATTCTTTTCATGTTTACGTTGACCTACCGATAGGCAATAAAGCCGAGGTGGTAATAGTTCCATCACAAGAAAGAAACAGCGTTTGGAAGTGCGAAATTTACGGAGATAAAGTAACAGGGCTAACTATAAATCAGCTAAAACAAGTCCTAAAAGAAAATCCAACTAAAAAATTTCTTCCATTTAAGTGTCAATAGAAAATTATGGATTTATAATAAGCAGTTCGCTAGTAGAGAAGACCCTAAGTTATAGCACAACTATGCGACAGTTATCTTTTTCTTTTTATTACAGCTCTAATCAGAACCGCTTGCCAAAGCTAAAGCCGACTTTCCCTTTTTCTTCAGAAATTCTTCTGGCAGTATTTTCCACTCTATCGTGAAGCAGTTCCCAAAGCCAATCAACAAATTCGCGTACATTTTTTGTTTGAATATATACATCTCCCGGCCCGTAAACCTCGGTAACCAGGCCTTCTCCTCCGAGTATGGTAGATTTTAGCCCGCCAAACTTTCTTACCTTGTATTCACAAGTACTATCAAATGCCACCAGATGAAAGTTGTCTACAATCAAAGATTCACCATTCTTTAAGCTGTGATGGTCTATGGCTCCGAAAGCATTTACGAATAGATCGCCTTCTCCTGAAACCTTAAGCATGAACAAGCTTTGACCAAAAAGCCCTTTAGTAAATCCTTGCCACTCTGTATCTAAATGAATTCCACTTGTAGAGGCTACGTAGGCGGATTTTTGAAGAATTGATCCTCTCCCAGCTTCTATTCTGAAATGCTTTATATCTCCAACTGGTGCAGGAACAAAACCAACCTTCCCTGGACCATCTTCTGCGATATATTCATTAACAAAGAAAGATTCAGCGCCAAGAAAAGCTGTTTTGAGACTTTTCCAAAAGCTTTTCTTCTCCCTTTTTCGTGTTTGTACCTTAATGGTGGGACTCATATATACCATGGCACCAGCTTCGGCTACAATGACTTCCTTTGGTTCCAGATTGACTTCTAAAAGGGAATACGCTGGATTATATTTAATTTCATACTTCATACCAGTCCCCTCATTATTTCTGCAATAGCGCATAAAAAATTACTGTGAAAGAAATAACAGGTTAAGAGTGCTTTCCGGTGATTACTATCTGCTGGGTTGCAAAGATTACGTAGGCTTATGGCTAAACCATTCTTTTAATGAGATCGTTTATGGCCTTTCCTCGATATCCGGCTTCTCCACCTGCTCGGTAGCTTTTCTTAACCTTGCCTTTGAAGCCTTTCGAGGGCGGATGAAGCCTAAAGAAGGGTTTCACGCCTTGCAATTTATTGTAGCTGATCGAACAATTGTAAATGGCTTCCACAAGTTCCTTTAAAGAGTTGAATCCTAGCTTTTTAACAGACTCCTCGGTTATTCGTTTATCACCTAAAAGTCGACCACGCTTTTCAATGAGCATTCGAACTGTTTCTTTAGTGGCTTCGCCCCAAGTCACGTAGTTCTGAACTTCTTTTAGCATTCCCAAATAAGATGGGCGATCATCAATCAGCACAGCATGGTAATTTTTGTTCATGTTAAGCATTTTAAGCGTGGCACGAACATCTCGAGAGGCAGCTATCACGCCTCGAACTCTAACTGCAATAAGGCATTTATAGTTATTTCCGCTTTTGGCCTTGCTCACCTATCTCACCCAATCTGCGGGAGTAACTAACTCGTAACTTTTCTTTAAAGCATCGAAAACGGCGTGAGCAAAGGATGGAACTGTTCTAGTTGGACCATAGCTTCGAGTCCAGCAGTCCTTAATTCCAGCCAGACCTAGGATTATTTTTGCCACTTCCCCAGCCACAAGTCCAAGTCCGCGAGGACCAGGTATTATTACAAGACGTACTCCACCGCATTTTCCTTCAACTTGGAAGGGAAGAGAATGAGGTTTTCCACATCCACATTCCCAGCTTCCACATCCTCGGCGGATGGGAGTTATTTTCAAACGTGCGTTTATAGCAGCTTTTTCTATAGCTGTTCGCACTTGTCTAGCTTTCCCAGAGCCTAAGCCCACATAACCGTCTCGGTTTCCTACGGCGACTATAGCCTTAAATCTGGATTTTTCTCCTGCGTCGGTTTGTTTCTGAACCAAGTTTATATTTATCACTTCTTCTTGGAGGTCGGGTAAGAGCACATCAACTATTTCTGGTTCGCGTAGTGGCAGCCCTTCTATGAAGACCTCTTCGATGGAGGTGATTTTTCCTTCTTGGATTAGTTTTCCTAATCTGGTTCGTGGAACCCATTCTTCGATATTTAGCCGAGTTGTTGGACGGTAACGTCTCACTCCTTCTTTTTCCTCCTTCTTACACTTTTCTTTCTCCCAGCAGGCTTTCTTGCTGTCTTTTTGGGTTTCCTAACTTTTTTAAGCTTTTCAGCCTTCTTAGACTTAGGCTTAGCTTTCTTGGGTTTAAACGATGAAATAATTTTCTCCTTGACTTTGGCGAAGTGTTGGGGGAGCTTTTCTGGCGGAAGCTTCTTTGCTAAGTACTGAGAGAACCGTTTTCCGTATTCTTCTGGATCAATTTTAAGGTTTTTAGCGAATTCAGCTATGTGAACCCCTTCTATCCTTTTTTCATCTGGAAGCTTCTCATTGCTATGAGGTACATGAAGTCCTGCGTCAACGGCGCCTTTTAAGGCTGCAAATATCCTTGCACCTTTAACTGGTTCATGAAGCCCTATATCTAAAATGACTTCCTTAACGCCCTTCGCGAGGGCTTTGAAACCGCAGAGGAGCCCAGTTAGGTAAGCGGAAGGTAAATTTCCACAGTGAGCTTTCCAACCATATTTTTTCATGAGCTCTTGGGTGTGGGCTGAAACAATCACTTCGTCACCTTGAGGTTTGGCTTTCAGAACTTGGACGATCATATGGTTTAAACTTCCCCGAACGACAAGGCGAGGTTTACCTGAAATTATCAATGCTCTTCTAATACGATAGTTCGTTTTGCCCTCTAATCTTCGCCGGAAGGGCAGCCGATATCGTGGGCCCCTAGCCATGTTCTATCTTTTCCTCCAAAGGTTGTTAGCTTTTAGGTAACGCTCCATTTCCGCGATAGACTTAAAGGTTCCGCTACCAGCCATCCGATAAACCTTGCGATAAGTGCTTACAGTAATTATTTTCTTTGCCTTTAGTTCGCGTAGTCTTCGGCGTAGAGACCTTATTTTTCGCATCCAAGCCTCTTTTTTAGAGATTCTTGCTCCGGAACTTCCAGTTCGGCTTCCTGGGCCGCGTCTTAAACCTTTTTTCCTTTTCTTTCGTAAGACTCGAGTTCTAGCTCGACTTATGCCACTTTCTTTTAATTTTTTAATGGCGCCTTCATGTATGAGTTTCTTTATTTCTTCGCGAGTTATAGCCATCTGGACATCGTCTATCCGTTCTGGATTGATCCATACGCGATTTTCGCCTATTTTTAGAATTTCAGCGGCTAGGCGGCGTTGATTTTTCAGGCTCATTAGGTTTTCCCCTCCGTTTCTTCTAATGTTGCAGTTTCAACTGTTTCTTCTATTTCTGCGGTTTCTGGCGTCTTAGGTGGATTTAAAACACGTATTCCTTTTTCTTTGGCTCTTAATAGAATTTGAGCACGTTTCTTCAGGCCAACCGTATGGGCGATTCGTGCTGCTTGAAGAGTAGGATTTATCTTTTCTAAATCATCTACATTTCGAACTATTACTTCTTTATATCCTGAGGGATGTAATCCCCTAGCTTTTTTAGGAGCTCGATAGCCGATGTTTACTGTTGCTGGCCACCCTTTTATTTTCCTTCGCATTTTATTGTCTAATCCCTTAGGTCTCCTCCAGTTTTCTTTTAAGCGAACATAACGCCAACTTTCCTGTCGAACAAAAACTGGCTTCTTCTTTTTTAGTTGCTCTCTGATTTTTAGGGCCTTCCGTTTCTCTCTTGAATCTTTCATTGTTTCCTCTTTGGTTCTTTTCATTCTTGAGTTCCCTCTGTGCGTTCATATACGTATATGCCATCTAAAAACACTCGTGGATCTTTGTTTTTGACTTTTGTTGCCTGTTCGATGTTTGCTGCAGTTTGACTTACGTGTTCTAGGTTTATGCCTTGGATTATTACATCTTCGCTTTTAACTATGACTTTTACGTCGTCACCGACGATTTTGGCTTTTCTAGGGCTTCTTTCGCCCGTGAAATTTTCTATTAAAATTGTTTTACCTTGGACTTTTACGGATATGGGAAAGTGAGAGAAAACTATTTTGAGCTTGTAAGTAAAACCCTTCGTTACTCCGGTTATCATATTTCGAATATGAGATGCAATTGTTCCAACGAGAGCCGCTTCGTTTTTACGGGGCCAGTGTGCCCTCACAATTATAGTGTTCCCTTCCCTTTCAATTGTGAGAGGAGCTGTGGAAAAGCCCCGGGTTATTGTTCCTTTTTCGCCTTTCACTGTAACTATTTTGCCTTCGATTTGGACCTCTACACCTTCAGGGATTTGAATTGACTTCACTTCTTCTATGGTCTTCATGGGTTCACTCCTCTTAGTACACGAAGGCTAGGATTCTTCCTCCAGTGTGTTTTGTCTTTGCTTCTTTATGGGACATTACTCCGTGGGGAGTGGATATTACTAGTATGCCTATCTCTCTGGATGGTAGGAAGCGTTTTTCCCATTCTTCGAACTCGTTTACTTTTATTGGGTACCTGGGTTTTACGGCGCCGCATTTGTTTATTCTGCCGAGAAGTTGAACTCGAAATTTGCCTGAGCGGCCGTCGTCAATGAATTCGAATTCGCCTATATATCCGTTAAGTTGCATGACTCGTAATACCATTCCTAGCAGTTTAGATGCTGGGCTAATTATGCATTCGCGTTTGTTTCGCATTTCATTGTTCATTATTGTTGTCAGTCCGTTTGCCACCGTGTCCATCAGTTTAACCTCTATTCATATTTCTTAAATCCGAGTTTTTGAGCAATCTCCCTAAAACATTGACGACATATATATAAATTGTATCGGCGGATAACTGAACCGTAAGCGCCACAACGTCTACAGGGTCGGCTACCTTTTCCATATTTTCGTTCTTTTTTAGGTTTTTGTTTAGCCATACGCGTTCACCATTTTTATACGATTTCAACTCCAGTCAATTCTTTAATGAAAAGCATAGCTTCTTCTGGTGTGAGCTTGTGATGTTTGCCGATTTTTTTCTTTCTTTCTATGCGTCTATACTTAATGCGTTGTCCGGGGCGACATAGTGAAACACAGACATCCATGCCGAAAATGCCAAGTTCAGGGTCGTATTTCATTCCCGGGATTTCTATGTGTTCTTTTATTCCGAAAGCGAAGTTGCCGTGTTCATCGAAACAGCTTTTAGAGAGCTTGTTATCAACGGCTTCCAAGGCTTTTTGTAGAAAATCAAGAGCACGTTGTTTTCTAAGTGTGACCAGGCAAGCAATAGGCTCGCCTTTCCTTATGCCAAAGTCGCGGATTGTCTTTTTGGCTTTCCGTTTGCATGGTTTTTGTCCAGTGAGTTCTTCTAAGACTTTGGTTGCCCTTTCAAGGGGTTCACCTGACTTACCTACAGATATGTTTACCACTATTTTTTCTATTCTTGGTTTAAGCATGGGATTCTGTTGCCATTTTTTACGTATTTCCTCTTCTGACATCCTAGTCACCTTCTGGTAATGATATTAGGGATTGGTTTTCGCCGATGGGAAAGACGTAGTTCAATCTAGTTTTGAAAGTATTTCCTGCGGCGTCCTGAATGGTTGCCAGCCAGTTTCTACGTTTCTGCCCTTCTCTTTTCTCAATTTCAACTATTTTTCCATGTTTACCCATGTTTTTTCCGCTGGTGATTATGGCTAGAACTCCTTCTTTCAGTTTAATGTGCTCTAAAATCTCTTTTTCTGGGAGTTTTATCTTTAAAACGTCCAGTGTTGTATACACATCCTCAACGGGATTCGCGGGTTCAGCCACTTTTATTAGGAGATTATAGCCATCATGTAGATTTAGTTGAATATGCCCATTTTTTATAAGAGTCTTGTTCTCAATTCGACAAAGCTTGAAATTTGCTTCTTCAGCTGGTATTGGGTGAAGAATATACCCTTTAGGTGAAGGAAGCACACGATAGGTTTTTTCCGCTTCTTTTATGTGAACAACATCCATGAGCCCAACTGGAAAATCATCCTTGCGTCGCATCTTACCGTTAACCAAAACTTTTTGGTTTGAAATTATTTTTTTTGCTTCTCTTCTAGTTTCAGCGAACCCCAAAATGTCGCGGATAATCATGCCTAGGGGCAGACAATTTTTAAGTGAATATGGACCAGGGGAAGGTCTTATTGCCCATACGAACTGTTTTTTGGAGATAGGCCAGAATTTTGGAGCTGGTTTACGTTTTAAATGTCTTTTTGCGCCTTTTTTTCCCATTAACTCCTCCCCGTTTTCTTGTTCTTGGCAGTTTTAGCGGTTTTTGTGGTTTTCTTAGAACGTTTAACCGTTTTACGTTTCACACGTTTTGTGCCTATTTTTGATTTTTTAGTCTCAGGTTTTTCTTCTTTTTTCCGCTTTTCCCGAGGTTTAACCTTTGTTTTTCCAGCCTTAGGTTTTTTCGGCTTTTCCGGTTTCGATTCTTCTTTTTCTTTTTCCTGTTTTTTAGCTACTGCTCTCTCGATGGCTTTAACGGCTTCTTCAAAGGCTTTTCTTGCAGTTTTCTTTCTTTCTAAGATCTTTTTCCGCCATTTGTCGTCTAAGTTTAGTTTAGTTACCATGACTTTTGATGGGTGAATAGCTACGAATATTGTTGTACCGTCAACTTTCTCACGAGTTAGCCCTTCTATAAAAACACGATATTTTCTGCGGTCAACCCTTGCGATTTTTCCTTCGAACCCCCTATGGTCTCCCCGAGTTACCGTAACAGTGTCGCCTACTCTTACGGGTAGAGATTTTACGCCATGGGATTTTTGGAGCTCTGGCGCTAAAGGTGCTGTGAAATACTTGTAACGCCTGTGCAGTGGTGCTTGGAACAACATTTTTCTTTGTTTTCTAGGTTTTGTGACCTGCATGACATGTTCTCCTATACAATTATACTTGCAGCACTAGCTATTCTAGGCCATTTTTCAGCTGCCTCTTTTGCCACTGGTCCTCGAATTTCAGAGCCCTTCATTTCACCTTCTGTAGTCATTATTACAGCTGCATTGTCTTCAAACTGAACCCATATTCCTTCGGAACGCCGGAAGGGTTTCCGTTGTCTAACGATTACAGCTTGAAAAATTTTTTTACGCATATCTGGGGTTCCACGTCTTACAGAAACCGTTACCATGTCACCTACTGCGGCGGTTGGAACCCTTCGCAACCTTCCTTTATATCCCATTACCTGTATCAGCCTTAATTCTCTCGCACCTGTGTTATCGGCACATTTAAGCATGGAACCAGCGGGTAAACCTCGGGAAATTTTCGGTCTTTGCCCTATTAATCCTCGGGCGAAAAAAGCTCTTCTCGCTCTAGCCGCCATTTTACTTTTCCTCCAATCTTTCTATTACAACAAATGAAACAGTTTTGCTTATAGGTCGACATTCAGCTATTTTAACACGGTCACCTTCTTTCGCGTTTATACATGGCGGATTATGCGAAGGAATCCGGCTTCGACGCCGTTCGTATCGTTTGTATTTTGGAACATAATGTAGGTAATCGCGCTGGACGATTACGGTTTTATTCATCTTAGCACTTACCACAGTGCCTTCCAAAACTCTTCCCCTAATTGGGAGTTCACCGTGAAAGGGACAATTCCGGTCTTTGCATGTTTTTTTAGGTTTCTTTAATACCTGTGCCATTACCATAGTCTCCTTATACGTTTTTTTAAGCGGTCTTCAGGGCGGCCAACTAGAAGCTTTCCGTTAATTTCTACGATTGTTCCATCTGGAAAAGTGAAGTGGAAGACGGCGATTTCCTTTACTATCTTCTTTTTTTCTCCTTTATGAAGTATGGTGAAAGTGTTTTTTGTTTCGTCAATTACCTTGCCTGAGATTTTTGTATAGGTAGGATTTGAGCTTTTTACGATTTTTGTTTGGAGCCCGATAAATTCATGTTTTATTATGGCGGGTGTGACTTTCATCCTTTGGTTTCTCCTTTAGTTTTGAGTTGTTCTTCGTGCTCTATTGTTAGTATTCGAGCTATGGTTTTTCGGATTTCCCTTATTCTGGAAAAGTTTTCAACGGCTCCTCCTGCTTTTATCATGGTTTTTAGTCGCATAAGCTCTGTTCTTAGCTCGTTTAGCTTCTTTCTTCTTTCGTTGGAGGACATGTCTCGAATTTCTTTTACCCTTAAGATTGGCATTAATCAGTCTCCTCCTTTTCTTTATTTGCTTTCTCAATAGTTTTCTTGTCTGGCTCTCCTTCAGCCTTGGGCTTCTCGGGCTTTGATTCCCTCGTTTCCTCCTCTTTTTTTGTTTCCTGCTCAGTTGGAACTTCGGCTTTGACTATTGGAATGGTTTCTTCTTTTTCAGTTTCAGCCTCTTCTTTGATGAATTCTTCTGGAAGAGCTTCAACTATTTCGAGTTTGTCTGGGAATTTTGCGTCTGGAGGCATTATTCTTACTTTTACTCCGTAGATTCCGGGTTTGAGTTGGACGTGGATTTCGGCTTTGTGCATGTATCGCATAGGTGGGTCTCCGCTTTTAGGCAGATACCCGGCTCGGAATTTCTCGTATCTGGCACGTTCTGTTCGAAGTTTTCCGCTTATGATTATTTCGGCGCCTAGAGCTCCGGCTTCCATGATTTGGTTTAGAGCCCAGTAGGCGGCTCTTCGAAAGTGAACTCCTCTTTTTAGGGCTGCGGCTATTCTGGAGGCAACTATATGAGCGTTAAGTTCAGGGATTTCTATTTCTGAAACGGAAATTTGGGGATTAGGAAGATCAAATTTTTCTTCCAAGGTGTGGGCAAGTTCTCTTATGGTTTCTCCGCCACGTCCGATTACTATTCCCGGACGCATGGCGTAGATAACGATATGTGTGCCCAGTGGAGTTTTGGTTATTTCCACTCCACCGTATCCGGCTCTGTCCAAAACTTTTTGTAGAAATTCGTCAATTTGTGTCTTTTTAATGGCTTCTTCAATAAAATGTTTGGTAACGGACATTTTAGGCTTCCTCCGCTGGAGTGGGGATTTCTTGTAGGGCAATTTCCACATGCGTCATAGTTTCGAACTTGGGTGAGGTTCTTCCAAAGGCTCTAGGCATATATCGTTTTATTTTCATCCCGGGGTAAGCTGAAGCATGGATTATTCGCATGTTTTCAATGTCTAGTCCTTTAAATTCAGCGTTTGCTTCGGCGTTTTGAAGCACTTTTAGGATCTCTTTCGCGGCTTTTACTGGGTACTTGCCAGCAAAGGCTTTTTGGATTCCATGTCTGTGGGCTTGTTTTTTGGTGAAACGTCGGAAGGGAACGGCTTGTTTCTTTTCTATAACGTTTCGTAGGAATCTTTTGGCTTGACCTAGTTTCATTCCTTTTATGGTTCGGCATATTTCTCTAGCAGATTTATGGGATATCCTAAGCTCTCGACCGCTTGCTCTTGCGGTTCTTTCTGGATCTAGCTCGGTTATGGAGTACCTCCATTCTGGCACTTTCGCTATGCTCCTTAACTGTGCAAATCAACTGAAGTATGGTGATTTATATCTTTTTTTATTTAGATTTAAAAGCGAAACGCGTATGGCTTGACTAAGAACTAGAAAAGCTTTTACTTTTCGGGTTCGGTGTTGTTCTTGGTCAGGGTTTATGGGAACTCCTTTTAGAGTTTTAGCGGAACTTTGCGAGAGACTTGAAAGAACGTCAAAGCGTAATTTAATGGTGGAAATGGTGGCGAATTTGTTGGAAAACCTAGATCATGACGAGGTTGAGCCAGCTGTTTCTATGATCTTGGGTAGAGCTTTTCCGCGGTGGGATTCACGGGTTCTAGAAGTGGGCTGGATAACCTTAACAACAATTATCCAACGATTAACTAAGACAAATTGGGAAGTTTTCAATAACGCCTTTGCAAAAACCGGAGACGTTGGTTCAGCGGTCAAAGCAGTCTTTGAAGCCAGCAAAATTTACAGACAGGCCACTCTTTTAGAGAAGCCTCTAACCATCCTTGAGGTTAGACGAAGCTTTGAAGGAATAGCTGAAGCTTCTGGGATAAGGTCAAGGGAACGTCGAGAGAGGATGGTTGAGGCGTTACTCAGTGTTGCCACACCTTTAGAGGCAAAATATTTGGTTAAAATTCTCATAGGCGAAATGCGAACAGGATTCTATGAAGGATTAATGGAACTAGCTATAGCAAAAACCTTCCATGTTCCGCTAGAAGACGTTAGAAAAGCGTGCATGATGATGGGAGACATAGGCGAAGTATCCGCCCTTTTAAAGTTGCGTGGAAAGGAAGCCTTAGCTCATGTAGGATTCACCATTTTTCGACCCGTAAAGCTGATGATGGCTCAAACAGCAAAAACTGTGAAAGAAGCAATAATAGAGCATGGGGGAAAAACAGCCTTCGAATATAAGCTTGATGGAGCAAGAATACAAATACACAAATCTGGAGGTGAAGTTAAAATTTTCAGCAGAAGATTGACTGATGTTACACAAAGCCTTCCGGAAATCGTTGAACTTATACAAAGGGAGGTCAAAGCTGAGAACGTCATTTTAGAAGGTGAGGTTATAGCTGTAGATGACCAGGGGAATCCTTTACCTTTTCAGCACTTGATGCGACGCTTTAAAAGAATTCACAAAATAGAGGAAACACGTGGGAAGATTCCGATCAAGTTCTTCCTTTTTGATATACTTTACCGAAACGGACAAAGTCTTATCCATAAGCCATACATGGAAAGGAGGAAAATCTTAGGTGAAACTGTAGATGAGATTCGTTTGACTGCCCAAATAGTTACCGGAGATGTAGAAGTGGCTGAGGAGTTTCTGAAGCAAGGGTTAAGCAATGGACATGAAGGGTTAATGGCTAAAAGGTTAAACGGCGATTATACTCTGGGTGTCCGTGGTAAAAAATGGCTAAAGGTTAAACCAGTGTTGGAGCCTTTAGATCTGGTTATAGTTGCCGCAGAATATGGTTATGGTAGAAGACATAACTGGCTTTCGGACTATTATCTAGCGGCAAGAGATGCTGAAACGGATAAGTTCCATGTTATTGGGAAAACTTTCAAAGGGCTAACGGACAAAGAAATTATGGAAATGACGGAAAGACTCAAAAAACTTGTTATAAAGGAGGAACACCGAAGAGTTATAGTTATTCCTAAGATTGTTGTTGAAGTTTTGTATAATGAAATCCAGAAAAGCCCCAAATATGAGAGCAAAATGGCATTACGCTTTGCGAGGATAAGTCGTATAAGAGAGGATAAGACCCCGGAAGAGGCCAGCACCATACAGAAAGTCCGAGAAATCTACGAAAAACAATTCCAGAGAAGAGGTAAGATCACTAAGGAATTCGTTAACCATGATGTAAAACCTAGACGTTCGCCAGCTTGATAAGAAAACTTGTTTCAATGCATGATTAAATACCTTTTAATAGTTTAAAATGTTTACAACCAAACGAAAAATATGAAACAAAGAAAAAGCAGAACTCTTGAAAGTCTTATTCAAAAATTGCAACAAACAAAACCTATGGAGAAAAGCGTTGTTGTCATGCCTGATTTCTTCTTAGATCGAATAGTAACCTATCCGAAGGATTTACAAGAATTAATGAGAAACATGGCTAGAATAGTTGACCAAAAAGGCGGAAGCATAGACGAGATACAGCAGATGGAGCTGCGAGGTGGAAACGCTGTTAATACAGCCTTTGCTCTCGCTAAGCTAGGGGTAAAGGTTCATCCTATAATTTGCACGAACAAGCTTGGATATAGCTTATTAAAATTCTACTTTGATAGACTTGACATAGACCTCTCTCACATAAAAATCCGTAAAGAACTTTCCATAACAACCGCAATCGAGCTTCAAGAAAGGGATGGAAAAGTTAACATTATGCTTCGTGATCTAGGCTCATTAGCCAACTTCGGCCCAGGAGATCTTGCACCCGAAGACTTCCAACTCTTAGAAAAAGCAGACTGCATTTGCGTCTTCAATTGGGCTGGCACGAAGATTTATGGAACACAGCTCGTAGAAAAAATTTTTAGCCGTGTAAAAACGAATGGATGTGGAAAAACTTACCTGGATACAGCTGACCCAAGTCCGAACAGAGAGAAAATTCCTGAACTATTACGGAGAGTTTTGGAAAAGGACCTAGTTGATGTTTTCAGTTTGAATGAAAATGAAGCGTTGCATTATGCTTCATTTTTCGATCGCAAGAAAGTGGCTAAACTTAAAGAACAGTTGAAACTGGACACCGCAGCTAAAGAGAGTGCTAAAATTTTGGCTGCGCATCTGGAGACGCGTATAGATCTACACACAACTAGTTTTGCAGCGTCTATAACTAAGAAGAAGGAAACTTTGGTTCCGGCTTTTAATGTTGATGTTCGTCAAGCGACAGGCGCCGGAGATGCTTGGAACGCTGGGAATATCTATGCAGATTTGCAAGGATTTTCCGTTGAAGCAAGACTAACCTTAGCGAACGCTGTGGCTGCCTACTATATTTCTAGCCCCATAGCAGCTCACCCCACCATATCCGAGTTAATAGGATTTCTGCTCTCTCAAAAACTTCAAAAACCATAAGTAAAGAGTAGTAAAAGAGGGACAGGAAATTGAAGCCTAAACTTTTTGGAACCTCTGGTGTGAGAGCAGTGGTGAACAAGGAGTTAACACCGAGTTTAGCAGTTCAAATAGGCTTGGCCCTAGCAACAAAAACACATAGCGGAAAAATCACCATTGCCTATGATGCGAGAACCTCAAGTTCTATGCTGGAAAACGCTGTAACTGCTGGGCTTTTAGCCGCTAGTGCATCTGTCCATAAGCTTGGAATGCTACCCACGCCAGTTCTAGCCTACTTAACCAAAAAACTAAGGGCGAAAGCAGGGGTGATGGTGACTGCCTCCCACAATCCACCCCAGTACAATGGGATAAAAATCTTTCATAAAGATTCCATGGCTTATGGCGAAAAAAGTCAAATGGAAATAGAGAGGATAATATGGAAAAAAGCTTATAAAAATGCTCAATGGCATGAGATGGGAAGAATTTTTGAAGCAAATGAAGCTCATTACTATGTAAACTTAATCATGAGTTCTATTAGGTTAGAAAGAGAGTGGCGGGTAGTTTTAGATCCTGGGAACGGGGCAACCTCGCTTATAGCGCCTAAGATTTTTCGAAAGCTTGGATGTCAAGTTTATACCATAAACGCCCAGCCTGATGGTTTCTTTCCTGGAAGAAAACCAGAACCTGATGAACATTCATTAAAAAATTTATGCAATGTAGTTCGAGGAGTAAAAGCAGATGTTGGAATAGCCTTTGATGGAGATGGTGATAGGATGGCGATTGTTGATGAACGGGGAGAATTCATAGATTTTGATCGGCTTTTGGCTACTTATGCGGCGTTCTATGCTCGGAAGCATAATTCGCCTGTAGTGGTCACCCATGTCGCAACGTCTATGTGCATTGAAAGAATGGTTGAAGCTTCAGGTGGGAAGGTTATTCGAACATGCGTAGGGGATGTAAACATAGCCTCAGCGATGAAAAAATTTGGAGCTGTTTTCGGCGGCGAGCCTTGTGGCGCTTGGATTCATCCTCAATATCACTATTGCCCAGATGGAATCATCTCTTCGATTCTTGTCCTGAAAGCCCTTGAGGAGGAGAGAAAAACACTCTCGGAATTTCTTTCTGAAGCACCTAGGTTCCCCTTGTTAAAGAGGAAGATGGAATGTCCAAACTCTGTAAAGTATTTGGTAGTAGATAAAGCGGCTGAAGCCTTGCTTGAAGCTTTCCCGAAAGCCGAGGAAGTTTTAAGAGTAGATGGAGTGCGTTTGACTTTGGATAAGGGCTGGCTTTTGGTAAGAGCGTCAGGAACTGAGCCCTTAATACGCGTTACGGTGGAAGCAAACTCGTTAAAAGAGACAAAACAAATAATGAGGAAAGTAGTTCACACTGTCAGGAGCATTGTTAGGAAGGAGTTGGAAACTGGTTGAAAGCTGTGGTTTTAGCCGCGGGCGAGGGTGTAAGGCTCCAGCCGCTCACCTTCACGCGTCCTAAGCATTTACTTCCTGTGGCGGGAAGACCTTTAATTCAACATTTAATTGAAGCTATAAGAATGGCTGGAATAAACGAGATTTTAATAGTGGTTAGATATAAAGCTGAAATGATTAGTGAGTTTTTTGGTAATGGCGATAAATTTGGTGTGAAAATAAGTTATGTTCAACAAGGAGAGGAAAAAGGAACGGCTGACGCTGTTAAAGCAGTGGAACCTTATGTAGAGGAGGATTTTCTGCTTGTTTATGGCGACCTTCTAGTTGAAAATGAAGTCATAAAACGAGTGATAAAAACGCATATACGTGAAAAGGCAGAGGCAACCCTGACTGTTGTCCCTGTTGAAAGCCCTCAACACTATGGTATATTAGCCCTTCAAGGCAACCGGGTTATAAAAATCGTTGAAAAACCAACGCCTGAGGAAGCTCCGACCAACCTAGCCAACGCGGGAATCTATGCTCTCTCTACAAGCATATTCGACAAAATAAGACGGACTTCCCATTCAAAAAGAGGGGAAATTGAAATAACTGACTCGCTTACGCTTCTGATAAATGAAGGAAAAACGGTGTTAGCTGTCACCATTCCTAAGGAAAGCTGGATAGATGTAGGTAGACCATGGGATCTTTTTGAGGCTAACGAATGGAAGCTTAAACGTCTAACGCATAGGATAGATGGACAAATAGAAAACGGAGCTGTTGTCATTGGACCAGTAACCGTGGAGAAAAACGCTAGAATAAGGTCTGGAGCCTATATTAAAGGTCCAGTTTTTATAGGAGCTGGAAGTGATGTAGGCCCCAACTGCTTTATTCGTCCATATACAAGCCTTGGCAAGAATGTTCGGATAGGTAACGCTTGTGAGATAAAGAATAGTATTATATTGGATGAAACTCATGTAGGGCATCTGTCCTATGTAGGAGACAGTATAATAGGTGAGAGCTGCAATCTTGGAGCTGGAACGATGATTGCGAACTTAAGGTTTGATGGCAAAAATGTCAAGATGCGAGTTAAAGATGAAATTGTGGACACTGGTAGACGGAAGCTTGGAGTGATTTTAGGCGATCATGTTGAAACTGGTATAAACGCTTCTTTTATGCCCGGTGTGAAAGTGGGAAACAATTGCTGGATAGGCCCTCATGTTCTCGTTTCCAGTGATGTTCCACCTGACACTGTTCTGCTGTTAAGGCAAGAGTTAGAAGAGCGGAGGTTAAAATCCTAAATACTTGATTCTACATTTCATTAAAGGGTTAGAGGGAGGTTAAAGGATTGTCAATTATCCAGAGGAGATTCTTTGGAGAGCTTTCGGCTTTGGTAGATAAGACCATAAGTGTAAAGACTGTGGATGGAAAAACATACACCGGGGTTTTGGTTGGCGTAAACCCGGAAAATATGAGCTTATGCCTAGCCGAAGCAAAAGATGAGACTGGAACAAACATGCATCGAATCTTTTTAAATGGAAGCGTTGTCGCCCAAATCTTCAGTGTGGAAAAACCCTTTGATTTAAGAGCTCTAGCTGAACGTTTGGAAAAGGTGTTTCCAACAATGGTTAAGCTTTATGAAGACAAAGGCTTCATATGGGTCATGGACAAGGTAAAAGTGACGGAAAAAGGCGTTGTTGAAGGTTCAGGACCAGCAGCTGAACGTGTTCAAAAAGTCTACGAGCAGTTCATAAGCGAGATAAAAGCATAAAGCTTTTAGATAAACCATCGAAACTGCGGCGTTTCCTTTTCTTCTTTCTTTGTCTTGGGTGACTCAAGTAAACCGAAAGACTCTAAGACGGTTTTAGTCATTTCCACAGCTAGATCCAGTCGAGAGAGATCAATTTTTAGGTTTAAGTATTTGGATACTGTGGATATTGCTATTCGAGCGGCAGCGGCATCTGGATAAAATCCGGGGGTTTCAACAAGTAAAGAGAAGCCTCGAAAGCCTTGAAACTTACCTATTCCTATAAGAAGGCCAGCGACTCCGAAGATTTGTCCAACCATTGTTTCTGCGCCTAGGTTTAACGCTTCACGCAGCGTTTCTTCATCTGAGGCCGCGCAATAAACTCTAGGCTTTTCGATCATTTCCTCACGTTTGTATCCGCCAAGCGTTATAACGAAGTTTCCACCCAAATCCTTGGCGATACCCAAAACTTGTCCACAAAGCTCATATTGCCCGAAAGTTGTTAACGCCTGAGTGTTTCCGTACCATATTATTAAATCTCGTTCGCCTTGTTTCCCTTGATAATAGTAAAGCTCGTTAATGGGAAATTTTGTTTCACCTTCCTTTGTTAAAACTGCCAAGTCCTGGAAAGCTGAAGAACGGATTTCAGCGAAACGTTTAGCTTTAAGTTGCTGAATTAAGTGCAACGCAGCTATGTTAGCCACGAATCCAATTCCAGGCAGTCCTTCGATTAATACCGGGTTTTTCAGTTTCGGCATTTCATAAAACTTTACTTCGCAAACCATAGTATAAGGCTCCCATTTGAAGGTAAATAATTAAGAGAAAGGGCTTGCAATATAAACAATACCGTTTTTCATGGAAGAGGCAGCCAGAGATGGTGGAGTTCGAAGTAAAATATAGAGACCTACTTGGGAGAATCGGTAGACTTAAAACTAAAAGAGGCTATCTGGAAACTCCATTGCTTTTTCCAGTGATAAACCCGCTATCTCAAGTGGTAACGCCCAGGGAGATGTTTGAAAAGTTCGGATGCCAAGCAGTGATCACAAACGCCTACATAATCAAAAGACACTTGGCAAGAGAAGTCACAGAAAAAGGTGTTCATGCGCTATTAGAGTTTGAAGGCGTGGTCATGACAGATTCTGGTGCTTACCAAATTCTCCAATACGGGAAAATCGAAACTAGCCCAGAAGAAATCGTAAAGTTTCAAGAAGAATTAGACACCGATATAGCTACAATATTGGATGTTCCAACCGGATGGAAAGTTTCAAGAAAGCATGCAGAATACACTGTTAACGAGACAATAAGAAGAGCAAAAAAACTGGCAAAAACAAAGACAAGAGAAGACATACTTTGGGTAGGCCCTGTTCAGGGCGGCGAATATTTGGATTTAATTGAAAAGGCAGCCTTCGAAATGAGCAACTTACCCTTTGACATTCATGCTTTGGGAAGCCCGACACAAGTCATGGAGCAATACCGTTTTGACGTGCTTGTGGATATGATTATGACAGCTAAAATGAATTTGCCGCCCGAAAGACCGATACACCTTTTTGGCGCTGGACACCCATTAATGTTTGCTTTGGCAATTGCCTTAGGCTGTGATTTTTTCGATTCTGCTGCTTATGCCCTTTACGCCAAGAAGGATAGGTACATGACGGAATATGGAACCATGCGATTGAGTGAGATGAAATACTTTCCATGTACATGTCCGGTTTGTGTTCAGAGGACGCCCAGCGAAGTTCAAGATGAGTTAGCAGCTGACAGGGCAAGGATTCTAGCCATTCACAACCTCTACGTGTGTATGGCTGAAATAAACCGAGTAAAACAAGCCATAATAGACGGACGTTTATGGGAATATATACGAAGGAAGGCGCAAAGTCATCCAGCGGTTTTTCAAGCATTAAAGAGGCTAAAGAAATATGAAGACTTCTTTGAGGTGCATACGCCATTGACGAAAAAAAGCGGACTCTTCTTTTTCGACTTTGTGGATTTAATTCGTCCAGAAGTAGTGCGACACAGGAAAAGGCTTGAACAGGGATACTCAGCTCCAAAAAACGCGGAGATTTTAGTTTTGTTTCCACAAACAACTGAGAAACCGTTCCATAAATCGAAAAAATTCCGAGAAATTATGAAAAATTTGCGAAAAGACATTCCTAAAAAGTTTAAAAAAATGCATTTTTGTTTTTACGCCGCTCCTTTCGGCATCATTCCAATTGAGCTAGATGAGAGTTACCCCCTCTCACAGTATGAAATCGCTCTTCCATTGGATATGGAAACCAAACTTTATGTGGCTGAACAAGTTGCAAAATACGTAGAGAGATCAAACTATAAGAAAATAGTTTTACTAGAGAGCCGTGAGATATGGGACAAGACAATAACCAAGGCTTGCAGAAAGTCTTGTAAGAAAAAAGGAATTGACCTCAAGGTTTTAGGTAGTGATCGTTGGAAAACCTTCCAGAAGTGGGCAAAGGAATTGGAGAAGAATTAGCGTATGATAAGTGTTGACCTTCACGTTCATACGTTCTATTCCGGGGATGCACATATACCGCCTAAACTTATAGTTGAAGAACTTCATGCTCATCCTTTATTGAAAGCTGCAGCTATAACTGACCATGACACTATACGTGGGTACTTTGAAGCCTGTCGGCTGGCTTCAACGTATAAGGATATTATGGTTATTCCTGGAGTTGAATTAAGCACTTTTGAGGGACACTTAACAGTTCTAGGAGTAACAGAAATTCCCAGTCAACCACTTTCCTTAGAGGAAGCCATTGATTTCACTAGAGCCAACGATGCTGTGATAGTTGTAGCTCACCCATACCGCGTAATGGGGATAGGTGACCTAGCGCGAAACATAGATGCAGACGCTGTCGAGACCTACAACGGACGTTCTGCAAGCCGGGAAAACAAGCTTGCAGAAGAGCTGGCTAGAGTATTGAATCTTCCAGGCGTAGGTGGAAGCGACGCTCATAGAAAAGAACAACTATGGATGGCTTATACGGAAATTGATGCTTCCATGAACGTTGACGATGTTTTAAACGCAATTAAACATGGTAAGGTAAGAGCTGTTATGAGTAAAAGTCGGCAAGTTTATTAGATTGTTAAATGTATTCGAATAATCATTGTTGAATGGTGGACGAATCATTTGGAGATAAGATTCCTTGGAGGTACGCATGAAGTAGGCCGCATAGCCGTTGCGGTGAAAACCAAGAAGACTCAGGTATTACTTGACTATGGGGTTATGATAAACCATGAACCTGGTTTCCCAATGCATGTTCCACCCAAGGATGTGGACGGCATAATTTTAACTCATTGCCACCTAGATCACTCGGGAGCTATCCCTATATTTCACATACATGGGAGAAAGCCTGTTTACCTTACTCGCTTAACCGCGGAGTTAAGCCAGCTCCTCATATCAGACTTTATACATCTTTCAAGCTATTACTTGCCGTTTGAGTATCTTGAATTAAAAACAATGATGCGAAACTGCGTTTATACGAGCTTCGATGAAGAGAAGAAAATAGGTGACGTAAGATTTAGGTTTTTAAACGCAGGGCATGTCCCGGGAAGCGTTCAAGTCCTAGTCGAAGCTGAAGGAAAACGCGTTGTTTACACAAGTGACTTTAACACAGTTAAGACTCAGCTATTGGAAGGCGCATTCAAGGATTATGGTGAAATCAATGCCTTCATCATTGAAAGTACTTATGCTGACGAAGAACATACTAAGCGAGAAAAACTTGAAAAAGAGTTTATTGAAAATGTCACAGAGGTAGTTGAGAGAGGCGGTACAGTGCTCGTCCCAGCCTTCAGTGTTGGACGTTCCCAGGAAATCGCTTGTGTACTAGCGGCACACCATTTTGAATATCCGATAGTGTTGGATGGAATGGCAAGAGAGGCAAGTCGAATAATGATGAATCACACTGAATTTTTCCGTGACCCTAGGCTTTTCATGAACGCTATACATGGAACCTCATGGGTTGAAGGCTGGAGAGACCGAAGAAACGCTGTTAAAAAACCGGGAGTAATAATTTCACCAGCTGGAATGCTGAAGGGAGGACCTTCCGCATTTTACATTTCAAAAGTTGGAAAGAAATCCCGAAACGCTGTTTTCCTTGTCAGCTACCAGATTCCCGGCACGCCAGGACGGGAGCTTCTTGAAAAAGGAATGTGCGTCATCGATGGAAAAGTTCGAAAAGTAAAGGCGGAAGTTAAGCATTTTGACTTTTCTTCCCATTGTGGGGCAAGTGAACTCCGCGAAGCCGTGAAAAACCTTGAGGGAAATCCTATCATCTACGTGGTTCACGGGGCCGAAGGAAACTGTGATAGATTCGCAAAGTGGATAAAGAAAAACGTGGGATTCGAAGCTGTTGCACCCAAGGCTGGCGATGCTTTCACAGTATAGGAAAGGGAAGCAGCAAGAATGAAAATTTATGTTTTAGGAAGCAAACTCGTTTCAGAGTATATTTTGGAAACCATAGTTGAAGGACTCCGCAATGTTTTCCCCAAAGCCAACTTCAGAGTTGAAGCAAAAACGCTGGAAATCCCCTCTCAAGCCTTTAACCAAGACCGTCAACAGTTTCTTTCCACAACCATACTAGCTGAAGCCCATAGATACGCGGAGAAATACGGGCTTACCGTTGCGTTAGGCGTGGTAGATGTAGACCTATATGTTCCACAGTTAAACTTCGTTTTCGGAGAAGCGGAGTGCCCCGGAAAAGCTGCGGTTATATCCACTTTCCGGCTAAGACCTGAATTTTACAATCGTCCACCAAATGAAACAGTGCTTATCGAAAGATGCATAAAAGAAGCTGTACATGAAATAGGACATGCCCTAGGGTTAAGGCACTGCGACAATCCCTTCTGTGTGATGCATTTCTCTAACTCTATCTATGACACAGACGTGAAACAGAAATTTTTCTGTACAAAATGCTACCTCACCATTGAAAAGATATTAAAAGAAAAGGAGTAAGCCTCTTTGACAGAGGAACAATTCAAGGCGAAAACTGTCCATTTAGTGCCTATAGCCGCTAGCTTAGTTGTGGCTTTTCTCTGTGGGTATCTGATATTATATGCGCAAGTTTCAGTTGAGGCAGTTACGCCTTTTCCGGATACCGAGGCAGGCGCTTTTGGAAACGCCCTCTGGTTCGTAGCCTTAGTCTCTGTTGGAGCTTTGTTTATCTACATTTCCCTGCGCTATTTCGGCTTAAGCTTCGTAAGTATTCTAATAGGCTTTGCTTTCACTGCAGCTGTTTTCCTGCTATCTCTTTTCTACATAGACATAATTCTACGTATCATCGGATCTACCGGTTTTGACTTCGAAATTGTGATATTAGCCGCTCTTCTAACCTTTTTTGCTGACTATTGCATTTTTTTAGCCAAAAAACGTGTTTACGGACCAGTCATAGTATGTGTGGGCGGAGCTTTAGGAGCCTTACTCGGAGCTTCCATTCCCACTTTGAGTGCTTTTCTAATTTTAGCTTTTCTTGCGGTCTATGATGTTTTCGCTGTTTTCCACGGGCCAGTAGGAAAAATAGCTAAAGAGGGGTTATCTAGCCTACGGGGAATAAGCCTACCTTTTCGGGAGATAGAAATAGGGCTCGGTGACCTAACCTTCTATGCCTTGTTCGTGGCCCATGCGTTGATCCAGTTTGGACCACTTTCAGCGATTTCCGTTGCTGTAGGGATACTATTTGGATGTTACTTAAGCTTCAAAATGCTTGAGCGGAAAGGATTGTTTCCAGGTTTACCATTCTCTATAGGGTTAGGATTTCTCTTCTTCGCGCTTTCATTGCTGGCTTCGTTGATTTAGATTTCCCTAATTTCACATCGTAATTTCTTAATGACCTCTTCAGCTTTAGCTGGCTCAACTTTTAAAGTATAAAGCATTTTAGAAGTACGCAGTTTGAGCTTAACCACATCCCTTAAACGTTTTATTGCACAATAATGTGCCCTTTCGCTTATAGCGACGAACTCTTCGGGATCAAAGATTTCTTTTGGCATCCATATCACCCTAATGCTCAAACATGAACAACCCAACCTTATTTGATTTTTGGTTTCCGATAGATGGAAACTGAATAGATTTGAATTTGATAGATAATTGTATAAGCTCCTTGCATAAACTTAATTTTTGGGGTAAGTTAGATAAGAGTGTCAGCGAAAGAAAGGGAAATAGTTAAGCTTCTTGCAAAGACTGATCGTGAAGAGAGGTTTTCAGCGATAATTGCTTGTATTCGCCCTGATGTTTTTACGATTCTAGATTTAGGTTGTGGAATTGGCGCTTTAACAACTCGATTAGCTGAGAAGTTTCCTTCAGGACTAATTGTTGGAGTTGATAGATCAAAGTATCTTCTTACTAAGTTGCAAATAAAGAAAAACGTTTTACGAGTGCTAAGTAATATACCTGACGTATCGTTGAAAAGAAATTTCTTCGATCTTGTATTAGCTGTTCAGGTCCTTCATGAGATATTATGTTTTAGAGGTGTTGATGCATTAGTTAAAACATTTAGAAATGTTTTTGATTTGTTAAAGAAAGACGGCGAGTTCATAATCTTCGACCATTTTAATCCAGGGGATGCTTCGATCTCCTTAAAACTTCCTGAGGGATTGTTAGGTAAATTGCATGAATTTCAATCAAAGTTTAAGCTTCGAAGGATAGTTTATGACGATTTAGGCGGGAGTCGAATTAGGATTAGTATGCGTGATTTTTATGATTTTATAACCAAAGTATGGGCTTTGAACTCTGAGCTTGAAGAGGAAGAAATGAGAGAAACTCACACTCCTTTTACTTGTAAGGAACTTGTAGATTTTGTTCAGGAAGCCGGATTCAAAGTGATAAGTGTTACCAGTCTAACGCCCATAGATGAGTATTTGGAGCATTATGGGGTAGTCCTTGAAACTGAGGTACGGCTTCCAAATCGACACGTTTTGTTAAAAGCAAAAAAATGCTAAGAAAGAAAAGACTTTTTGGATGTTAATGCTTTATCTTAAACGTTCCAATATAGATGATGCACCTATTGACGCAAGCACTAGCAATTCAAACGTTTTGTATGCTTCGATCATGTTACGTGAGGTGTACTCTACTTCTAAACCGCTAATCCGTTTAATAGTGGGCAGTAACTCGGCAACATCTGCAAAATGACTTGCAAGAAAAGTGACTTTTAGCCTCACTGGATTTTTTGCAATTAAAGGCTTAACGCTGCGACGTTTACGTTGGGTTATTGCTTTTCTGGTTGCTTTTCGCAAGTCCTTTTCAATCCTTGTGAAACTTTCGCTTCTCGCTGAAAGCCTTCCCAAGGATCGTTTGAGGACTACAGTTTCAGCCCATGGAGCATATTGACTGACATCATCCTTTATAAGCTGAGCGTCTCCAGCAACTAGAACGACAGGAATGGAAAATTCCCCTAAAACATAGGCATTTAATAGAAACTCGCTTACAGCCAACCCGTTTACTTCTACCTTATTAATGCTTCCACCGCTGAAAGTATGATCAAATGTAGATTTTGCTGTTCCGAATTTAGCATGATAGCCAAGAAATAAAGCTATGTTACAATCCTGAGCACCTGAAATCATACATAAGGGCCGAGGGAAACCTCTTACAATCTCAACATATTCGGGCAAATCATCAACTTGAATGTTAACCATAGGCCCATGACTGTCGGCGATAATAACCTTATCGAAGCCGTTCTTGTGTAACTCGTCGGCGACAACCAGTGTGACTTTAGTGGCAACTTTCCTCGCTTCGTTGTATAATGAGCCTTTCAAACTTAAGTGCCCCGGTGCAACAATGTAGGGCATCCCTTCCAAATCAACTGAAATGAAAGCCTTCATAAACTCATATCTGTTGGGTATAGCCTAAAGAGTTTTACTCCAGCATACATGTGATATAAAGAGAAAGCGATCTTTACCATCTGTGAGCTGCAAGCCCTCGGTATTTTAATGACACGATAAAACTAATTTCCGATTAAGCAATGAAGGAAAACTGAACACAATTATGGTTTACGTTAAAATAAGTATTGCAGATTCACAAGTTCTAAAAATATTTTTGCGATATACGGTATCCAAGTAGGTTAACCCGGGAGGAAAACCTATGATTTTCAGAAAAAAGAAAGCAATTGACTGGATCAAAGAGGGAGAAAAGTTTCTTAGGAAAAGGAAGCTGGACAAAGCAATGGAATGTTTTAGAAAAGCCTATGATGAAAGCGATAAAGACAAAAACGGTTTTAGCCCTCAACGGATTAAGGTAATGGCATTAGATAATATGGGAGTGATTTACGCTATTATGGGTAAATACGAAGAGGCTTTGGACTGTTTTAATAAAAGTTTGTCATTAATTCTCGCTGAAAAAGGCATTAATAAAGACCCATTATCGGAAGATACTGAAGTTTCGGATGAAGTTTGGTTACAGATAATTCGCGATCCTCTTGCCTACGTATGCTATGGAGATAAGGCCACTGCCTTAAGCGATTTGGCAATGAAGAATGAAGGAGTCAAATTTGATGAACTGATTCATCAATCAAGGAAAATATTTGACAAACTATTGAGGGTTATACCGCCAGGCATACAGCACATGCATATTGCTACACGTCTCGCTCGAGCACGTTATGATCTTATATTCGCAATAGCTCATCGTAAATATCCAGAGGAATTTATTCAAACAGATAAAGGTGTGATATGCCCACTGGATAGGATTAGAGAGGTCTATGAAGAGCTAGGCTATAACAAGAATGAGATTATGTTTGACTTAAAATGTGCAGGATTAAACCAAGAGCCATAGTTCACTTATCATGTTAATTTGAATAGATAAATATGATTAATCGTTAGGTGAAATTTAGATTGACCCTTCATTATACATTTATATCGAAAACGTGAAACCACCTTTTGCTGTTTAATTTACTTGCCAAGAAAATAAGGAGGAATACAGAAGTTGTCATATCAGCCATTACACCTTGCTGCTGGTGTCGTGTACATATTTTTCGGGCTTCTTGGAGGTTTTTACGCTTTAAAGACATTGATAATACTTTATAAAAGCCCGGAGATGCTGAAAACTCAGCGAAAGATTTGGTTACCCATTTTGATTGGAGCACTATTTTTTACAATTGGTGGCATACTTCATCTTGCTGAGCACAGTTTCTACCAAAGTCCAGAGGTAGATTTGCTACATGAGATTGTTATAATTATGGGGCTTTCGTTTTTCATAGCGAGTATTTTACAGTACTCACACTTACAGATAAATTATTACAAACTGAAACGGGAAGGCCTTAAAAGAGTGCAAGCAGAGTGACACTCTGTTTAATTAAAAGAATCTTAACACACTGGTTGAATGAACAAGAACTATACCAAAAATCGTTGAAATCTAGTTAGATATGCATATGCATGTTATATCTGTAAACTTTGAAGCCATGTTTTTCGTAAAATCTTACTGCTTTTTCATTTCCCGACAAAACACTTAGTCTAATTTGCTTGATGCCTTTCTCTTTTAATCTTTTTATGCCTTCCTTTAGAAGCATGGTTCCTATGCCTCGACCTCTGTGTCTAGGCTTAACGTACATTTCATGTATGGTAGCTATCGTTGAAGACGTTTCAAATCTTCCACTAACCCCATAAGCTAAATGAATAAAACCTACTAGTTCTAATCCTTCTTGAGCCACCAAAATATTTGATCGTCCTTCTTCTACTTCCTTTAAAGCAAAGGATAACCAAATTTCAGCGTTCTTAGTTGAAGGAATAATATACCCTTCAATGTCATACATTTCCTTTGCAAGCTTAAGCCAAAAACGTTTCAAATCATCAACATCATTTGGAAGGACATCTCTTATCAAAAGCTTCGCGCCAAGGTTCATATTTACACCCTTAAAAAGGGAACATCGTAAAGACATAAATAACTTAACTCCCCATTTCATAAACAAGCGCATTAACTCTAGTCAACTTAAAATAATCAACCGTTCTCCTATCATAGTTAGATTGGTACGGGAAATAGTTCAAACTATGTTTAAATCTTGTTTTTTTGGAACAGAAATCAATTGGCAGATTATACGCGCATTGGTAAGCGGGATATTATCCAGCCAAACCCAGTTCCAGAAATTATGTGTGCCAAAATGATTGAAACCAAAGAGCCAGTGTAAACGAATAGAGTTGCCATTAAGAAACTGAAAGAAATCCACCCCGCTTGCCGCAAGGGTTTTGTCTAAAATTTTTTCAATCATTCTGAAGTTTGGATTAATGAAATGAACAAGCGTATGCGCTCCTGCAGAAATCAAAACAGAGTATGCGACTCCAAGGGGCAATATCAGGGAAATTATCAGTCCACGGAAAAACATTTCCTCAACTATAGCTGCAATAAACATGAAGGGGATCATAGTTTTAAATGCTTTTTTGAGTGTGTAATCCACGGTGTTTTGATTTTACGAGATTCGATAATTGACTGCATTGGATAGTAGGTCAGGGGGATGCCCAACAAGCCAAACATGAGTCCTAACATGAAAGTATCCAGTGTAGGAACAACGAAACCCATTTGCTCTCTGCAGGAACCAAGCCATTCATATGCCTGCAAGATAACCCCTCAACACGGCGTTTATTGTTTTCATATTCTCTGTTTGAAATGGTTAGGTTCCTCTTGTGTCCCACCACTTACCACAATTCCAACATCCATTGTGAAATGAGGGAACACTCAAGTCTCCTCTACCAATTGCTTATAGCAGCAATGGGATAAAATATGTTAACTCCGAATACTTTGAGAAAAGGAAGTCGAAACAAGAATCGAAACATGGAGTAAACTGTGGATGAAGTTCTTTTTGTAAAAAGGGGGGAGGTGGACGGGGCTAGGCACTTGGTGCTCGTCTTCTGAGAAATATTAGTAATACAATGATTATTATCATGAGGCCTATGATGGCTCCGCTTGTGCCTAGAAGCTGCAGATTCATGGTTTCAATTTGTTGCGATAGGGTGTCTACTTCGCTTACTAAGTCATTGTTTTGTTGTGATAGCCCATCGATCCTATCGGTTAAGGTTTGATTCAAGCCTAGGAGTTCTTGATAGAGGGGATCTTCCGTTATAGGCTTGTTCACGGTGACAATTGCGGTAACTTCCTCTGACCATGTGCCAGAGTCATCTTTCACGCTGAAATATATCGTGTGCGTTCCCTCTGACAACGTTGACAGACTGAAGGTTGCAGAAGTGCCTATGGTTCCATCAATAGATGACCGCCATTTGTAGTCGACAACCGAACCATCAGGGTCTGTACCATGACCCACAAAGGAAACTGTTTGCCCACGAGTTGCAGGATTTGGGGTAACAGAGTCTATGAAGGCTATTGGAGGAACGTTCTCAGGTACGGCAACAAAAGCCTCTTCGTTAGTGTTGATATAAGTGCCGTTGGATCCTCCTAAAGCATAGATTCTACCATTTTTGCCTAAAGTTGCACCTAGTTCTTTCCTCGCTGTTGGCATGGTAGACTCTGACCAACTTGGTATGGTCCATGTGTCCGTTTCCGGATCGTAAATTTCAATGGTGTTAAAGAAGGGCCCAAAATTGTTGCCATAGCTGGTTCCTCCGCCGATCACATAAATTTTCTTGTCAGGTCCAAGAACTACACCG
>DAZI01000032.1:38413-38544 GCA_002507245.1 Candidatus Bathyarchaeota archaeon UBA233
TCAGGTCCAAGAACTACACCGAATTCTAGTTTAGGCGATGGCATAGGAGCTTTTTTAATCCACGTATCAGTTGAAGGATCATAAGCTTCCACTACCGATAAAACAGAGCCGTTGTATCCGCCCATAGCGTA
>DAZI01000032.1:38876-40858 GCA_002507245.1 Candidatus Bathyarchaeota archaeon UBA233
ATTAAACCGTCTGGACCCTTAACTACGCCCAGCAGACTTCTTGCTGTAGGCATGTCTGCGCCAGTGGTCCATGTGTCTGTTTTTGGATCGTAGATTTGTGTCTTATTAGTACAAATAGGCGACGGCCAAGTTTCTGGTTCTCCTCCGATTACGTATATTTTCCCGTCGTCACCAGTGGCAGCGCCTGCCATCCAGACGCTTAATGGGATTGAAGTTTTTGTAGACCAAGTGTTCGAGGTAGTATTATAAGCTTGCACAGTGTTAGTATAGCTTGAACCGTTCCATCCGCTAATTACGTAGATTATTCCGTCTAATCCTTTGGCAACAGCGGCTCCTCTAACGGCTTCTGGCATCGACGTCTTTATAGTCCACAAGTCCGTTAAGGGATTATAGGCTTCAACAGAAGAGAAGGGCGCGCCTCCGGCAAATCCGCCCATAACGTAGATTAAGCCATCGTCACCGGTTATAACGGCTGCTTGTCCTCTCGCCGTTACCATAGCAGTTTTGGTTCTCCACAAAAGCGAAGGTTCATCCGCTGCAAGTCCACGCCCAAATAAAGCCGAACTAAATGTCAAAAGACTAACCATCATAGTAATGCACAGAAAGGTGGCTTTTAATCTTGACTTCATTTTAACTTCTCCTATTTACTAAACAAACAACACTGTGTCTTACCTTTTCTTTATAAGAGTTTTGTATCATTGAGCAACTATACTCAAGCTTTCATTTTGAAAGGCTGAAGGGGGATTGTCTAACCTAAAATCTTGTTTTATGAAGTAGCTTGCTTTTTATAATATGGATAGCGCGCAGCTTCTAGGATCTTCTAACTTGTCATTTCAATAGGCTCCCATCGCCATGCCTCTCTCTTCTGGGTGACATAGCCTAGGCTAGGGAGGGAAAGTGAAAGATTGTACCAAGGCCTTCTCGGTAGTAGCCCAACCGAGGAGGAGACGCCTGTGGTTACAACTTGTCGGTGAGCAAAGTCGACGGCCGTGTACCCTTCTGGCTACTCTAGATGGATTTGATGAAGCACCGCATCGGAAAGGTACAGCAGTTGCTTGTTGTCTGAGGTGGTCGAGAGATCTAGTTTAGATTGAATTGGTAGAAGGTTGTTGCGTGCGACTGTGATCAGGAGTTCTTTTATATGCTTAGGAATATCCAGTTCCGTCAGCTTGGGCTCTAGGCCCCAAAAAATCTCACTCGTCTTTCCACATGACATAGCGAGCGTTAGGGAAAGCGGGTCTGCCCTCACTATCGGTATTCTCGCCAATGTGATCTGGATGGCCATGTGAAGGGATGACGGTGTCAATGTCCTTGGGCTTAATTCCTTCGGTCTGCAGGTTAAGAATAAGTTTACCTGTTGTTGGTTCTAGGCTACCGGCACTAGTGTCTACCAACACCAAGTGCTGCCTCGTGTTAATCACTAAGCTAGGGTACGGGCTAATGAATTGTTTCCAATGTTCTGGATTGAGGTTGTGTTTCTTTAGCACTGGTTCTAGGCGTTTTTGGTGCATTGACGGATATAAAAATATGGAGAGAGCGAAGGTAGGTGTGAGTGTCATCATCGACGACAATACATCTGAAAGTTCCTAGCTGAAAGGAAATTTTCGTTACTCGTAGTTATCCTTCCTCATGCTTTGTAGGTACTTAACCGAGGATTTAAAGGTAATTTGTGCAATTTTAGCGCCGGGGAGTAGATCCAAACCTTAGTTTAAATCCTTGTTTTTTATGCGAACATATAAGTAGACAAGGAGTTGATTTCTAGAAGTTTCTTATTGATATATTACTTTAAAATAAAAGGACTATCGTTGTTGCTAGTGCAGGCATCAGAGTCATTATAGCTAGATCCATGTGCCCAGTGATGCGTTTTTGAAAAATTCTCCTCTAAGAATGAATGACAAAATCACATTCTAAAGTAATAATCACCAAAATGATTGTTAGCGCGGAAAGTGCATTGGAATTTAAGGCACTTGAATCGTTCAATC
>DAZI01000032.1:41206-41509 GCA_002507245.1 Candidatus Bathyarchaeota archaeon UBA233
AAAACCTATTTATAACACTCTACCTATGCACGCGAGAAAAAAGATCCAAGATCCAGGTTCTTTCAAGGAACGCTAGGTAGCTGGTCTTCATCTTGTCCAGGCCAGTAAGGTTCAGAGCCATCTCCATAGACCCAAGCTATTAATCCTTTGAGGTTACGGATAAGTGCTAGGACGAAGTCTGAGCTATAACCCTTATCTGCACCAAACTCTCGGCGTATCCATGTTAGCATGTCGTCGAAGGGAAAAGTGCCAGCTTGATAAAGAGTTTCGCCCTTTTCAAGAGTTAGTTGAAGGGCCTTGCTT
>DAZI01000016.1 GCA_002507245.1 Candidatus Bathyarchaeota archaeon UBA233
ATAGCCCTATCCAACCAGAGGACTTGATAGTGCATAGAGCCGTTAACAAGTTTGAATATGATGGCAAATGGTACTTCATAACCAAGGGAGACGCCAATTCAGGAATAGACCCTTGGGTGACTAAGCTGGAAAATGGCACTCTCATTAGAGGAGCTGTGCCACAAAATCTGATTATCGGTAAAGTGATTGGCAAAATCCCAGGGCTTGGCTATATAGCCCTAAACATCCAAAAACCCCTAGGCCTCTTTATAATAGGCCTTCTCCTCTTTATACTTATAATGATCGAGTTCGTCTTACCCCTTATCTTCCCGGAAAAAGAAACAGAAAAGGTTGAAGACGCCGAGTCTAATACAAGCATTTATAAAGGATATATAAGCAATTGATTTAGTTAATTAAAAATGGAGGACATACATTTCCATGCCAAAATTTAAGGCTATTATAAATATCGAAAATGTTGTTGCTTCCGCGACGCTAAACCAGAAAGTGGATCTAAACGCTGTGGTGAAAGGATATCCAGGCGTTGAATACCGCCCTGAACAGTTTCCCGGATTAGTTTTTAGGCTTAAGAAACCAAAGACGGCTACCTTGATTTTCAATTCTGGAAAAATGGTTTGCACCGGAGCCAAGTCAGAGAAAGAAGCTCGTAGAGCTGTAATGAAAGTAATTAGGGAGCTAAAGAAGAGCGGGATAATAATAATAGGAAAGCCAGAACTCAAGATACAAAATATCGTAGCATCTGCAAGCCTAGGTGGAATGATTGACCTCGAGAAAGCCGCCTTTGTTCTGGGGAAAACCATGTATGAGCCAGAACAGTTTCCTGGATTAATCTACAGAATGGATATTCCAAAAGTGGTGATACTGCTTTTTGCTAGTGGTAAGTTGGTTTGCACCGGAGCTAAGAAAGAGCAAGACGTTTACGACGCCGTGAACAAGTTGCACGAGCGACTTGAAAAAGAAGGTCTAATATACTACGAGTGATTTCGATTTCATTTCCTCTTTATTTGCTTAAGAATAGTGTCCCGCTGCATTTCATCTAAAGCGCCAATGTCATAAAGCACATTTACGGCTTCGCTAACCCTAACTAGGCTATGCAGTCGAATATTGGCCTTTGCAAGATTTTCCCTTCCACCTTCTTCTCTATCCAACAATACAACAGCATCGGAAACTACACCGCCCTCTGCTCTTAACGCTTCAGCAGCTGATTTTAGGGATAAACCGCTGGTGACTAGGTCATCAACCAGCAATATTTTGTCGCCTGGAGCTAAAATTCCTTCGATTCTTTTTCGTCTTCCGTGAAGTTTTTCCTCTTTTCGAATATAAAGAAATGGTTTTCTGAACTGATACGCTACAAGGGAAGCGAAAGGAATTCCAGCAACAGGTATCCCGGCAACTCTTTCAAAGTTCTCTGCTCCCACTTTTTCCTGTATTAACGTTCGATAAAAAACGCATACTTCTTGGAAAGCATCTGGAAAGCTTGGAATTATCCTCAGGTCAATGTAGTATGGGCTTATTTTTCCGCTTGTGAGTTTGAAGACTCCGAATTTTATCGCTCCAGTTTTGTGAAGAATTTTACACAGCTCGTATCGCTTAGGCTTATACGTCATTTTCTCTGGCATATTGCCTAACAACTCTTATGGATATTTATGTGGTTTTCCTCTTTCGATGAACATACACTTAACGTTTGGCATTTCTTCTGCCAGTATCTGAGCGAAACGGTTTAGATCTGCTGTGGAGTTGGTATGGTATGGCACAGCAACTTTTGGCTTAACTAACTTCGCAATCTCGACGCCTGTTCTAGGCGAGGCTCCGGGAGCAATTCCAACAGTGCAGAAAACTATGTCCAGTTTTTCTCTTCCACCGATTTCCTGCATTTCTGGAAACGGTAGACTGTCAGCAGTATGGAAAATAGTTATCCCATCTTCCGTTTTTATTATGAAAGTTATAGGTGTCGAAGCTGGTGGGTGATGACATTTTTCCGCCTTGACAATCACTTCGCCAATTTTTGTTTCCAATCCAGGTTTAGCTTCTAAAAGCTTTTCATCAGCGACCATGTTTTCCAGTCTTCTCGCAGAAGTGGCGTCAGCGATGACTAGACAGTTTGTACGCTTATGCAGTTCCCTAACTAAAGACTGATCGAGATGATCATAATGCTCATGTGTAATCAAAAGGGCATCAACCGTTGGAAAAGCTTTAGCGTTTACGTTAACTGGATCCACAACCAAAGTCTTAGTTGGGGTTTTTATGGCTACCCCTGCGTAGGGATTAAACCATAACAGTGCAACTTCACCGCTGCCCGGAACAATCCTCTCAAAGTCCAATTATTTTCACCTATTGAAACCTATTCGAGTTTTCTGTTTAAAAGAGCTTTGATACTTCGACAAGCTTAAAAATCCCAAATGCCCCATGTTCTATTCACTCTCAGAAAGTGGGAAAAATGGTTGACGTGTGGCTTCCCTATGGAAAGACAGAAGTGTGCGCAAGAATTCCAACAAAAAACTTCATTGGCTCTATCGAACCAGTGGAAAAAACTGGTGTACCCGATCCTATTGAGGAAATAAAACGAGCTCTTAACCAGCCGATAGGAAGCCAAAGGTTAGATAAGATCGTCAAACCTGGCGCTAAAGTGGCTATCGTTGTCGATGATGTCACGCGTCCAGCTCCCTCCAAACTGTTATTGCCGCCTTTACTAGAAGAATTAAAAAACGCCAACGTAAGAGATGAGGATATAACAATTATCTTTGGCTGTGGTACCCATCGTGCTGTCACGCGAAAAGAGGCAATTGAGCTTTTGGGTGAAGAAATTGTGGAAGGGTTTAACGTTATAAGTCATGATTGTCATGCGGAGGATAATGTTTATGTGGGTACAACAAAGAAGCATGGTACAAAGGTTTATTTGAACCGTTTTTTTGTCGAGGAGGCTGATGTTAGGATTTTAACTGGAGATATAGGTTTACATTATTATGCTGGTTTCGGTGGTGGAAGAAAGAGCATTCTACCTGGAATTTCAGGTTTGGAAACCATACGTCACAATCATGCTATGCTTTTACATCCTAAAGCTAAAACTGGAAACCTCGATGGAAACCCAATTCATGAGGATATGACTGAAGCCGCTAGGATGGCTAAGGTGGATTTCATATTAAATGTGGTTCAAAATAAAAAGGGTGAAATAGTTAAGGCGTTTGCCGGGGATTTGGAGCAAGCCTTTTACGAAGGAGTTAAGCTTGTTGAGGAAATGTATAAAGTTCCGATAAATCGCAAGGCTGACATAGTATTAGTTAGCCCTGGTGGCGCTCCAGCAGACATAACCCTTTTCCAGGCTTACAAGGCGGTTGATAACGCTCTAGAAGCAGTTAAACGCGGTGGCGTAATAATTATCGCCGCAGAATGTGCTGAAGGACATGGAAATGAGGTTTTCTATGAATGGATGGTGAAGTTTAAGAGCTTGAAAGAAATAGAACGAAGAATTAAACGTAACTTCATACTAGGCGGACACAAAGCCTACTATCTAATGAAAGCTTTACAGAAAGTTAAAATAATCCTAGTTTCTTCTCTGCCTGACTACTACGCCCAAAATGTTTTCCGATTAAACACTGCACGAGCCATCAACGACGCTGTTAACGAAGCCTTTCGCATTGCCGGAGTACGCGCAAAAGTTTGGGCTATGCCCTTGGGAAACTACACTTTACCCATCGTTAAAGCCGAAGTCTAACTCTAAATACGAAAATTTAACTAGAACGTTCAGAGAATTCTAAACCGGCGAAAGGCCTTGCAGAAAACCTTCAACCTAAGACTGTTTAAACCTTCAGACCTCAACCGAGTTATGCACATAAATCGCGTATGCCTCCCAGAAAACTACTCTAGCTTCTTCTTCATCGACCTGTACCAGCGTTTCCCAGAAACCTTCATAGTTGCTGAAGAAAACAGCGAAATAGTCGGATACATAATGTGCCGAATCGAAACCTCGCTCGCCAATTTTGGGCTATCCGGAATCATAAAAAAGGGACACGTAGTATCCATTGCAGTGCTTCCGGAACATCAACATCAAGGAATAGGCTCAGCGCTAATGCAGAAAGCTATGGAAAACATGATTCGATACCGAGCTAAGAAATGCTTCCTTGAAGTTCGGGTTAGCAACGAACCAGCAATTCAGATGTACAAAAAATTAGGGTTCAAAATCAAACGTAAAATACGTGGATATTACATGGATGGCGAAGACGCTTACGTGATGGAAAAAGAGCTGCAAGGTTAATGCTTCATGTTTATTAATTTATTGATGATTCGAATGGGCCTGGGAGTAACATCCAATTCTCCGCTTCTAACATCATTAATCATCTGTTTTAGGTCGTAATTGTATTCCCTTCGGCAAATATCAAGCATTTTCTTAACATGATTTATGCCATAACTGAGAAAAAGCCGAATGCCGTATCCCACACCAAACTTTCGTGTAACGATATACTCCTTTAAGAGAATTTTACTCCATTCCAAGTTATGTTCCCAACATTTTATGATCAGTTCCCCATGTTTCGGTGTCATTTTTTCCATGGTAAAAGATTCGGTTTCATCCTTCATACAGCCCATGGCAACATAAAACAACGGCACTAATAAACTCTTGAATGGTCTTAATTCCTCTACTAGTTGAATGGTCAGGTCTATATCCTTTTCCTTCTCCTCCGGAAGCCCTACAATGAGGGTAGCACATGGAACCCAATTGTTCTCTGCCAATATTTCAAAAGCCCCTAGGACCATGTTGGGCCATTCTTCTGGAGCAAAGGGTCTGCATTTACCCCTCATGTGTTTTCTAATCATCCTTGGGCTTCCAGTTTCTACACCGGTTTGTCCGCTGAACCATTCTCCGTTTTTGCCTACATTAAGTAGGCCTGAAATCTCTTCAACCAGGTCGGGTGCTGCGGCTACAGATGAGAGGGCAAAGTGGCTTATTCCAATTGCGCCTACTCCTGGGTGGGCTTTTACAGTTTTGAAAAGTTTGATTACTGCTTCCTTGTCTATTTTTATGCCCTTTGCCTTATATCTTAGAACATCTTCGGCATGTAGCAAGGGCCGTCTTCCAGCTTTTAAGTTTACATCAATTTCCTGCAAAATTTTTTCTATAGGGTGGCATCGAAGTCGTTGAAGGGTTGGAACGCAAAAACGGCATCCTCTGCCACATCCTCTAGCTATTTCCACTAATCCGTCTATTGTAGCGTTCCTTATTACTGGAATCTTCTCTTCAGAGACCATTTCCCCATAAACCACTTCCGGCAATTGTTCCCCTCTTACTGCCTTTTCAAACAACGGTCCGGCTTCTTCTTCTCCTTCTCCTATTACAACACAGTGGACGCCTAACTCTTTCCTGATATGTTCTGGTTCAAGTTGCCAGGCACCAGCTCCTCCAACTATTACTTTAGGTTTGTATTTCTTTACTGAAGGATGGTTCAATATTTCCTTGAATTTTATAGCCATATAGGCTTGTCCACCGAGAAGTTGAGTAAATGTAGAAGTGGCTGGGCCTATCCCTAGGGGATCGTTTTCTGTTATACCTAATACACGTGTGGCTGGCCCAATCGCCTTATGCAAGCGTTCAGGGTGTGCAACTATTATTTCGTCTGTTTCAAAGCCATATTTAAGCAGGGCAGCTTCAATTTTTCTTGTTCCATAAGGCGCATATTTTACAGCTCCATTTTCTAAAGTTTCTACTGATGGACAGAACATCGAGAAGTATATCCAGTCCGGGATTACTCCTTTAGGGATACAGGCGCTGAAACCAAGGAATATTCCGCCGTGATATTCGCTCATTAAAGTGCGATCAGCGGTTAACACAATCTTGTATCTATTATTTTCTTCGTTCATGTTTGTTCCCTGCTGGAGAGAATAAAATAGGTATTCTGTTTTCAAAACTTTTAAATTTTGATATATTGTTCCATTTAGAAAACCATACTTAAAAGGTGAAATACCAAAAATTAGGTTAAATCGTCAAAGAGTTCCCTAATTGAAACACTGAAAACTTTTCTAATATTCTGAAGGAGTCTTTCACCTTTTTCAGTTAACTTATAATATTTTGCTTCTCTTTTTCCTCTTCTAACATAGTGGCTTATGGTGTACCCTTCCTTTTCTAACCAATGAAGAAATGGATACACGAAACCCGGTTTTAGCTTCCTTCCTGTCAGTTTTTTGAATTCGTGAATAAGTTCGTATCCATGTCTCGGTCGTCGAAATAGAAGCAAAAGTATTAATGGACGTTCCAAGCTTCGTAGGAAAGAAGCGATTACCTCAACCATCTATTTCCCTACGAGAATCTTCAACTTTCCATATATTTGCTTTTCTAGGGCTTTTTTAGAACACACTCCAGATAAAGTTTAATTATTGAATTCTTCAACTTACCTACAACAATCCACTACAATGCAAGGGATGGTTGTCAAGGCTGGAAATAGCGGAAAAAGAACTAATAAAAGCTACACTAAGAGGTTTAAATCGGACGATGATTTTATGGTTGCTAAACAAACACCCTTCTTCTGGGTACAAAATAGTTAAAGAGTTGGAAAAGCTGACAAGTGTAAACTTTCACCCCGGAACAGTGTATCCAATTTTGTATGAAATGGAACAGAAAGGCCTCATTAAAGGTGAATGGTCACAAAAAGGCAGAAGACGCATTAAACATTATTCAATAACTACGGAAGGAAACAAAATTTTAAACAATCTCCGCAAAGTGCTGGGCGGCCCTATGAAAGAAGCATTAAAAGAGCTGATTGGAACATGAAAAACTTGTAAGAACGTTTAACCTTTTATTGCCGCCAATTAATGTGACCCCCCTCCCATCGAGTTTATACAAATTGTTTATACAGTTTGTTTATACAGAATATTTAACTTGACAAACCTAACATAGTAATCTACATTGCTCTTGAAAATGCGCTGTTCCAAAACATGAGACGACAAATTTCACGTAAAGGTTGTGTACCCGCTTAACAGTTGTATCATATTACAATAAAACAAACTCAGTTTTAACTTGTTTCAGTGAAATGAAAGAATGTGGTCTTTTCAACACCTTCTTGGGCGAGAATATTCTTTAATACTCTATAGTATTCGTCTTGGTTTTTTGTCCTAATTTTGAGAATGATATCCCATTCCCCAGCGAGGATGTCCGCACTTTCGACTTCTTCATATCTAGATAATTCACCTAAAAGCTTGTCGGGGTCAGCACCTGCTTTGGATGTTAATTTGATAAATAGGTACGCGCAAAAGCCTTCATTGATTTTTCCGTAGTTGAAAACGGCTTTGTATGTTTTTATTGCACTTTCTTTCTCTAACTTCTTTATGTAATAGTGAATAGTAGTGGACGGTTCTTTTATTTTCTTAGCAATCTTGGCTATTTGTGGGGTGCAGTAACCCTCCTTGAGCAGCTTAATTAATTTAGGTGTTATATTCTTCATATTATTGAATAATATTCGAATAATATTATTCAAATTATTAAGGTTGGCGTAAAGGAACACCAAAGCTAGTAACAGAAATTTCCTCTTTTTTCTATAGTCTCTCGCATCTGCATTTCAGTTGACATTCAAAACAACGATGTTTTCAGAAAGAATCTAGTAAAAAGCAATAGTAATTTTTAGCACTATAGCTAGTCTTTTATGGCTTCAAGTACGCTCATTACATTCCAGAGTTTTACTCGCGTGTAAGGCGGCATGTTTGGGTCTTGTAAGATTTCATCCAATATTGAAATAGCATTGGACGCTCTAACCGCGGGCGTATATTCCTCCACCTGTAAGGCTTCCATGGATTCTTTTGCCGCCCTTCGGATATTCCGTGGTGTAGTCGTATCTTCGGAGACCTGTCCTAAAACAAATAAGGCTTGCTTTATCCTCTCCTCATATTCCTGCAATTTCTTTTTCCTCACCAAAGTCTAAAACCTCCCCTTTTGACCATAAGGTTTAGCAATAACCTAATATTTTATCGTTTTAGAAATATTCCTTTCGAGGTTTTAAGTCTTGCCTTCAAGAGAAAGAGATGAAAAATCCGTAAAAGCAATGGCTGACCTTCTACGTAGAGGAGCAACTTTAACGAATCTGGCTTGCCCTGCCTGTGCCTCGCCTATTTTCAAACTTAAAAGCGGAGAACTATGGTGTGCTCGATGCGAAAAAAGAGTTATTGTAGTAAAGGAAGGGGAAGAACCGCTAAAAGCTACAAGTCCAATAATACTTTCAACTCTTGAAACAACCCTTCTAACCAAAATACAGCATGTACAAAAACAGATCCAGGAGGAAACAGATATCGCGCGGCTACAGAAACTGAACACCATTCTATCATCACTGCTTGAAAACCTAGAAAAACTGCGGAAGGTCAAGCCAGCCCAGCAATAAACGTGGACGTCTAGAATTGCTTGGATATTACAGAAACTTCCCTCAACTCATACATGGAAAAATAAGTTTTCATACTAAATATTCCCTTAGAACTCTCCAAAAGGCGATTATACAAACCCTTCACAAACTAAATGCTTATGAGGCTCCATTTGAAGAAGTGGTTGGGTTGCCTCCGCTTTCCTTAACCGCCAAATGTAAAGTCAACTTTGATTTCGGAATGGCAAATGAACTTACCTTTACCTACTTGGACAAAGAAGAAGCCTTGAATATGAAAAAGCGGGTTCGTAGAAACCCTTTCCCAATTTTGGATTTTCTATGCGTCATTCGTTACTACAAGATGACAGGACACCAAAGAAAACGTCCATTAAAATTCGACTACTACTTCATAAGGTTCGCCTTTGATGAAGGTGGAATGCAAGTTCTTATTCACCATGAACGAGGCCCCCAACGTATTCCCCCTCAGGATTTACTAAACTTCGTCATAGGGCAAATAAAGGAAACGTTGTCAAGTAAGAAAGTTTGAAGGCTAATCCTTCTTTAAACGACTTAAAACTACGTTAAGGATTTCCGTTGCCACTTTATTGATGGAGCGGTCTCCATCAACTTTTACAAGTTTTCCATCTTCAACAAATTTTAAGTAAATCTCCCTAACTTTCTTTTGGTTCTCAAGGGTTTCCATCACAGACTTTTTCCGTTTTATTCGCTGTAGAGCTTCCTCTGGAGGTATATCAATAAGCAAAGCGAGGTCTGGCTGAACTATCCACTTGTTCAGTGTCCATATCCAGTTTAAGTCGAGCCCTGCTGCGCCTTGATACGCGAGGGAGGAATAAACGTAGCGGTCTGAAACCACGATTTTGCCTTGTTTTAGGGCTGGTTTAATGATTTTTTCAGCATGTTCAACGCGGTCTGCGGCAAATAACAGAGCTTCGATTATGCTAGGAGAGCGTTTTTGGCGTTCAAGTAGGTATCTTCTGATGAAGTTTCCGATTTTCCCAAGGGTTGGCTCCGTCGTGTAAAACGCTTCATATCCGTTTTTCCTCAAATTTTCCACGAGTAAATGTGCATGAGTTGTTTTTCCACATCCGTCTATGCCTTCGATGCAAATTAGAAATCCTCGTTTTCCTTGCATTTTTCCTAACCTTTCCTTGGTTGAAAGATAAGCTTACATGTTATAAATATGACTACCCCAAAATACAAACTAGTAGCCGAGGAAGCTGTTGAGATGCGCCAAAAATATTGGGGTGAAATCAAAGACCCCATTTATGGATACGTTTACGTAACCGATCTGGAAAAAGAGATAATTGATTCTTTCCCGGTTCAAAGAATGCGCCGGCTTCGACAATTAGCAGGTGCCGAATACGTTTATCCAGCAGCAAACCACACTAGATTTGAACACTCAGTAGGCGTAATGTACCTCGCTGGAAAGCTGGTTCAAAACTCAAACCTTTCCCAATACCTTTCCGAAGATGAAGCTCAGATGGTGAGAATCGCCGCATTACTGCACGACGTTGGGCACGGAGCGTTTTCTCATATATTCGAGCAGCTGCTTAACAAATTTCTAAACAAGACCCATGAAGATATGACCCAATGGATCGTAGAGAAAAGCGAGCTTAAAGATATAATTGAAAAGTTGGGTTTTTCATCCAAGGCAATAGGCAAACTAGCCATAGGTGAGCTGCACAAACCTGGAAAGGCCTTTATGGACCAGATAATTCAGAGCAGTGTTGATGTTGATAAGCTTGACTTCATAGTTCGTGACACTTACCATACTGGCGCTGAATACGGATACGTGGATATATTCCGCTTAATACATACATTGGACTTGATAGATGAAAATCTCGCTGTAGATATCGGTGCAATTTCCGCTCTTGAGTCCTTTATTATCGCGCGTGTGGAATCCTTTAAGAGCATATACTTTCACAGGGTTGGACGAGCTGTCCAAATAATGCTTGCTTTAGCAATGGAAAAGGCAAATGAAGAGTTAGAATTGACAAGCTTCAAGACACCTGAAGAGTATCTCACGCTAGACGATTACACGGTCTGGACTATGCTTAAAAAATGCGAAGCTTCTCGCCGAATAATTGAGGACCTAGAACACAGAAAGCTCCTCAAATGCGCTTACGAAAAGACCTTCTACGAAAAAAACGGCTTAATCGCGAGAATATTCGATGTAGAAGATATCAGAAGCCAAATAAGAGCTGAAATAGCTAAACAAGCCAAGGTTAAACCAGAGGAAATAATAATAGACGTGCCCACGGTGCCATCAGTGCCATATCACCACTCCGTACTATTGGAACCTATGGAAATCCCAGTTTTCTATAAAACACGAGATGGAAAAAAGGTTCAGCGGAAACTAAGCGAAGTTAGCCGAATATTCGACATTCTAAAAGGCTTCTTAAATATTCTACGCGTATATACTCATCAAAAAAACCGTAGAAATGTAGAGGAAGCCGCGGCTAAAGTGCTGGGCGAAACGCCTTTTTCCGCAAGAATATCCTTCTAAAACAAGAAAGGACATGGAAGCGGAAATGAGCATCATAACTCTCAAAGGAAGAGTCATTGTAGCTGGAAACTGCAAAGGCAAGGCCTTAGTCACAGACAAACCAATAACATTTCTAGGCGGAGTAAACCCCAAAACCGGAACCTTAGTAGAACGAGGCCACGACTTATACGGGCAAAAGATAACCGATAAAATCCTATGCTTCCCTCACGGGCATGGCTCGACGGTTGGAAGCTACGTCATCTACGCGTTAAAAAAGCATGGGCTTGCCCCAAGAGCAATGATAACGGAAAACGCTGACACTGTGGTAACGGTTGGGGCCATAATCGCTGAGATCCCTATGCTGGATCAGGTAGACATTAAACAGATAAAAACAGGTGACATTGTTGAAATCCGAACCGTTGATGATTCTGCCTTAGTAAAGGTTTTGCGAGAGAAATCACAATGTATCTGACTCGTGAAGAAGAACGAATTCTAGATGGTGAACGTGGCTGGGCAGAACAAATCTGTATGCAAATTCTTGCTAAACTAGGCGACCTCTTCGGGGCTAATCAGCTAATACCAATAGCCTCAGCCCACATTTCAGGGGTCTCCTACAAAACCTTAGGCGATGCCCCCATAGAATTTCTCAAAGCTCTAACCGAAAATAATGCTAAAGCAAAGGTAAACGCCACCCTCAACCCTTCCAGTATAGGCCAAATGCTCTTCCAAAACAAGTTTCCTAAAAAGTTTCACGCTAGACAAAAAACGATACTGGAACTTTTTCAAAAGATGCATGTTAAACCCGTATTAACCTGCACGCCTTATTACATTGAAAAGCCTGCCTTGAATGCGCATTTGGCATGGGCAGAATCCTCAGCCGCTATATACGCAAACTCGGTTCTAAAAGCTTGGACTAACCGGGAGGGAAGCCCAAGCGCTCTAGCCGCTGCCATAATCGGCAAAACCCCGGACTACGGTTTTCATCAAGCAGAAAACCGTAAAGCCACTACCCTCGTCAAAATAGAAGCTAAACTCCGAAGCGAAGCAGACTATGGCGCTCTAGGCATACTTGTAGGCAAAAAACTTCAGAGCGGGATTCCATTCTTTCAAGGACTAAAGCCTTTGGAAAATGATTGCCTGAAACAGTTAGGCGCAGCACTCGCCTCAACAGGCAACATCAACATGTTCCACTATGGACAAATGCCAAAGGAAGAGATCGAAAAAATGGTTATAACCCAAAAGGAACTAGAGCAAACAGCAAAGAACCTCTCAACCGCCGGTTCAGAAACGAAACCTGACTTAGTCTTTATCGGGTGTCCACATTGCTCCTTAAACGAAATTAAGCAAATAGCCCAAATACTAAACGGACAAACAATTAATGATTCAATTCGCCTCTGGATTTGTACTTCCCGACATATTAAACAGCGCGCAGCACCCTATATAGAGGCTATTCAAAAAACAGGAGCCAGTATAATAACCGACACTTGTGCAGTAGTTACTTGGACACACATTCTAGGGATAAACACCATAATGACCAATTCAGCGAAAACCGCTTACTATGCACCTACACTAAACAAGGCCCAAACAATTTTTGCACCACTCGAAGAATGCTTAAAAACAGCCTTACAACCATAGCCTATCCTTAACCTAACAGAAACGTTTATTCGACAACTTTACAAAATGCAATAATGCTCCGGCGAGCTCCGGTAGAAGAGAAAATCTCTGCCGAATATAGTCCGGCCAAGTATTCCGGCCTTTCGAGCCGGAGACCCGGGTTCGAATCCCGGCCGGAGCACCA
>DAZI01000067.1 GCA_002507245.1 Candidatus Bathyarchaeota archaeon UBA233
CGTAGCCTAAACTGGTGACTAGCACTGTCAGTGTTGCTGATGTTGAGTGGCTCCTCGTAAATTAGAGTTGCATTTGGATATGCCCCAAGCGATAAACTAACCCATGTTCCGTTAGTTCCTAGAGTGGAACCTGACGGCCAGTCGCTTCCTTGAGCAAATTGCACAACTGCGTTTTGAATGGTTACCGAAGGCTCCATGGTAATTGCGTAGTAAACAGCAGCACTTGCTGAGGCTATTAATAGAGACGCGAACAGTAAGAATACAAGTTTTACTGTTTTTCTCAAATTTATTTCCATTGTAAGTTTTTCACCTCCCTTCTTTTTCTTTTAGGTTTTCTACCCATATTCGAGCGAGTATGTAGAGGCTGGCTCCCAGTACCATCAAGCAGGCGATGGCTAAGGCTATGGCTGCGATTAGGAAAGTGGTTTCTCCCCATTGCGGTTTAAGAAACGTATAAGCTGCAGAGCCTGTGATGATGGCTAGGGCCCCGGAGGCGAGGTATTGCCATTTGGGCTTGAAGAAGATGTAGATGGCCGTACTCACCACAAAAGTGTCAAAGGCTACCATAGCTAAGAAGGCATGTTCGACTGTGAATGTTGGAAGGATGATAAGCGGATGAGTAGCTATTTCAGCGTAGCTTGATAGGAAAAGGGTTGAAAACGCTAGGGCCGGGGTTGTTACGAGTAAAAGGTAAACTTGGGCTACTCGTATGAGCTTCTTTATTATCATTAGGTATAGATTTAAAGCGGCTATGTTTCCCAAAGCTATAGTCAGGTATGCGACACTATACCAGAAGCGCATGTATTGGCTGAAAGAGCTTAGAAAACTGCGGCTTATGAGCATGTGTCCGAAGCCTGTTAATGCTGCTAGTTGGTAGAGGTATGGTAGTGCCCAGGGGAATTTTTCGTCTTGTAGACAGGTAAGCAGACTTAGGGCTAGGAAGAGATCTATGCCTAGCAGAGTGAAGAATTCTGGTTGCAGTGGGGGAGACACTCTGAATACCCGCGCTTTCGTTGTCTTTTTTCATGTTATTTAAGTCATATGAATTCCGAATCTGAATCCGGTAAAGAAATTAGAAGGGAAGAGATAAATAAATATTTTATCGCAATACTTAATACACAGACAAGTCCCAAACTTCTTATTCCAAAACTTCAAATACAAAAGGCGCCGACGAACTCTTTGGATCCAACTTAACGCCTAACAATCCTTCTAAAAAGCCAGCCCAAACTTCATGTTTGTTAATGAAGGGAGCTTTAATTATTATGTATTTGTCTCTCATGTAAAAGTCACCATATCCCTGAACGCGTAACCGTTTAAATATATCCTTCCAGTGTTCTCGATCGTTGGCTTGAAGATTTAAACTTGCTTCTAGGGAAACCTTGGCGGCTTCTCCGGCTTGGCGGCCTACTTCCCGCCACTTTTCTTGGGGGATATATTCAAGAAGGATGTTGATGAATTCCACGTTCACAAAGGCTATGCGGCTTATTCCGCAGTAGTACTCGCCGGGAAAACGCCAGTCATAGATCATCATGCTTCGATAAACGTCAAGCATTTTTGAAATGAGTGGTTTTATGCCTGGTTCTTTTCCTTCGCGGATAAGGGAATCGATGTATTTCCGTTCTTCTTCGTCTAAGACTATGGTTGTTCTTTTTATTGGCTTCTTTTTCTCCATCGTAACATCACAGCTACATATAAGGTATATCTCGCTGCATAATTTATATTCCTTATGTATCCAGAAAAACTAACTCGCCCCGTTAAAGCTTAATTACGTTCCTCTCAATACTCTTGTGAAAAGTTAAAAGGTGAAAATGATGAACGCAGATGAAATGTTTGAAAAGCTAAGCCAAGAGATGTTAGAGAAGTTCCTCGAAAAGAACCCCGACTTCGCCACTTATCTAGGTCTTCACGATCCCTACGATTATTTATTACCAAAAGGCTCCACTGATACATTTATCGAAAACCTTCGACTTATGGAGGAGTGGATTAAGCGGTTAAATGAGACCATCAACCGCGAGGAATTAAATGAGGATCATCGAACGGACTGGGAGGTAATTGAAAAAGCATACGAACTTTTTAAGTTCTCCTTTTACGAACAGCGAATGCACGAGTTAAACCCCGATGCAACTGAAGAACTGGGTGGACTAATCTTCATAATGTTCACTAGAGACTATGCGCCCTTGGAAAAGAGGATTGACGCCATTGCTGCACGAATTGAAAAAATGCCTAAGTACTTAGAGGAGTTTCGTACAAGGTTCGAAAACTCGAGACCAGTCAAACTATGGACAGAATTAGCCATAGAAAAAGCCCAACACATGACTGGGCTATTTCAGTTTATACTTCATGCAACAAAGGGGAAAGTTTCAGAAAAAGTATATGAAAGGCTAAGCCGAGCTGTCCAAAATCTTCAACCAGAACTTAAAAAGTATACTGAATGGCTCTACAGTCTGCTGCCGAAAACCAAGGAAGAATGGGCTTTAGGTAAAGAAAAATTCGAAAAACTCATACAACTTCGAGATTTAGGCATGACCTCGGACGAAATCTACCAACTAGGAGTGAAATATTTAGAGGAACTAAAAGCCGAAAGAGAGCGTTTAGCACAGCAAATAGCTCCAGGAAAATCCGTTGAAGAAGTAATGAAGATGATAGAAAGTAATGCGCCGAAAACCTTTGAAGAAGCCTTGGAGGCTACCAGAAAAGAAATGGAAGACGCCCGTCGCTTTGTTCAGGAAAAGGGTATAGCTACGGTTTACCCTGAAGACGTGCTTCTTGTGGAAGAAACTCCGGCATTTCTCACGCCAGTAATTCCTTTCGCGGCTTTAATGATGCCTGCCAAATTCGATAAGCCTCAAATAGGCATATACTTGGTAACCAGACCTAAAGATCCTGCGAATCTAGGAAAACACCTAAACTACCCAGCAATAAAGAACACGGCGGTTCACGAAGCTTTTCCAGGACACTTCTTACAAGGAGCAATATCCAACCGCGGAAGTTTTGTCCGACTCTTAGCTCGAGGAACCGAAACCGTTGAAGGCTGGGCACATTACTGCGAAGAACTAATGGCTGAAAAAGGCTTCATAAACGACTTGGAAACACGTTTCATACAGATAAACGACATGATCTGGCGGGCCGTCCGAATAATAGTAGACGTTAAGCTTTCTAGGGGTGAAATGAGCTTCGACGAGGCCGTTGAAATGCTCATAAGAGAAACAGGGATGTCAAAAGAAGCCGCTACAGCAGAGGTTAAACGCTATACGCAAACACCGAGTTACGCGTTATCCTATCTCCTCGGAAAACATTTGATTCTAAAATTAAAGGAAGAAGTAAAACAGAAGATGGATGACAAGTTTGACGAAAAGTTCTTCCATGACACCATAACCGCCAACGGATATCTGCCCATCGCCATGTTACGCCGCGTTTTCGACCAGAAAATAAGCAAACTTCAAAAAGCCTCATGAAAAACTCAAAGTTTTCCCTAAATCCTAAAATATTCTCGTAAGTAACCCATTAAAGCTGAAAGGTGAAGAAAATGAGCGAAACTAAAAAACTCACAGTAGAAGAATTATTAGAGAAGGCTAAAAGACCCGCAAAAATTGCACCTCCACTTCACGCCTTTTACGAGGGAAAAATGCAGGTAATCCCCAAATGCGCCATACGCGGTCATAAGGACTTCGCGTTATGGTATACCCCTGGCGTGGCAGCAGCTTGCAGAGCCATACACCAAAACATAGAGAAAGTATTCGAACTTACTAACAGATGGAACTATGTTGCAGTGGTAAGCGACGGAACCCGAGTCCTAGGACTAGGCGACATAGGCCCTGAAGCAGCCATGCCAGTAATGGAAGGCAAAGCCTTACTTTTCAAATATTTAGGCGGAGTGGACGCCTTTCCCATATGCTTGAAAACTAAAGATCCAGAAGAAATAGTTCGCACTTGTGAATTAATCCAGCCAACATTCGGCGGAATAAACCTTGAAGACATAGCTAAACCCAAATGTTTCTACGTTCTTGAGAAAACAAGAGAAAAGCTTGAAATCCCTGTTTGGCATGACGATCAGCAGGGAACAGCAACCGTCATCCTAGCCGGATTAATAAACGCCTTTAAAATAGTGGGTAAAGACCCAAAAGAGTCGCTGGTAACCCTAATAGGCGCTGGCTCCGCGAACATTAGAACAGCATACGTACTTATAAGATGGGGAATAAAGCCTGGCAACATTATAATGGTAGACACCAAAGGAATAATTCATTCAAGCAGAGAGGATATGGAAGCCCTTAAAGAGAGAAATCCGTGGAAATACGAACTTGCCCAAAAAACCAATGGGGAAGGAAGAACTGGCTCGATCGCTGAAGCTTTCAAAGGCGCGGACGCCGTCATAGCCGCATCCAAACCTGGTCCAGGTACAATCAAAAAGGAATGGATAACAACCATGGCTGATGATGCCATAGTCTTTGCCTGCGCCAATCCAATACCGGAAATCTGGCCCTGGGAAGCGAAAGAGGCTGGAGCACGGATAATCGCCACAGGAAGAAGCGACTTTGAGAACCAGATAAACAATAGCCTAGGCTTTCCAGCCATATTCCGGGGAGTTTTGGACGTTAAGGCCAAGACAGTTACCGACGACATGTGTATCGCCGCAGCGCAAGAGCTGGCTAAGTTCGCTGAAGAACGAGGAATCCACGAAGGCGACATCGTGCCACGAATGGATGAATGGGAAGTTTTTCCACGAGAAGCCGTGGCTTGCGCGTTGAAATCCATTGAACAAGGCGTTGCCCGAGTGAAGCCTAGCCGTCAAGAGCTTTGGGATAGAGCTGTTGCAATAATCAAAAACGCAAGGGAATCTGTTGAAGCTTTAATGAAAGCCGGGTTGATCAAGCTTCCGCCATCTGAAGAGGAGCTTCTGAGAACTCAAATATAGGTAGGATTCGTGAAAAACCTTAAACTCTCCCTTATTTTCTAGTTTTTGACTTCATTTTGTCGGAAAATTATTTAAGCTTAACCGTGAGAAGTATAGGTTTGGAAAGGATTCGTATGCGGATAGACTACATCCTTTACGTCATAGCTATAGTCTGTTTTATAGCGGCAGCTTCCATAACAATGTTCCAAGCAGCAGAAACCCAACTTTGGATAGTAACCCTCGCCATCCTGGGGTTCATCTTCCTTGGAATAGGATACCTACAAAAACCAGCTGAAACCGCTATTATAGAATCTACGCCGGAAATTGCTCAGGCAGCAGCAACGGTGGAAAAGCCTACAATCGTGGAGAAAACAACGGTAACGGTTGAAACGCCCATGAGCCAGCTTACACAAGTTAAGGGCATAGGCGCTAAAAGAGCTGAACAACTTAAAGACTTAGGCATAAATTCCGTAGAGGACCTAGCAAACGCTTCAGCAAAGGAACTAGCCGCCAAACTTAAGATTTCCCCGAAAATAACCAAAAGGTGGATTACTAACGCTAAAGAATTAACTAAAAAATCTTGAAAGACTTGAACAAGCCTCCAAAACTGTTTCACGTTTCACTCTTTCTTTCAGTGGCTTATCTCGATCTTTATTATCCTTCTCTTCTCCAACCTTCGAATAGCGTCTAGAAACTCGTTTCTTTTCTTACCGTTAACCCTAAAATGGGTTAGCATTTCCTTTACTGGTGTATGAAACTTTCCAAACCTCTGAGCACGCTTTCTTAAATAATCCACTATCAGCCTCTCTACTTTACCGCATTTCCATGTGGTATTCCTTAAAAGAATAGCTATGGAAGAAACGAGGCTTCGGGGCTTCCCATTTTCATTTGACATAAAATCCCCAGCAAACTTAACTTTCCCCCTTTCGGTTTTAAAAGTTTTTTGATTTGCCGCGGCTTCTTGCAACTGAAAGTTTCTTATTAACTCCCCCACTATATGTTAGATTCGGAGTTGAGAAGATGAGTACCGCGGAATCCAAAGTTGAACGTGTATTTTTCACGCGTCTAATGGAGAACGAGGACTTGTTAGAAGCAGTAATTAAACGTGTAGAAAGAGCAAAGGTGAAGGCTGGTTTCTTCTTTCTGATAGGATCTTTGAAAAAGGCGCGGCTAGGCTTTTTTAACGGGCAAGAATACCAAGCAGTGGAAATTGATAGGCCTTTGGAGATTGTTTCCTGTATGGGCAATGTTTCTTTAGACGAGGAAAACCATGTGGTTGTTCACGCGCATATGGTTGTTTCCACTTCGCAAGGCGAAGCCTTCGGCGGTCACCTGCTCTCCGGGTGCGTTGTAAGCTTTACGGCTGAGCTGGTGCTGGTTGAATGCGCTCAGATCCCCTTAAGAAGGGTTCTAGACGAGAAAACTGGTTTACGCCTATGGAGTCTTTAACTGTTTTTTTAATAGTATGCCATGAGCTCTTTCATAATAACCTTCAAGTTTTCCAACAGCCTCGTAGCCTTCTTTCCGGTACAAGTTTAGAGCAGAAATATTGTCCTCTCGAACCTCAAGGCAACAAACTTCCACACCATTTTCCATGAAAATTTCTTCTAAGGCTTTCAGCAGCTTTCTTCCCACGCCTTTTCTACGATGTTTAGATGCAACATCAATAGTTATTACATGTCCGACCAGTTGATCTTTAGTCTTGTAGGTTTTCCCTATGATGAATCCTGCTATTTCATCGTTAACTTGAGCTAACAGCGTAAACGAGTCTGCATCATGAAGAAGGGATATAAGCTGCTCCTTGGTTAACGCTTCAAAGGTGAAGCATTCCCTTTCAATCTCATACAATGCCTCGATATCAGTTACAGAGGCTTTCCGTATACTCACCCGCATGTTTTAACCAAAATTATCTTTCAAAGACATGAGGATAAACCTTGCCTTCTCATCCATAAAAGCTGACTACAACAGCTTTTCCTACTTCTTTTCTGTGAATCCTGCTTATTTCCTTCGATACGTCTTTTTTATCTAAGTATAATAGGTGACTGATGCATCTCTGCTTACAATCAGACGCTCCAAACCGCGGAACCAGAATCTTCGCATTCAAATGTTTTTTTATTTGTTTATTAATCTGGCATTCCCTCTTATGATTCGTGTACACGGCTACTACAGTTTCAAGTCGTACATCTCTATCTGCCAAAAGAAAGTCTATATGCCAATGCTTCTTCTTTCCTCTTTTCCTCAAATGCCTCAAGATGCGGTTTTGCAGGTTTGTTGAAAAATTGCCCAGCGCAGAGCCAGTGTACGCATAATAACCTTCAGCAAAATTTTTCCGGCCTAAGGCGCCGATTTCTATTTCTTTCTCTTTCGAAACCTCGATTATCAGCGTGTACACGCCTCTCTTTGGAAGCTTATCAAGAACGTTTTCTTTCCACATTCTATTTAAACTTGGGTGGGTAAACTTTTAAATGATACCGGTTTATGTATAGCGAAAAGGTCGTGAAGTTATGGCTGAAAAGGAAGACCCTATCAAAATTCATCGGGAAGGAACAACGCTTAGTGACCTTGGAAAACACAAGGAAGCCATTGAAAAGTTTCTTCAAGCTTCCCAACTCTACAAAAAATCCGGAAACTTTTTCGACGCTTCTTACACATTATTTAAGGCAGCGGAATGCAGCTTCATGCTTGAAGACTACGAGTTGGCAGCGGAACGTTTCCTCGAAGCTGCAGAAATAGCCTTCGACAAGGGCTTCGACCGCTTTGCCGTCAGCGCGCTTGAATACGCAAGAGACTGCTACAAGAAACTAGATAAAACAGAAAAGGTTGAAGAACTGGAGAGAAAGATTAAGGAAGTTAAAGAAAAACTCGCCGAAAGTTTCTAAACAGAACTCTCTCAATCATAGAAAAATTTTACATAAAATTTTTATGAGTTTTTCGTTAATTTTTTGCCGGACATAACTTGTCGTTATGTCTTTTCAAATAAAATTTGGGGAAGAATAGTTGAACAGACGAAATCCTCTATTTATATTGTGCTTGTCAGTAATGTTCGCGGTTTTGTTGCTTCCTGTTGCACCGGTTACTGCTTGGAGCTACAATGATGGTACGCCTGACGACCAGTTGTTTGAGAGTTTTGGTCCGCGTGCTGACAAGCTTTTGATTAAGCTTTACTCTTCTGAGGTTCCTGAGTGGGAGGGTTTAGCTGCGCACGAGATTGACATTACTGATTGGCCTTTGGACGCTGAATACTACAACCTGTTCCAGAGCGACGAGATTAACCCTGCTACCGGCTTGCCATACAACGAAACCATCAATGTGCTTAGTTATGGCGCTGAGTTCGGCCTCTTCATCTTGGACATAAACAACAACCCCAACGAGTATTTGGGTAACCCACCAGACCCAGCTTACCTGAACCCAGTCTACCCCAACCCAACCAGCGTAAAGGAAATGCGTCAGGCAATTGCTCACTTGGTTGACAGAACTTGGCTTGAAACAATAATCGGCCCCGGCTTCTACTTCCCAGTCTACACGCCAGTGCCTCCATGCTACGGAGGCTTCGCTCACCCAGAAATTGTTCCAGGCGGCGCCCTAGA
>DAZI01000047.1 GCA_002507245.1 Candidatus Bathyarchaeota archaeon UBA233
ATCCAAAGGTTATGGAGTGGGATGTTGATATTCACACAACGGACATTAACGAAATGTACCGCTTATTCAAGGAGTTTTTTGAAAAGCTTCCTAATAACAAAGATCAGATTTTTCTTGTTGGAATGTTTGATGATAGAGTTATAGGTTTTCTCGGGATTCACTGTAAGGGTAAGTGTATGCAGCATGTAGGTGTTGTTGGGATAACTATTCATCCTGATTATTGGGGTAGAGGTTTCGGAACAGAGCTATTGAGGGCTGGAGTTGAATTTGCTCGGAAAGAGGGATTTTTGAGGCTTGAGGCTGATACTTTGGCCAAAAACAAAGCTATGATTAGAGTTGCTGAAAAAGCTGGATTCAAGCGTGAAGGAGTTAGGAAGATGAGGAAAAAAATGAACGGGAAGTACGAGGATGAGGTTTTGTTTGCAATGATTCTTGAGTAAGAAAAGTCCAGTGATAGAGAGGTTAAAGTTTTGATGTTTTATTTTCTTGTCGAAAAATAGAGAAAGTCGGGATTTTGGCTAGAGTAGGGCGAATATTAGGATTATGGGTGCGAACACTGAGGCTACTAGTGACATGACTGTAATCATAGTGTTCAGTGAGGGGCCAGCTGTGTCTTTGAAGGGGTCTCCAACTGTGTCGCCTATAACTGCAGCCTTGTGGGCTTCTGAGCCTTTTCCTCCAAAAGCTCCGGCTTCAATATATTTCTTAGCGTTGTCCCAGGCACCTCCGGAGTTTGCCATGAAGAGCGCGAAGACTATTCCTGTTACTATGCTACCAGCTAGGAATCCAGCTAAAGATTCTTTTCCGAGGAAGAATCCGGTTGCAAGAGGGGCGATGATTGCGAGCATGCATGGAAGTATTAGCTCTTTCAAGGCTCCTTTGGTGGCTATATCTACGCATTTCGCATAGTCGGGTTTGGCTTTTCCTTCCATTAACCCTGGAATTTCGCGGAACTGTCTTCGAATTTCTTCAATCATTCGATGGGCGTTTTTTCCAACCGCAAGAATTAATAGTGCGGAAAGCAAAGGCGGCATCATTGCGCCTAGAAATAAGCCTGCGACTATTTCAGGTTCCATAAGGTTTAGGGTTTTTATGTCCACGAGTTGGGCGTAAGCAGCAAACAGGGCTAGCACTGTTAGGGCGGCAGCCCCAATAGCGAATCCCTTAGTTATTGCTTTGGAGGTGTTTCCCGCCGCATCTAGACGGTCAGCTACTTCGATTACTTCTTCGCCTAATCCTGCCTGTTCTGCGATTCCTTTGGCGTTGTCGGAGATGGGGCCATAGGCATCTGTGGATATTATCATCCCTACTATTGAGAGCATTCCTACAGCGGCTATGGCAACTCCGTAGACTGGTTCTACGCCAAAGGCATCTGCAATGTACCATGAGGCTAGGGTTGCGGCGCAGATTCCTATTATCGGTGGAACTATGCTTATGATTCCATAAGAAAATCCGGTTAGAATATTAGTGGCAGCTCCGGTTTTTGCTGATTCAGCTGTTTTGAAGACGGGAGGGCGATCAATTGAGGTGTAGTAGTCGGTTGTTATCCCTATTACCATTCCCGCGATTAACCCGGATAGTGTTGCGAAGAAGACTCCCCAAGCTTCGTTGCCCATGGTGGAAAAATATGTTATTAAGAATAGGAATAATCCGAATAGTGAGCATGTGAGAAAAGTCGCCCGGTTTATTGCTGCACCTGGGTTGCCTTTTATTCCAATTTTTGCGAAGATCACGCCGGCTATTGCAGCGAAGACCCCGGCTGCAGCTATCAGCAGAGGCAAGGTTACGTAAACGGTTTTTCCTATTTCTGCGCCTATTATCATGGCTGCTATGACGCTTGCGATATAGGAGTCTATTAGGTCAGCTCCCATTCCAGCTACATCGCCTACATTATCGCCTACGTTGTCGGCTATGACTGCAGGGTTTCGCGGGTCATCCTCTGGAATGCCCAGTTCAACTTTGCCTACCAGATCAGCGCTTATGTCAGCTGTTTTAGTGTATATGCCTCCTCCAGCCTTTGCGAACAAGGCTAAAGCGCTAGCTCCAAAGCTAAAGCCCAAGACCATGTTTGTGGCATCAACTTCAGACCAGCCCAGTATAATTCGAAAGAGGTAATAGAGAGCACTTATTCCAAAAAGCGCTAAGCCGACTATTGAAAGACCCATTATTGCTCCGCCGTAGAAAGCTACAGGGAAGGCCTTTTTTAGTCCTTTTCTGGCAGCGTTAGCTGTTCTGACGTTGGCCTTTACTGCCGCGGTCATTCCGATATAGGCGGCTATGGTTGAACAGAAAGAGCCTAAAACATAGGCTAGTGACAAGGAAACTCCGTGGAAAATTCCTTCAGAATAAGCGAACAGTGCGCCTAGTATGGTTGCCATTATTGCGACAAATGCAGCTAGGGCCATATTTTGTCTTCTAAGGTAAGCTCTGGCGCCTTCTTCAATGGCTGCAGCTATTTCCTTCATCTGTTGAGTTCCGCTATCTTGGCTCGTTATGTAACGGTATAGATAGGCAGCTAATCCTATAGAGGCTAAACCAGCTATTGGAGCGATTACGAACCACTCAATCATTTTAGTCTCTCCTTGTTCTAACGAAATGTTACAGGGTACGACCTTGACATTGTGAGCAACGCCTATTTATAAGCTTTTAATTTTCCGGATTGTTAGAAAGTCTAATAAGGCTATTTCGGTTATGTGTATAAGATTTCAACAAGTTCGCGCGCTAGGGTTACCTGACTGGTGATGAGGATATGACAGTTGCGTGGCACAGCATAGATGAAGAAAAAGTTCTAGAAAAGATAGGCAGCTCGTTAAAAGGCTTAAGCCATGAAGAGGCTACCCGTAGGCTGCAAGAGTTTGGGTATAACGAATTAAAGGAACGAGAAAGAGTTACACCTTGGGAGATTTTCATTAATCAGTTTCGAGATATATTCGTCATAATGCTACTTGTGGCAACAGCCATATCCTTTTTCATAGGTGAAACGGTAGATGCTATTACAATAGCTGCCATAGTAGTTTTGAACTCGACAGTAGGTTTTGTCCAAGAATATCGTTCTGAAAAGGCCATAGAAGCTATGAAGAGGCTAACAGCGCCTAGAGCTCGGGTGCTAAGAAATGGTAAGGAAACGATCATACCAGCAAAAGAGGTTGTGCCAGGGGATATTCTTCTTTTGGACGCTGGCGACCGTGTAGCTGCTGACGCTCGTCTGATAGAAGTTGTGGAATTAAAAACCAATGAAGCTGTTTTAACCGGGGAGTCTACACCTATAGAGAAATCTATCGGGCGGTTACCTGGTGACACTCCTGTTTCAGACAGACGAAACATGGTTTTCATGGGAACCCATGTTATCTATGGTAGAGGCAAAGCTGTCGTAACGGCTACAGGAATGAATACAGAATTCGGTAAAATCGCCGAGATGGTTCAAGCCGTGGAAGAAAAAGAAACCCCTCTTAAGAAGAAATTAGCCGAGTTTGCTAAAAAGCTTGGAATAATAATAATAGTTATATCTGCAGTAATTTTCATTCTCGAGCTTTACGAAATCTTCATTCTCGGTATAGGCAGTGGAGAGGCAATAAAAGGTATAATTGATGCTTTTGAAACTTCCGTGGCCCTCGCGGTTTCCGCAGTACCCGAAGGATTACCTGCCGTGGTTACTGTTTCACTAGCCCTAGGCGCACGAGAATTAGCTAAAAGAAACGCGATAATTCGAAAACTTTCCTCAGCTGAAACCCTTGGGGCTACCACAATTATATGTTCGGACAAGACCGGAACCCTAACGAAAGGCGAGATGACTGTTCGTAAAATCTATGTAGATGGAAGAATCGTAGAGGTTACGGGTGCTGGATACGAGCCTAAAGGAGACTTCTTTTATGGTGGAAAGAAACTCAACATGGAAGAGGAAGACGACCTCCGTTTATTACTTGGAGCCGCTACCCTCTGCAGTAACGCTAGCTATGATGGAAAAACTATAATAGGGGACACCACTGAAGGCGCTTTAATCGTCGCTGCAGCAAAAGCAGAACTATGGAAAGAAGAACTTGAAAAGAAATATCCAAGAATCCACGAAGTGCCATTCACCTCAGAAAGAAAACGAATGACCACAGTTCACGAAACGAACGACGGGAAAGCTTTCGCCTATATGAAAGGAGCGCCCGAAGTTGTTTTGGAGTACTGCACCCACATAATTAAAAATGGGGAAATAAAGAAATTAACAAAAAAGGAAAGACAAAAGATTCTGCAAATAAACGAGGGAATGGCACGGGAAGCTCTACGTATTCTCGCAGTAGCTTTTAAAGAAATATCCCCATCCAAAAAGAAGTTCGAAACTGAAACTCTTGAAAGTAACTTTGTTTTTATAGGCTTAACTGGAATGATAGACCCGCCACGAGAAGAAGTGAAAGACGCTGTCAAAAAATGTGAAGGAGCTGGAATAAGAAGCGTAATGATAACTGGTGACCACAAACTCACCGCTGTGGCGATAGCTAGAGAAATAGGCATACTTAAAGACAATGAAAAAGAGATAACGCTAACCGGCGCAGAGCTCGACAAGCTAAGCAACGAGGAATTCGAAAAAGTTGTGGAGAAGGTAAAAGTTTACGCAAGGGTTTCTCCAGAACACAAACTTCGAATAGTTAAGGCATTAAAGAAGAAAGGCCACATCGTTGCCATGACTGGTGACGGAGTGAATGATGCCCCAGCTCTGAAACAGGCAGATATCGGAGTGGCTATGGGAATTAGTGGAACAGACGTAACTCGAGAAGCAGCTGACATGGTTCTTGCGGACGACAATTTTGCAACTATTGTTAAAGCAGTAGAAGGGGGACGCGCCATCTACGATAACATAAGAAAGTTTTCATTCTTCCTTATGCGTTGCAACTTCGACGAGTTAGCCGTTATAGGAATATTTGCTTTGATGGGCCTAAAAACACCAGAAGGCAAAGCCATTCTACCACTTACTGCCAGCATGATCTTGTGGATAAATTTGGTAACCGACGGAGGGCCAGCTCTTGCTTTGACTATGGATCCTCCTGACAAGGACATAATGAAACGTCCTCCACGTGATCCAAATGAAAGCGTGTTACATGGAAGATTAGCGTCTATCATTGCTTCATTCATATCACAGTTCCTTGGAACCGCGGGGCTATTTTACATTGCATATTTCATTTGGGGACGACCATTAGGAGAAGCCCAAGCAATAGCCTTTGTCCAAGCTACTTTGCGAGAGCTCGTTATAGTGTGGAATTGCCGTTCAGAAAGGCAAAACGCGTTTAAGGTCGGATTTACATCTAACAAGTTTCTACTCTTAGCTGTCCTCATATCTGCGATAGGAACAATCATCATACCATACATAGGTCTCTTTGGAACTAAGCCACTCACCCTAACTGATTGGGCAATTGTTCTGCCAGTTTCGTTCTCAGGCTTCTTATTGATACCAGAAATCTTCTATGGAAGAAAAATATGGAAATGGCAGTAAAATCCAAAAACCTTATATTCCTTTGTCTATGAAGGTTTCCCTTCAACCTTTGCTGTTAAAGGTGTAAATGATTGAGTGAAAGACTGGCGAATCCAGCGCCTTTAGGGCTTTTAGGTTTTGGCATGACCACTGTTCTGCTTAATCTCCACAACGCTGGCTTCTACGGATTCGACAGCATGATAATTGCTATGGGAATAGCCTACGGTGGATTGGCTCAAATAATCGCTGGAATAGCTGAGTTTAAAAAGGGGAATACCTTTGGAACAGCCGCCTTCACTTCTTATGGGCTTTTCTGGCTTTCACTTGTTATGCTAAAGATATTCCCAGTATTCGGCTGGGTTGAGGCTCCATCTGCAGAAGCTATGGCTGCCTATTTTTTCATGTGGGGCCTATTCACCTTCATCATGTTTTTTGGCACGTTAAAAACCAATAGAATCTTGCAGTTCGTGTTTCTTAGTCTCGCAGTATTATTCTGGCTTTTAACCGCGAAGGAATTAACTGGAATAGCTGAACTAACAACCATACTGGGATATGAGGGATTAATATGTGGATTAAGCGCCATGTATCTGGGGTTAGCTGAGATAATTAATGAAGCTAACGGAGAAACCTTATTGCCAATTTTTCCTGTAGAAGGCTAAGCCTCAAATTAAAGCTTCTATAATTTTATATTGCTATTCAGTCTTATAGCATGTTGCTCTTTAGGATGAATATAACATGTTACGAAGGTTGGAATCCAGAGGTTTAATAACCAATTACAATAGGTTTAGAAAAAATTTGCCGCGAAAGCTTCCTAAAAAAGTTTTCATTTGGGACGAGACCTTAAGAGAAGGCACTCAAACTCCAACCTGTTTCTTGACAGCAACGGAAAAAATTAAACTAGCCAAAGTTCTCGACGAGATTGGAGTTTCAATCATAGTGGTGGGGTTCCCTGCAATTTCTGAAGAAGAGAAGAGAACTGTTCGCTTAATGGTCAACCAGGACTTTGAACAAGCCATTCTTGCCGCTCCAGCACGTATCCTCAGACAAGATATAGATGCGTGTATAGAGGCGGGAATAAAGGAAATTCCGATTTTTACAGCTTTTAATGAACTCCATCTACGTTACCGACTTAAAATGACTCGGGAACAAGTACTTCAAAAAACTGTTGAATCAATAGAATACGCCAAAGCTCACGGAATAACGGTTGATTTCGTTCTCCAAGACGCTTCAAGAACGCCCCTTGACGCCATAGTGGAAATCTTTAAGGCTGCTATTGAAGCTGGAGCTGAAAAGGTGGTTCTCGCTGATACTGTGGGATTTCTTAGACCGTTATCCATGAAATACCTAATATCCAATGTTAAGAAAAACCTGGAAAAAGCTGTTGGTAACACTGTTACCTTGGCAGTGCACTGCCACAATGACTTTGGATTAGCCACAGCTAACACCTTGGCAGCTGTTGAGGAAGGAGTTTCCTACGTGCAAACTTGCGTGGCAGGCTTTGGTGAAAGAGCTGGAGCTGCTCCGTTAGAAGAGGTTGTTATGGCGTTAGAAACGCTATATAACATTAAGACCGGAATAAAAACTGAAAAATTCTATCGATTGGCACAGATGGCTGAAAAATACTTCGCAGTTCCTATACCAATCCACAAACCGCTAGTGGGCGAAAATGCCTTCTCTCACGAATCCGGCATTCATGTCCATGGAATGCTGGTTCACCCACTCTCCTATGAACCCATACCACCGAAGTTAGTTGGAAGAAAAACAACCTTTTATTTGGGGAGACAAACAGGAAAACACTTCGTGGAAAATCGGTTAACCCAAGCTGGAATGAAAGCCCCACCAGAACAAATAGAAGAAATTGTGAGACGCGTAAAGGCTTTCCAGGAAACCCGTGACAAAGGGGAAATTCAAATGATATTCTACCAAATTCGAAGGCTTATGAGGGAAACAAGAAAGGGGATAACCGACGAGGATTTCTGGAAGATTGTTAAGGCGGTTACTGGGAAAAGACCTAGACTCAAAGCCAAAGTTAAAAGCTGAGCGGTTGACTCGTTCTTTTCCTATTTTTCTCCTTGTTGTCTTGGGATATAGATTCCCATAGGATCAACTCTTCGTAGAATTTCCAGCTCCTCATAAGTCGGCGGCTCAGTTTCTAGCACTTGTTCAGGAACAATCAAGTCGAACCCAGTGTTCTCTAAAACCGTTTCAACGGTAACACCGGGATGAACCGTGGCAAGTCTTATCCGCTTTGTTTCTTTATCGAAATCCATTTGACAGAGGTTAGTAACAACAAGTGTCGGCCCACCGCCTCTTAGCCCAGTTCGTTCCCTAGCGCCAGGTCCATCCAAATATCCAGGACTTGTCATATAGTCCAGTTTTTTAACGGTTTTTCTCTTCTCATGTTTCATTATGACAACTATTCTCTTAGCTGAGGAAACTATGTCGTTCCCACCACCGCTTCCAGGCAGCCTAACTTTTGGGTTTTCAAAATCTCCAATATAGGTAGTGTTTAGGTTGCCATACTCGTCTATCTGAGCTGCTCCTACAAAGCCTACGTCCACCCGTCCGCCTTGAAGCAACATTCCTAAGGTTTCTATTAGTCCTATAGCTGCTGAAGCACGATATTCAAGTCTGGAATCAGCTATGGATAAAGCTATATCTATGGCGTTAGAGTCAATGAAGCCAGCTTCATAAACTATCTTGGCTTTCGGCGCATGCAATCTTTTTGCAAGCATAGCCGCCACCATAGGTAAACCTGTACCCACAAAAACAACTTCACCGTTCTTTATGGCTCTGGCTCCACAAACAGCCATCAATTCCAATGTAGAGTATTCGCCTTGTTTCGCATGTTCTTTTTTACTCATCTCCATTTTCTTCCTCCTCTAATAACCGAAGGGTTTCCTAGCTCTAAGCTTCAACAGTTTTTCGAATCCTATTTTTTTCAAGAATTCCATATGGTTTTCCACGCCAGTTATGTATTCCTCACAGTATTTTTGCCACCCTTCCTCAGTTTTGCACTGCTGATAATACATACGAATATGTTCCATGTCATAGTCATAGTAATTATAAACCATCATAGGGTAAGAACCCCAAGGACATTCCACCACATAGGTTACGTAAATGTTAGGTATCACCGTTAAGTCCGGATTAGCACGGGTAAATTCCACGTCCACAATTTCTTCAGCTAAAACTATCGTTTTCTTACCCGCCCTGGCCCCTTCCACATCCTCACCTTTTATTCCGTCAATCTGAGCGTTTCCCTCCATGTCCACACGGGAAGCATGAATTATACTGAAATCCGGCTTCACCGAAGGCACTAAAGCAACTTTTTCACCAGTAAAAGGACAGTCTATTACCTTCACCTTATTGGATCGAAATCTATTTTTGGCTATTAAGTCGGTTCCCAACATACTTTTCAAGGGCATAAATGGCACTCCTAAAGCTCCGCCTAGGAAACGTAAAGCCATAGCCAAATTAGTGTAATCCTCTATCTGCACCGAACCATCTCGGATTCTCCTCTGAATGTTTGGCGCTAATCCTATTCCCTCAATGGCGAAGAAGGCAAGCTCGAATTTTGAAACAACTCTTGCTCCGGCGAGTATGTCTATGTCAATTTCTGAACCACAAGTATAAATCGTTAGCTCCCGTTTTCTCTGTCTAACAAGCTCATGTGCAAAAGCCATAGGTGGACGTTGAAATCCAAATCCTCCCCAGAAAAGATGCGCCCCGTCTGAAACAAGTTTAGCGGCTTCATCAAGAGTTATACGTTTATCCTCAACTTCCGCCTCAACCATCTTATCACCTACTTCTCTCTACATAGTCTACGAATTCTCATAACTTTTACTACTCGAGTTTAAGGAAACATTCTCCAAAATTATGTGGTTTGTAAGTGAAAAATCAATACATTAATCACTCCGCTTTTATATCCATTCTATCTATCTTATTCCCGGGTGTAGAGGTGAATACAAATGATAACAGGGGTAGACCACATAGCTATCGCTGTAGAAAATCTTGAAGACGCGGTAAAGCTCTATGAAAAAGTCCTAGGTATAAAACCGGAACAAATAACACCGTTTGATCCACAAAAAGTTAAAGTAGCCATCTTTAAAGTCGGAGAAACAAAAATTGAACTGATTTCACCCTTAAGCCCAGAAAGTGCAGTGACAAAATTCCTACAAAAAAGAGGAGAAGGATTACATCATATTGCCTTTAAAGTTGATAAAATAGAAGAGGCTTTGAATACCCTAAAAAGGGAAGGAATTAGACTTGTCGACGAGCAGCCAAGATTAGGAGTTGAAGGTGCAAAAGTAGCATTTCTACATCCAAAAAGTTTGAAAAACGTGTTAATAGAACTTTGTCAGAAATAGTTTCGCTTTGAACATACTACTCCCAGAACCTATACCATAACTTCCTTAGTATCATACCTGTTTCGGTTTTTTCAACATACACAACTAAGAAAAATCCGGTGGCAAGCCCGAAAAAGGCGCCCATAACTTCGGCCATGACAAATCCTACAATACCTGATAATAAAGCTAAATGCAAGATTCTTTTTCCAATAACCTCGATTATTAGGCAAATCAAGAATATTGTTGGAAAGTTAGCTTGTAACTCCTTACCAATCACTAGCAACATGGCTTTTTCTTGCGTATCCTTTTTCAGTCCCCATATCGGATGAGGAATTTCCCCTCTATAAGCTAATGGAAGAGCTATCATAGTAAAGTTTCCAGAAACTTGCCCTCGGCTAAACGCCCACGAGGCAGGATAGAGAAACGGATTATATGTAGTGTTACATTCGTACATCACATAGGCGTAGCTGCCAAAATACTTAATGGATGTGACTTTGACTGTTCCATAGTAGCCTACTATTGGAAAAATTGCTAGAAGTGTGAAGAAAAAGGTGAATCCTAATGTTAACAAGGCTTTTCGCAATATTACAATGCGTTTTTCTTCTGGAGGCAGAGTCATTCTTTTTCCAATTAACTAATTATTCTCGTTTGATTTAATCTTTTATAATAGATTTATCCGTCACCAATAGAACAATCTTCGCTTAATCATATCTCTGATTCAAAATTTAGCTTTACAGAAGCTTTTCTAAGGTTTCAAGGTTGAAAACTGTTTTTGCGCACCCATTCTTTATTAGCGGGATTGCTTGCGCAGCTAATCCTGAGCGAGCAAGTATTTCGCCTCCAAGTTTTATTTCTTCGCCACAAGCTACACCGATCACCCCTTCATAGGATTGCCTCTTTAGAAGCTTCGGTATGCATGAGCCCCCAGGTAAAACATAGACATCATAACCTTTGCTTTTGGCTATTTTGGTGGCTTTGTTTATAAGGCAATCTTCGGAGCATTGATTGCAAAAGTATGATGGAAGTTCTGGGTCAAAGGTGGCCTTGCAGCGGTTGTCCATGTATTTTCTTGCGCAGTGCGGCAGAAAGACGGCTCGTTTTTTTGTTTTCAGGAATTTTTGTCTTTGAGACATGTTTATTGCTTGAATTTCAATAAAATCCTGGAGAAGCATTACGGCATCCGATATTTCTAGTCCCGTGGCTTCTTGAATCTTGAATTTTTCTATCAAGTCTATGGTTGCCTTTCCAATCTTTCTATGTAATTTCTTGTTGTAGGCTATTCGTGTGATTTCTGTGAATAAAACCCGTGGAATATCTGAAAGGTCGAAGTCAAAGCGGTACGGCATAGCTAAACACTAGCATAAATTAGGTTTATTAATCTTCTCTTACATAATAAATTTAAGTCGTACGAAGTTTATTAGAAACACCCGGTTTGGAGGAACTATTATGGGATTGTTAGAAAAAATCTTCGGGAAAAGAAAAGAAGAAATTGTTGTAGAAGAAACCACGGAACAGTCGCCTACAGAGCTTCAAATGGTCTGTGGAGGCGATCGCGAAGTTTACCAAGCACTTTCACAGGTGATGTTTCTAGACCCAACAAAAATAAGGATGACAATGGAGGAAGCTGTGAAAAAGGCAAACGAGTTCGAAAAAGAAGGAGACAAGTTAAAAGCAAAGATACATTATGAAATAGCTGGTGGCTTAGCAATATATAAGGGCGACGTAGCCAAGGTTAAACAGTATTTTGGAAAAGCCCAGAAACTCTCCAAAAAAGAGAAGTATTACATTTTAAAGGTTCCGGAAAAGGCTGTGGCGAAGGCGCAGGAGTATTACCGCCAGTACTTAAAGAAATAGCCAAGTGAAGCCACTATTGTTGCAGCGGTTTAAATTTATAGACTATTTTATCCTCTGAAATTTTATGCTTAACCACTTGGACCAGAAGGCCGACCGCCAAGTTTTTAGGCGTGACCCCTGTTATATGCCCAAGCAGTCTTGTTCCGTTTCGAAGTTTTACTATGGCGAGGATATAGGGCGCATGCTTAACAATGCTCTCCGGCGGGAAAGTTACAATGGTGTAAGCAACAAGTTTTCCTTCCTTTTGTGCCTCATACCATTCCAATTCCTTGTTGCCACATTGACAATGTCTTCGAGGTGGCAAATAACAAGCTCCACGTTTGAAGAAGTTTCATTGCTACTACTACTGAACCGAATAGATGAAGTTCGTATAGGAAATGGGCATCATGAAAGCTTTCAGAGGTGAATAAGCTTCCGTCACGGATGTCCTCGAACTCTCTTGGTCTAGCATGATCAGGTAGATACCAGAGTCGTCCTTGCGTGAGTTCGTATGGTTGGGCACCAAAGATTTGACGTGTCATTTCCATGGAAATTTCAGCGATAAAATCTTTCATTTCCTGGTCTTCACGAATAACTATGTAACGCCACATCTGCATGTTTTCGGGTGAAGGAGCATAGCGGGCTGCATCCAAGATTTTTTCAATAATGTTCGTCAGGAATACGTTCACCAGTGAAATCTCTTATGCTTCGTCTGGTCTTAATCGCTTCCAACAATTCCATAACATACATCACTCCAACATATAGAAACATATGCTTATATCGTTAATTCAAAACTCAGCAGAGTTTGCAAACTTTTAGTCTTATATATCAATTTGTGTATAAAAGTAAACGTGGGTTCTCGCTTATGAAAATCAAAACCAGAGAAAAGGAGAAACCTTGGCTAAAAAACTGGCCAGAAGATGTCCCCCAGTCTATCCAATACCCGGAGGTACCCCTGTTCGAACTTTTAAGAAAAACCACCAATCTCTATTCGCGACAAACAGCAATAATCTTCTATGGTAGAAAAATAACGTATAAGGAGCTGAATGAGCTCACCGACCGTTTTGCCACAGCGTTGTATAGTTTAGGAGTAAGAAAAGGTGATCGTGTCGGACTTTTTATGCCGAATATTCCTCAGTTCGTAATAGTATATTATGGAGCATT
>DAZI01000001.1 GCA_002507245.1 Candidatus Bathyarchaeota archaeon UBA233
TTAAGTTCACAAATCTGATCTGAACGGGCTAAGGGTTCACCCTTAACATCGTGTAAGTATCCAAGTTGACGAAGCTTATCAACAGAAACACCTATTTCTCTCGGTGTGAAATGTGTTAAAGGAGCATTTGTTGCATCAAACCGTACAGTTCCATCTTTGAACACCCATAAATCATACTTGGCACGTAGAATCCCTTTCTCGATAATTTCCGGCACCTTGGACTCGTTCATTAATCCTTTAACGCCTTTAACTACTTTAGGAAGGGAAACACGAAGCTTATTGCAAGCTTCTTCGATTAGTCTACGAAAGTTTATTGGTTGACGTGTATATCCCACGGCAGAGGACATGCATGAAGGACAAACAGTGTTCATGAGGGACTTGCCACATTGAGGGCACAATTTTTCAACAATTGTTTCCTCCCCACAGTTAGGGCATGTTAAGCGATAGGTGTATGTTTTGCAAATTGGACATTTTCGTTTAACTAGTTCGACGAATACGGGCGCCCCTCTAGAGGCTGCTTCAATCAAGTCACGCTGGGCGCCTCCAGCCATTCCCACCGGAAACAAGATATGTACTGGAGGTTTCATTGCGCGTTTCTTAGCTTTTTCTGGACGTCCCATCCTAGCGCCCACAACTGTCAGAGACTTTGCCCGTACCTCAACCCCGCAAATTTTCTGAATGCACTTCAAGACTGAAACATCAAAATCAATCTGTAAACTCGTAATGTTCCAGCCCATGCAAAAAGCAATAGCATGAGCCTCATCACCTTCTATCGCTATCTTATTGTTTACAATTCTGTGGGGAAGGCATATCCGTTCCAAAAGCTCCTTGACTTCAAGGTTAAATTCTCCAGATATTTCTAAAACAGTCTCACCGTTTTCTTCGGTTTTTATTTCAGCGTTTAGTAACCATTTTCTAAGTTTGATTATTTCCTCACAGGAATGAAGGTTTTCCCAGAAAAACGTATATGCTGGATGCAGTGGAAGTTTCAAGGTTAAGGATAAAGCTAATGCTTCCTTTAATGTTGGTTTACAATGGAAAGGATCTTCGATAAAACGTCTAATTCTTTCTAATGCAACTTCAGAACTCTGTGCTGCCCTTTCAAAGTTTCCTTCAAGTTTGTTTAAAATCGTTTCTTGAAGCTCCTGACTCCACCATTCTTCTACATATCCAGAACATGAAAGTCTTTTGCTGCTATAGAGGAAATCGCCAAAACTTATGAGGATATCTCCCAAAAACAGGATTTTTTCGATTTTATCTTTTATTTCCCTGAAGTTTTCAGTGGAAACTCGAATGACGTCGCCTGTTTTTAGCTTTACTATGGGGGATTCGATGTAGTCTACCGGAAGAGCTACTCCGCCTTTCCCGGGAAGTTCTAGGCGAAGTTGAGTGCCTGCAGCGAGAAAACCTTCTAAGACCATCATGGTAGCCGGGTGAATGCCAACAGCTGCTAAGCCTGTGTTTCTTGCCCTACCATATCGGAGTCTAAAACCTCCAGTATTAGACGGAAACGAGAATATCGGTCGTCCGGCAATAACTTCTTCCATAAATCCGGCTGATTTTTTCTTTTTCAATTCTCTGATTTGCTTAAGCCAATCCCATCCTTCGATGCCAAGCTTTTCCACGATGGTCCAAACTTTGGAGGCCCTTCCAACTATTCCATCGTTTACTACACGCAGGGCCCCGCCACGAACGCGGTTAGTTTCAATGCGAGGCAAATTTCGAAAAGATGAAACTTCTACGGGATCGGATTCTGTTCCAGTTACTTCCACTGGGAGATATTCCAAAGCCTTTCGTAGTTCTTGATCAGAAACATGATACTGAAAACGGCCAACATGACGCTCGTATAACCGAACCTCCTCAATAAAACGAAGAATCTCCTCTTCAGTTGGCTTATAACGATCTAATCCTAGTAGGCGACGTACAAAATCTCCGATAACCAAGGTTAAGGCCTGGTCAGTTCCACCAGCGGAACGAATAGGCCCGGCAAAATAGATGGCGAGGTACCGGGTTCGGTCGTGATTATTTTTAATCGTGACCTTTACAACTCCCTGCAGGGGTGCAGCAGTTAAACCTTCGGTGAGAATAGCTAAGGCCGTTCTAACGGCTTGTTCAGCCGCTTTCGCTGGTTCTTTATGCCCAAACCTTCCATAAACGATTTCTTCTGCGATCTTAAAGGCCATCTCTTCCCTAGGCATTGCCTTGCTATATCGACGAATGCTCTCTGAAACTCCTGGCGGCCCAACAAGACCTTCCACGAGTTCAGCCAAATCTTTAGCGATTTTGCATTCCGGTCTTAACGAAGGATCAAGACCTTTCTCCCTAGCTTTGGCGCTTACCATATATACCTGTTCTAGTTGTTGTGTTAAACTTTCTACATAGTTACGGTAGCTCTCACTCATCTCCACTAGGTGATTTTCCTCCTTAAGTGAATCAATAGAAATCTTCACAGAGCCTTTTGAGATTTTCTAACATGAAAGACTCAAAAAGGGTTCTTTCTAAACTGTTATTGCTCCATATGAATTCTACATAAAAACACTGTTTGCCATTTTTCTTTAGAACGTCCTGTCGCTTTCTGGTATGCTTCGTGAGCTATTTTGCAACGGTTTTCAACGCATTCTCTACAACGGAAATGCCTTAAATCTGAAGGCCCGTCGCATGCGCCGCAATTCAATAGTAGAACTTCTCCGAGGCCACGTAAAACTGTCCAAGCATATTCTCGTTCATCATAAACTGGTTCAAAATCAGGCCAAATCTCAAAAACATTTTCCGTTTTCAATGCTTTTTTCAAAGCTTTAAAATAGTTCTCGAATGCCGTCACTATTTGCACTTTCCTGTAGTCTGTATTATAGTGTGCACAAGTTCTGATACCTTTGCTTTTACATTAGCATTCTCTATAACGTTGCCTGTCACAATGATGTTTGCACCAGCCGAAACAGCAGATTCCACATGTTCCTTTTTTCGAATTCCACCGCCCACTATTAAAGGGACATCAATCATTTTTTTCACCATATTAATCATGGTAGCTGGGACGGGTTCTTTTGCACCAGAGCCGCCTTCTAGATAAACAAACCGCATCCCTAAATATTGTGCCGCTAGAGCATGAACCGCTGCTAGTTCTGGTTTTGTGTAAGGAATAGGAGTAGCTTTGCCTATGACTCCCGCAGTCTCTCCTTCGCCGACAATGATATAAGCCATGGGAATGGCTTCTAAACCAAATCTTTTGACTAAGGGAGCGCCTAAAATCTGGGCGCCTACCAAGAAATAAGGATCAGTGGAATTGAGAAGAGACATAAACCAGATCGCATCAGCATAGCGGCTTATGCCTGTAACATTGTTTGGGAACAGTATAACTGGAATCTTCACAACCCGTTTTATAGTCTTCACAACGTTGTCAAGATGTGAAGTAGAAGTAAAAGTGGAACCTCCCACCATTATGCCTGCAGTTCCACCTTCCTCTGCTTTTCTCGCAATTGAGGAAGCGGATGCAGCCGTTGTTTCCTCCGGATCTATTAGTGTGAGATGAATAGCGCCATCGTTTTGGATTTTCTTCAGTAAATATTGTTCCACTTTCCCCCTCATACCTTCAGCCTCAACCTTGACGGCTTATTCTTCGCCTTCCATGGCTGTTGTCTTTTGTGATGTACCGTAAAACTTGTCGACGAAAACACAGTAAATATCTATTTCTTGCTGTGGAGACTTAAGAGGTAGCTCGTCGGTTAAACCACAGCTAGCGCATCTAACTACCGCAGTTCCTTCGTTTTTAAGCAGTTCTACTCGTATGGTTTGTCGTCCACATTTAGGACAAGAAAAGAACCTAGGCAATCGCCTCTTAGGAATACGAATTACCTTTCTTCGCCTACGTCCCATTAAGGAAGCCTTCTATTACCCCTTTCCCTTTATACTTCAAGGACGCTTTCCCTTAAATATTTGCTCTTTCACACAATTAACAAAAAGGTGGAATCGCTTTGGAACTAACGCCAGAAATCCTAAAAATAAACCCGGCTGCCACTGCAGAACGAATAAAAATGTTCATCAAAGATATGGTTAAAAAAACAGGGACCAATGGAGTAGTTCTAGGTATTTCAGGTGGAATTGACAGCAGTACAGTTGCGGCCTTATCTACTTTATCTTTAGGTAGTGAGAAAGTCATAGGACTTATACTGCCAGAGGATGAAACCTATAATGAAACAGATATAAGACACGCTAAACGGGTAGCGGAGAAATTCCGTTTTAAAACAGTGGAAATCACTATCACCCCTGTTTTAGAAGCATATTACAAAACAATACCAATATTCGACTCTATGGAAAAAATAAGCCGAGGCAACATAAAAGCAAGGGCTCGCATGATTTACCTCTACTACTATGCCAATAAACTTAACTTGCTCGTATGTGGAAGCTCAGACAAATCAGAAACTATGATGGGCTATTTTACCAAATGGGGAGATGTGGCCGCAGATATAGCTCCTTTAATGGATCTCTACAAAACCCAAGTTCGCCAACTCGCGAAATATATAGGCGTGCCTGATGAAATAATAGCGAAGCCATCTTCACCAAACTTGTGGCGTGGACAACTAGCTGAAAAAGAGTTAGGAATAAAATACGAAACCTTAGATCTAATTCTCTATGGACTTGAACGGTTCATGTCAACAAAAGAGATAGCCAAACAACTACAACTTAACAAGCAACTTGTAGAAAAAATAAAAAAACGCTGGTTAAGAATGGAACATAAACGGCAAATGCCATTGTCACTCAAACTCACTTATCGCACGGTAGGAAAAGACTTTAGACTCTATCATACACAGTAAACCAAGACAAGGTGGGAGAAATATGAAACGATTCAACATAGCTTTAGCACAAATGACTTGTACAAGAGCAAATAAAGAGGCAAACATACAAAAAATGGAAAAATATATTCAAAAAGCAAAGGCAGAAAATGCGTCATTAATAGTTTTTCCCGAACTAGCCTTAACAGGTTACATCTTACGTGACCAAATTTACGAACTAGCGGAAACCATACCTGGCCCAACCGTAATGACCATGGAGAAAATTGCTAAGAGAGAAAATATTCACATAATTTTTGGCATGCCTGAACTCAGCGAAAAGACGCAAGCAGTAATCTACAATACGGCAGTATTAGTTGCTCCGAAAGGTTATGTTGGGAAATATCGTAAAATGCATCTTCCAACACACAGTGTATTTGAAGAGAAGAGATACTTTAGACAAGGTTATAAACCTACAGTATTCGAAACTGAACTTGGAAAGGTAGGGATGTTAATATGTTACGATGCCTTTTTTCCAGAGGTAAGCCGCATACTTCGACTAGAAGGGGCACAGCTT
>DAZI01000066.1 GCA_002507245.1 Candidatus Bathyarchaeota archaeon UBA233
CAGCATCACTCAAAAGCTTCGTAGTTTTGTTCCATCTTTCAAAGCTTTGTTTCCCTATCAGAAGCTTAACACGTTCCTTCCATTTTTTAAGCCATACCCCCGTCCACATCTCCAAGAACTCCTCCAGCTCCTTCGGATTTTCGTTGAAAAATTTCTGAATTCTTTCAGCTAGTTCACATTCACTAGCTTCTTTGCCCACAAGCTTCCAGTGGAATTTAAGAAAGTTCATCAGGTCTTGACAAGCTATCTGGAGAACTCTTCTGTCCGAGCCATACAAGTCTAACATTGGGTTACGATTCTTCAACGCTTCGTACAACAGGAGCTCTAGGAAGTTCATTACCGAAGCCTTCTCCATTAAAAATATGTTGATGGCGCGTTAATTAAGCTTTATTTATGATTGCTTCTATAACATTTTCCAATAAGACTCCGGTATATATCCGGATGAGAAATATAATTTTATAAAAGCACATGGGGAATCCGGTTAAAATTATTAACTATTACATTAGGACGCTCCATTTCCAGTTCTTCTTTACAAAATAAGCCTGAAAGAACGGCTATTGTCTTAGCTCCAGCCCTTTTTCCGGCGCGAATATCCACAACAGAATCCCCTACTACTGCACATTCATCAGTGGAAACCTTTAGACACTTAGCGCACTTCAACAAAGCTTCAGGAGAAGGTTTCGGAGACTCTACATCTAGAGCCGTAACTACAACTCTGAAATATCTATGTAAACCTAATTTTTTTAGCTCTCTTATAAGTTTCATTCTGTCAACGAATCGCATGGTAATCAAAGCCAGAGAAAACTTTGTGGAAAGTCTTTCTAATGTTTGGAGGACGTTTGGGAAAGGCTTAGACTTGTAAAAAGTAGTGTTGTAATACGTCGCGAGATAGGCTTTCAAAAATTTTTCCGTAGACTCCTCGTTGCCTATTAATTCATCAATGGGTAACTTCATTTCTAAACGTCTAGGAATTTCGAAAATCATTCTGTAACTGAAGTTTGTCCGTCCTATCGCTTTCATTCCAGCTTCGAATGCCTCTACATAGGCTCTTCTTGAATCTACTAATGTACCGTCTAGATCAACAAGCAATGCCTTAACCTTCAACTTCAAAGTCTCACACCCTGCTATTTTCGATAACTTTTTATTATTCCTAGCTGTGTAGTAGAAATGCCAAACCTACTAATAAGGGGAAACAGTTTAAAATTGAGAGTGAAGGGCGATGGTTAGAAAAGCAAGAATACGATTGACGAGTACAGATTATAAAAAACTTGAAGAAGTATGTCAGGAACTAAAGGCCATCGCCCAAAAAACTGGAGTTAAAATGGTTGGTCCTGTACCCCTGCCAACCAAAAGGCTCCGTGTTCCAGTTTTAAAGACCCCTTGCGGTGAAGGAACAGCAACATGGGATAGATGGGAACTCCGTATCCATAAAAGACTGATTGATATAGACGCTGAAGAAAGAGTAATGCGGAGAATAATGAGAATTCGGGTTCCAGAAGAAGTTCACGTAAGCATAGAACTAATCTAAACTTAATGATAAAGGGAAAGGGAATAAACCACTAGTACTACTGATGCAACAAAGGCTAAAAGCCAAACCTTCTTGTTCCAGAAAAACACCTTAGCCCCATCCAATAAACCCAAAGGAATCAAATTAAACAATGCTATCCAAGCATTTATGAAGGAACTTAAAACCAGCACTAAATTGAGATTGCCTCCTAAAGGAAGGTGAACTAGACCTAAAAAAACAGCTGAAAAAATAAGATTAGTTCCAGGTCCAGATAGGGCGATTCTCCCAAAGACATCTTTTCCAACAAACCCCGCAATCATAACTGCGCCGGGAGAAATAATTTTGAAGGGAGGAGGCATGAAAATCGAAATTAATGTTAAAAGCGCCCCAAAGATAACTATTCGAAACTCTGCCCAAAGTCCATATCTTTGAGCTGCAAACTTGTGTGCCATTTCATGAGCCAAAAAGGACAGCGTAAAGATGCTGACAAGAAGGGCTAAATAAACTGGCTGAATGTTTGTGGATGGGGTGAATGATGGAGTGAAAAACGAGAATCCTATCGCTATAACTAGTAAAGTGCTTATAGTCAAGTGTTGAAGCTCCTTAGCGCTGAACCATAAATCCCGTGAAGTTCTTTCACGGATGGGGGTTCTATGCGCAATCTCATACTCATGCTGGGTTCTGGGTTCCACGATCACAGGCGGTAAAGGTCTAGTTGGTGCACGAGCTCTCCACGCTTCGGGACATTCATGATTTTCTGGCAGCCGATGTTCGCTGCAGAAATAGCCCCCACAGTAGGGGCATTTAAACGGAAGAAAAACTTCTATTCCACACTTTTGACATTCAACCATTTCAACGCATGCTCGCGTCTTAATTTTAAGATGTCAAACTTAAATGTTATGAGAGGAAACGTTTAAATGGCTTTGCAACCTGTAAACCATTTAGTGATAGATATATGCCTACACATGGTTCCTTGGCAAAAGCTGGGAAGGTAAGGTCTCAAACACCTAAAATAGAACCCCGTCCCAAAAAGAGCCGTTCGCCTAGGATACGGACTAGACGTAATTATGAGAAGAGAATAATTTTACAGCGGAAACCAGGGCAAAACTGGATTTAAACTATAAACCTTTTAGTCGACAAGTTCATTATAGCCTTTTATGGAAAAAGCCACTCTTGTCTTATTGAATGGTAACGTTCTAACTTTAGATCCTTCTAAACCAAAGGCAGAAGCAATAGCAATATGTAACGACAAAATTTTAGACGTAGGAAAAAACTCAAAAATAAAATCTTATGTCAGTGAAAAAACCCAAATAATTGATTTAAAAGGAAAAACCGTTATTCCCGGACTAACCGATTGCCACACTCACATGCTTGCCCTCGGATGGACTTTGACAAGCCTCAACTTGAGAGATGTCAAGTCAATAAAAGAACTTAAAAGAAAACTAAAGGAATTCGCCCGAAAAAAACCATCTAATAAATGGATTTTAGGTGGAAGATGGGACCAAGAGAAATTCGCTGAAAAACGATATCCAACCCGTTGGGATCTGGATTCGGTGATTCCAAACCGCCCAGTCTTCTTGTTAAGGGTCTGCGGACACATTGCCGTTTGCAATAGCAAAGCCTTGCAGCTAGCAGGAATAGACAAAAACACTATTCCCCCTTCTGGAGGAAGCATCGATAAAGATGCAAAAACAGGCAAACCCACGGGGATTCTACGAGAAAATGCCCTCGAGTTTATTTGGCGTGTCATCCCAAAGCCCGTCCAAGAAGAAATCGAAGAGATATGTCTATTAGCCTGTAAGAAGGCTGTTGAAAACGGTCTAACATGCGTGCACTGGATTGCTAGCTCGCCTAAGGAAATTCGAGCTATTTTTAAGCTTTACCGTAAAAAACAGTTACCCCTACGCGTCTACTTCGGTGTTCCAGTTGAATACTTTGACAATTTAGCTGGCGCTGGCTTAACCACCGGTTTTGGCAACGAAATGGTTAAAATAGGATTTGTGAAGATTTTAGCGGACGGTTCTCTAGGGGGACGAACAGCAGCGCTAAATAAGCCTTATGCTGATAAGCCGGAAACCAGGGGGATGCTTTTATATGGACAGCGACGTTTGACCCGTATTATCCTCAAAGCTCACGAAACTGGTTTTCAAGTGGCAATTCACGCAATAGGCGACAGGGCGTTAAAAACCGTTTTGAAAGCTTTTGAAAACGCTTTAAGTGAAGCATCTAGAAACGAGTGTAGGCATAGAGTAGAGCACGTTTCCTTAGTCAACAAACGCCTACTCAACCGCATGAAACGTTTAGGCATAATTGTTTCCGTTCAACCGCATTTCATAATTTCAGACTTCTGGATAACTGATCGCTTAGGTAAGAAACGGGCTTGTTGGACTTACGTATTCAAAACGTTTCTTCGCCATGGCTTAATTGTTGTTGGAGGCTCGGACTGCCCCGTTGAACCTATAAATCCACTACTTGGTATATGGGCCGCAGTAGCAAGAAAGATTTCTCCGAAAGAAAGTTTAACAGTTGAGGAAGCCTTGCGCTTGTATACTGTAAATGCGGCTTACGCTAGCTTCGAAGAAAACACTCGGGGAACAATTGAAAAGGGAAAATGGGCTGACTTAACTGTTCTGGATAAGGACATAACTAATATCCCGCCGGATGAGATCCGAACAATCAGAGTGAAAATGACCATCGTTGGAGGACGAATCGTCTACCAAGCAGAACCTTAATTCATACGACAATCAGGATAGAAGAAAGTTCTAATAAAGTTATTAACTCTAAACCCCCTTTCTATTCTTTGGAGGTTTACGTACTCTTGTCGTTTCTAAGAGAGGAGAAAGAATTCCAACTTGAAATTCTGGAACTGAATCGGAAACACTACAAGGTTATGTTTGAATATTATACTGTTTTAGCGATCGGGTTGACGGTGCTCTTCGCCATACTATGCACTCTCATTCCTCTTTCACTCATAAGCGGAGAATCCTTATACATGCTCATAGCTACGCTGTTTACAGCGGTTCTAGGGCCAACTCTCATAGTATTGTGGGTAACCTACATAAAGAAGGTAGATGCGCTGGAAAGGCAAATTCGCGAAATGAAAAAGAAGTACTTGTGGTAAACGTTTCTTTCCCTATTGTTTATTTGATACTTTCTGACAAGTATTTTATGTAAGATGACAAAGTCTGACTCAGCTAATTTGAGAAAGGCCTGTAGAGAAATTATTGAAGGCTTGCTTCGTTCATCTTCACCCAGTGGCAAGACTGTTGATATGTTGAAACTTCGAGCGGCAATCAAACATAAACTGGAGAAGATTCCCTCCAACTCTGAAATTATTAGTTTTTTGCAGGACACAGAGAAACCAAAACTTTTGCCTGTTCTACGCCGCAAGAAAGTTCGAACTTTGTCCGGAGTAACCGTTGTAGCTGTCATGACCAAGCCTTACCCATGTCCACAAAAAGAACCCTGCGCTTATTGTCCAGGAGGTCCGCCATTTGGAGTCCCCCAAAGCTATACTGGGTTCGAGCCAGCTACCATGCGTGGGC
>DAZI01000030.1:0-37642 GCA_002507245.1 Candidatus Bathyarchaeota archaeon UBA233
AAAGTCCAGCTTTATTGGCGTTATGGAAACTTGTTTTCCACGTTTAATTACATATATATCTGTTCTTTCATAATCGTCTGGGTAATCGTCTAAAACCCAATCATAGATGCGGTATCCCCTCTCATGTTTTCTAAAAATGTCCAAATAACCTTTATACGAAAGTTTAGTGAACCCCACGCGTTTCATTGCAGTTCCTGCGGGTACGTTAATGTTCAATATGCTCGCCTTGGGTGGCATACCAAACCTTAAAACATACTCCACAACCTCCTGTGTCAAGTTCGCTGCAAACTCTAGCTCAGTCACGGTTACCTTCTTTTTAGGTGAACCTTCACCAATTCTTTCAATGCAGTACGAGGTGGCTACAGATGGAACTCCATGGATAGCTGCCTCAAAAGCTGCACCTAAAGTCCCGGAAGTAAGCAAGTCGTCTATCCCAATGTTTGGTCCAAGATTTATGCCTGAAACAACAATATCTGGCGTCTCCTTTAAAATCTTGAAAAGTGCTAATAACACGGCGTCTGCAGGAGTTCCAGTAACTGCATATGCTTTTGTTCCAGACTTTAGGTGAGTCTCGATTACTTCTACAGTACCTGTGGAAACAGCTTTTCCTATACCACTCTTTTCTGTTTGAGGCGCCACCACAACAGTTTCACCTAAATCTCTTAGCTTCTTTTCTAGAATCCATAACCCCGGTGAATCAATTCCATCATCATTAGTCAGCAAAATCTTTTTCATAGACTTTTGTTCTCCTACAATTTTAATAGCGTATGTAGAAATCTTCAAATTCACCCGTGTATTCACTCCACTCGATTTCTATATTTTTCACTCTGGCGCCTGGGGGCCCATGCTTACAAAACTCTATTAATTCTAAAACTTTTTCTTTTTCTCCTTCAAACAGGGCTTCAACTCGTCCATCAGGAAGGTTACGAACCCATCCTCTCACGTTTCGCTTTCTAGCTTCCCGTCGTGTTTCGTATCTGAAAAACACTCCCTGAACTCTTCCCGAAACATATACATGCGCCCTTTCCCTCATCGCACCACCACAAACGTTTAGATTATGTAATTGAAACTTTTCTTAAATGATATTTGTAGCGAAAGTTGTAGCAAAGGCATCCCACTTTCACTCACCTCTCTCCCTCTTATAGATGTTCGTTGCACCGTTTATTTTAAAACGTTCAAGAAGGCCTAAATCGAAATCAAGGTGAACGAATTGCTTTCCCATCTTAACGGAAAACTGCGGATTTACGCTTCAAGTTTTTCGACAAATCACTCTCGTTTGGAAACTGTTGGTTCTGCGGCTAGAAAAATCGCTGAGCATTTACATTTAGATTTGGAGGTTATCCGTTTTGGAGATAATCCAACCGCAATCCATGTTTATTTTAGTGATGGAAAGGGAGAAGAGATTCCACTTTACTCCGCCAAAAATGGAAGGTTAAATGAAGATGAGATTTACATAGCCCTAAGAAACATGATTTTTGTCTTGTCCTTCCACCCAAAATATTCAAACTTGAAAAAGATTAGGAGCGAGATCATGAAACCTTCTTGAATTTTATAGTTTGCCCGGTAAGTTCCACTTCATATGTCTGATTTACGTCGAAGTTAATCCCTAAGCTTTCATATTCTGTTTCTGTTAGGAAGAGAATTATTTTTGGGAGAGCGTATTTGGTTTTCGTTGGGAACATGGGCAATTGTTTTTGAAGAGCTTGGATTACACTTTGAACCATTTGTCCTTCTTCAGTTTCCGGTTTCACAGCGAATCGTGGGATAACCCGCTCCTCGACAAGTTCAATCCTTTTGCCAAGGTTTCCATCCGGGTCACGAATGGACTCGATTTTCTGAACTCTTACACGGAACATAAACTTCACACGCATTAACACTAGAAACTTACGTCTACTTCTTTATACCCTTTCCGTCATTTATTCCATTTCTATAGTTGCTGGAGGTTTTGGCGTAACATCATAATAAATCTCGGAAACATTATTGTATTTTTCAAGTATTTCTTCCGCAGTCTTGTTGAGAGTATTCCAGGGAAGTTTAGAAACTTCGGCTTCCAGAAAATCTCGTGTTTCAACCGCTCTTATTCCGATCACATATGGCTTTTCACTTGTTAGATATCGAATGGCATACCAGACACGGGTGAATGAGGGATTGTCTGTTAAAATCTTTTTCTGAAGAGCTATGAGGTTTAAAATTGGCGGTTGATGAACTTTTTCGTCAGGCGTCTGCACTCTTATTCCTACCACATAGCCATAACGTCTGACTCCCCGCTTCACTCCAGTTGCTTTATCAACAAAAATCTTGGCGTGAACATGCCTAGAGGGGACATTTAAAAATCGCGCTGTTGCCTCTTGAATCCGTATGAGCCGTCCATAATCTCTAATCTGCTCATTATCAATTATAACGGCAAAATGCTGGCTAGGCTTAAATTCCGCTAACCTCTTTTCCACAAGGGCGGTGGTTACCCTTAAAGTTTCTAGTTTATCAACTCGAACTTCGCCTACAACTCGAACCGCTAGCCCGGGTCCTGGGAAGGGTTGTCGTTCAATGATTTCGTCGGGTATTCCTAAATACTTAGCTACTTCCCTTACTTGACTCTTGTATAGCTGAACCACAGGCTCAACTATTTTAAAGCCGAAACGTTCAATAGGGCTTATTCCTATCTGTTCAAGCACGTTATGCTGAGTTTTTATTCCGCTTTTCGTTTCCACTACATCAGCGCGGTTTGTTCCTTGTACAAGAAAACTACATCCTTCTTTTCTGGCTAGCTCACTAAGTGTTTCATAAAAAGTTTTTCTGAAGGCTCTCCGTTTTTCTTCTGCATCCTTTAATCCCTTTAAGGCTTTCAAAAAACGTTCTCTGGCTTCTATGATTTTCACTGGTAGGTTTATAGGCGAGTTTGAAAGAAGCTCAGCAACTTTTTCCGGTTCGTTTCTTCGCATGAAAGCATCGTCCAACGTCACACATGTTAGCTGGTTGCCTATTGCTCTATAAGTTAGAACAGCGCTGACGGTGCTGTCAACTCCGCCAGAAACAGCCACCAATACCTTTTCTTTTCTGATAACATTCTGAATCTGCTTAATTCGAGTTTCAACAAATTCCTTTGGATTGAAATCCTCCAACGATTTATTCCTTCTCTTATTAACTTCTTTCATACTTGTTTCTTCATATTTATTATGTTTACCATGAACCATTCATCTCCACCAATTTTACATCACGTATATAAAAATAACTTAGCTTACCCATAGTTTTTGGGGAATCCGTTTAAATTTCTGTTGGTTTTGAAACGTCAAAAAGACAAGTTTTACATAGATTTGAGCGGTTAAAGTTTTTGAGCTATTTCCGCATATAATCTGCATTGTATTGCGGAGTGGGGCGTATGAAGCTAAACGAGTTAAAATCCACAGCTAAAGCTGTTAACGAGCTTGGTGAAAGTTATTGTGATGCTCTGAACGCTTTAAGCGGGGCAAGTAACGAAGTTAAAATGGTTCGCAAACTTTGGAGAAAAGAGAACAAGCCCCACTGCGTTTCGTTAGGACTAACCTTAATTGCCCTTCCAGACCCTTTCATAGTTACCGACCTAGCTGGAGCTGCGCTTTTAGCCTTTGGATTAATCCAATACAAAGTAAAGAACTCTGCACTCTATTTGGAAGATATATACAAAACGTTTCCCAAACTGCTTAAGGAACTGAACGAAATACGGTTCAATCATGTTTAGGCAAGTCTTGCAGTAAACCCTATATTTACAGCATATTATATACGTGACATAATGATTCCTGGGGAGGGAGGAGAAAGTGAAACTCGTAACCGTGCTCTTACCCGAAGCTTATCTGGAAGGGTTAGATGAACTTGTACGCGCCAATATGTACCCAAGTAGAAGTGCAGCTATTCGTTCAGCTGTGAGAGACCTCCTGAAAAAGGAGCTCTGGGGTAGAAAATAACCTACAGAGCCGTTGTGTTAACTCGGTTTTTTGCTTCTCTAGCTAAGTCTCTAAGTTTTTTAGCAGTTTCTGCTGGGTTTTTCGAAAGGGTTATAGTTCTTCCTACAATGATGAAGCTTGCTCCGGCTTTAATAGCCTCTTGGAGTTTGCCTCCTTGTGCACCTACTCCAGGCGAATAGATTGGAGTCTTTTCGTTTAATATTTGATAGATTTCCCGTATCTTTTCTGGATAAGTGGCGCCTACCACGGCTCCGTCAGCTTTCCACTTTAATGCCTTTTTAGCGAAAATCACATATTGTGGGGTTAGCTTTCCGTTTTCATCCTTTAATATTTGTCCATATCCCTCACATGCTGCTTTATGGCTCATGTAAACGAGTAGTATCACTCCCTTCTCATAGTTTTTCGCAGTTTCGAAAACGGGTTTCAAGCCCTGTTCCCATCCGATGAAGGGATTGGCAGTTATCGCGTCGAATCCTGCTTTAAAATAGTACTGGGCGATTACTTGGTTTGTGGCACCTATATCGTTTATCTTGCAATCCATTATCATTGGTAAGCCATACGAGTATGTCGCTTCTATTATCTTTTTGACGCCGTCAAACAAGCCTAGAGGAAGTGTTAAATGTCTATTGATTTTGACCGCGCAGATATAATGCTGAACTGTTTCGATAATCCTTAAAGCCTTTTTCAATAAAAGGGTTGGTTCCTGTGGTGGGAGGTCAAGTGCTAAAACTATGTTTGAGTTTTTGTTTTCTGCGGAATCTTTTATTTTTTCTTGAAATTTCATTTCTTAGCCTCATAAATAGAGTTTTATTTTTGTTATGGTTTGAAAACTTTTATGGTTTCAGTTTCACCTCCGGAAACATGTTCTATGAATTTAAGAGTCATTTCCACAGCGTTTTTTAGCTGATCTTCCGTGATCCCTGGGGCGCCATATCCTACTATCACTACTTCCCTTGTTTCTTGCGTGATTTTGGTTGCGTCAGCATCTCGGTAAGGGTAAACACAGAGAATTCGTGTTTTATCTGCTAATACTAGCATGTTGCTTTTCAGCATTATAGGTGTAACCATTCCAATTCCCCGAAATTTTTCGTTTTCTTTTGAGAAACGAATCTGTAGTGGTGGATTTAGAAGTTTTAGGTCAAATCCACTTAAGGGGATTATCGTTTTTAGTGAGGCTAAGTTATAGGCATCTACGACGGTTGAAATAGTTGGTAGTGGCTTTCCTCGTAGGATTCTACGAAGTAATGCTTCGCCTGAAGGTCGGATTTTTGTTGGGTCTATATTAAGTTTCCAATAAAAGTCGCGATAAGCTCTCACTACGAGATTATTCTTTAATCCCTCAAGCTGATGGATGCGTCTAGCTTCTTCAATGATTTGAGCTTTTAGCTCTTCAATTTTTGGATTTGTACGTTCAACTGTTATCCCTTTAACCATGCCTAAGCAAACAGCAAGTTCAGGAAATCTTTCAACCACTTCCTGATTCCACTTTACTTCCAATTCTTAATGAACCTCTCTCTATTTTAGAAGGGTATTCAATCAAAGTTAAAGGGTTTAGTGAATAAAGCTTTAATCACGGGCTTTTCCATTTTCAAGAGGATAGAAATGATTAAGATTGGATGTTGCGGTTATCCAACATCTATGCAAAGGTATTTCCGTTATTTTAAGCTTGTAGAAATAAACACAACGTTTTATCAGTATCCTCGGCCTTCTACGATAGAAAGATGGAGGGAAAACGCTCCATCAGATTTTGAGTTTGTAGTGAAAGCCCATCAGCAAATAACCCATAAATCAAAAATGAAGCTGGAAGAAGCAAGCGAGGTAGCCTTCCAGCGGATGAAAGAAATATGCAGAACTTTAAACGCTAAAGTGTTGCTTTTCCAAACTCCAGCTTCATTTAAGCCGGAGAAACTGGAAACTGCCAAGCGGTTTTTTGCAAAAATAAAACAGGAAGACCTAACTATCGTGTGGGAAACACGTGGTTCAGCATGGGAATCCACGGAAGTCCGTGAAAAGTTAAATCAAGCCCTTAAGGAAGTTGGGGTATCACATGTGGTTGATCCTTTTAAATCATCACCTGTATATGCTATTCACGTAGCGTATTTTCGCTTACACGGGTTGGGAGAAAGGCTCTATTATTATCAATATACAGATAGCGAGCTGAAGCAACTCAAAAGTTTGGTGGAGCCTTTTCTAAAAAACGGGTTAGAGGTTTACGTACTTTTCAATAATTTGGCGATGATGCAAGATGCTATTAGGTTTAAAATCTACTTAGAAACGGGAAACTTTCCAAGGATCACTGCTGGTGTCGGATTCGATTCAATTAAAGAGGTTATCAGTCGAACTCGTTTTCCAGTTTCAAAGAACATGCTTTTACGGAAACTCGGTTGGAGAATAGTAGAAATTCAAGAAAATAAGCAGGAGCGGTTAGACGTTATCATAAAGAACTTACCATCGAAAACCTATAAGACTTTAGAGGATCTACTAAAGGAGATTAAGCGAAGCATAGAATCTAAAGCTCGAATCTAGGTGTATTCGCAAAAATTTTTATGACATCTGGTGGTTGGAAGATTGAGGTTTGAACGAAAACTTTTACGCCTGTTTTCACGGCTTCCTCTAGTAAAAGAGAAAATTTTGGGTCCAATTTATGGTTTGGCTTTAAAATTTTTACGTCTCCTCTTTGTATGGAAAAGAGAATTCCAGCGTTGTGTCCCCGCCGTTTTAAGCGGGTTAAAAGTTGAACATGTTTTGCTCCTCGCTGTGTTGGGGCGTCTGGAAATAGGGCTATTCCATTAACTACATGGGTTACGCTCTTGACTTCTACGAAGAACACGTTATTTTTTCCCTTTAGTTTAAGATCTAGAATCGAATCTTCTACACGAAAGTTTCTACGTTCAACGCTATAACTCTTAAGTGCTTTAAATAAACCGTTTTCTATGGCCTTTTCCGCTAAAAAGCTGGAAAACCGCGTATCTACGATAGTTACTACATGGGTTTTGATGGCGAAAACGTCATACTGGCTCTTTCGTTTCTCAGCTCTCGCGAATGGAATTTCCTTAAGGAAGACTTTGGCTTTGGGGGCTAAAACAGTGGTGAGCCTCCCAGAGTTTGGGAGATGTGCCAAAACTTTTTCGTTGTTAACTGCAACTTCAACCATGAAGCGGTTCAATCTTCGAAGGAACTCGCCTACTTTCAACTTCTTCCAGCCTAGGCTGATTCTAAGCTCCTTCTTATACATGCATGAGCCTCTTCTAAGCTAATTTTCTGTAAATCCTTAGTTCAGAAATGTAGTTATGGCTGTCGAAAATGTTTCCTTGGCTTCCTTTACAGAAGCTATCCCCACGGCAACTATACTTATACACTTGTTTTGGGCGATAAAGCGAAAGGCATCCTTTGGCGAAAGGTATCCTGCTGCTAAAACTTTTTTAGCGATTACTGGCTTACCTATGCGCATGATTTCTTCAGCGAGCAAAGCAGGTTCGGCGTCCATGAACATGCCTAGTTTATTGAATGGAAGCATTAGTAAGTCCACGTCTGCGGATAGGTCTACTTTGCTAAGCCAACGTAACATGACCAATGGATGATGACTAACCAGCCCAGCTAAACAGTTGGACGCGTGAATTTTGTTAAGCAGTTCTGAAATCAGTTTAACATTTTTACTGTCAGTCAAGGAGCCATGAAGCAACATGGCAACCGTATTAAACTCTCCGAAAATTTTGATCTCCTCCAACGCGTGATGTAAGCCAACGGTTCCAATAAGGGTTAATTTACCTCCAATTTCGGATTCAACAATACGTATTGCCTCGAAAACTTTTGGTGCTGGAAGGACTTGAACACCTAAAACGCCGAAATCAATGGCAGCTCGCATAACTTCCGCGATGTTTTCAGGCTGTTGAAACTTTTGGTAGTAAGCTATTGCTCGTTTTCCAAACTGTCCAGCTGCAAGAAATGGGGAAGTGCCTAAAAGTATTCTGGGAATACGTGCCTTTCCAATTTGTATCTGGAACTGTGAAAGTTTCCTTTTCAATTCCAGCCTAGAAGTTAAAGCCAACAATCGATCCTTCCGAGATTAATAGTTTCCTAAGTTAAAATTAAATTTTAGGAACCGTGTGCTTCAACTTGGCTTTTAATGTTCTAAAATCATCTTCCAACGCTTCACGGTTTCTAGCACTGTAAAGCGCCGCTGCTGGGTGATAGGTTGGAAAAACACATACTTCTAAACCTAAGACATGTCCTTTGAAAAATTTTCCGTGAACCTCGCTTATGGAGTTAAAATTCAAACCCATTTTCGAGAAAATATACTCAGTGGAATATCTCCCCAAAGTCACAAGATAGCGAGGTTCTATAACTCTGATCTGCTTATCCAAAAAAGGCGTGCAGACGTGAACTTCCTCAGGTAACGGGCTACGATTTTTTGGTGGTCTACACTTCAAAATGTTTCCGATAAAGACTTCACTTCTTGAAATCTCAAGAATAGAAAACAGCGAGTCAAGAATTTTTCCAGCCATCCCCACAAAGGGTTTCCCTTTAACGTCTTCCCAGTAACCTGGGGCTTCACCGATAAACATTATTTTTGTTGATGGGGATCCATCGCCCGGGACTGCATTTCTCCGAGTTTTCCAAAGCGAACATTTACGGCAAACATTTATTTCACGGGCTATTTCCTCTAAAAGCTTCTGTTTCTCGGACAGCTCTTACAACCTCTTTAAGACATGAACAAAACCTCTAACAGGAAATACTTTCACCGAATTCGGCTGTTACTTCACCAGTTCACGTTTCTTCCATCGGAGGTTCTTGCTTCGGCATTTCCGGCATTTAACTGCTCCTGGAGCGTTTCGAGCTCCGCACTCCCTACAAATTTTCATGTATAACCGATGCTTCTGCGCAATCGCCTTTTTTATCGGATCCATTACTGGCATATTCTTTCTCCGTTCGTGGTTGTTGCTATTCTAACGTTCAGCACTTTTAAATATAGTTTTCTCTCTGTCCTTATGTTCGGAGTTTTTGAGCTAGAATTTTAGCTATGTCTCCAGGTTTTTCAGCTATTTCTACTCCAGCGGCTTTTAGAGCTTCAATTTTTGTTTGGGCTGTCCCAGCTTTTCCCATAACTATTGCTCCGGCGTGCCCCATCCTTTTTCCTGGCGGTGCAGTTCTTCCAGCTATGAAAGCGGCTACGGGTTTTGGGTAATTTACTTCCTGTATGTATTTGGCGGCGAGTTCTTCAAGATTTCCACCTATCTCACCTATCAGGGCTACAGCTTTTGTATGTGGATCCTTTTCGAACATTTCTAGGACATCAATAAAGTTTAGCCCTACAATAGGGTCTCCGCCCAGCCCTAGACATGTGGATTGTCCAAGTTGTGCCTGGGTTAAACTGTTGGCTATTTCATACGTAAGGGTTCCACTACGTGAAATTATACCTACCATCCCCTGCTGAAAAACGTGAGCTGGCATAATCCCTAACTTGCATTCGCCCGGGGTTATGATGCCTGGAGTGTTTGGTCCAATGATTGTCGTGTTGTTCTCTTTTGCTAAATGCATTATTTGAATTGAGTCTTTAATTGGGATGTGCTCGGTAATTATCACTATGGTTTCCATTTTGCTTTCTATGGCTTCTAATGTTGCATCTAACGCGAAGGGTGCTGGGACGAAGATTATTGAGGCGTTTGCCTCCTCATGTTTTTCTATGGCTTCAGCCATGGTATCATATACTGGGATTCCATGGATTTTGGTTCCTCCTTTTCCCGGCGTTACCCCAGCAACTATTTTGGTTCCGTATTCTAACATAGCTTTAGTATGGAATCTTCCCTGCGTCCCCGTGATCCCTTGAACTATGACTTTGGTGTTTCTGTTTACGATGATGCCCATTTTATGGTAAACCTCTCTGGGATATTTGAACGGCTTTTTCAGCAGCTTCTTCCATGCTTTCTAGGACATGTATTCCAGCTTCAGACAATACCCGTTTTCCTTCTTCTTCGTTTGTGCCCACTAACCGTATGACCATTGGTTTATCATACCCAACTTTTTCCTTTGCGTTTATTATCCCCTTTGCAACTTCGTCGCAGCGGGTTATCCCACCTAAGATATTTATGAAGATTACATTCACTTTTGGATCTGAAGCTACTATTTCAAGAGCCGCCGTTATTCGTTCTGCTGAGGCTCCTCCCCCCACATCTAGGAAGTTAGCTGGTTGCCCACCGTAATGTTGAACAGCGTCCAGTGTTGCCATAACTAAGCCTGCTCCGTTACCAATTATTCCAATATTCCCTTCTAGTTTCACGTAAGCCAATCCCTTCTCAAGAGCTTTCAGCTCTTCACGCGAAAACTCCGAGGTTTTTGCTTCAAAAAGTCTCTTCTTGTATTCAGGATGTCGAAACAATGCATTGTCGTCAATTATTATTCGTGCATCAGCAGCTATGAATTCTCCCGTCGTTGTTTCAACTAATGGGTTCATCTCAACAAGTTCAGCGTCTAAATCCTCAATTATTGAGTAGAGACTCTGAAATATTGAGGCAAGTTGGGTTTGCTTGGCGCCTGTATAGCCTATTTTGCTCGCTATTTGGCGGGCATGGAAACTCCGAAAACCGTATTTAGGGTTTATTGGGAATTTAACGAGTTTTTCAGGTGTTTTCTCAGCGATTTCTTCGATGTCTATTCCCCCGACTGAGGAGGATAAAGCAATATAGCCTTTTTTCACGCGGTCTATAGTTATGCTGAAAAATAACTCAGATTTCACTGGAAGTTTTTCCTCAACCCAGACGCTTTCAACTTTTAGTCCTTTAATGTTCATTCCTAGAATTCTAGCTGCGCTTTCTTTAACTTCTGACGGGCATTTAGCGAATAGTATTCCTCCCGCTTTCCCCCTGCCACTCACGAGAACTTGAGCTTTTATGGCTATCGGGAAGTTCAACCTAGAAGCTATTCGACATGCCTCTTCTGGTGACGTTGCTAATTCTCCGCGTGGAATAGGGATACCGTAATTTGTGAAAATTCTTTTTGCCTCGTATTCGAAAAGCTTCATGGCGATTTTTCACCGAATTGCTATTTTAAGGTTTTAATAGTTACGTATGATTTGGTTTCTTTCACACCATTTATCGTTGCCAATTCTTTAAGGGTTTCATCGAGTTTGCCTCCTTCTACTATCAGAATTGCATCTATGTCTCCGGTTACCCTGAAAATCCTTTGGGCTGGAAGGCGGCTCATTTTTTCGTATGCTTGTTCTCTGTTTCTAGGCGTAACTTTAATGAATATGAAGGCGGGATTTACTGATATTCCAAGAAGATTTAGTCCTTTCTCAGTTATGTCAATGAAGCCTCTTCCGGTGCGTATGTATCCCATGTCTCTAAGCCGACGTAGATGAACGTTTAGGGCTTGCCGAGTTATGCCTAGTTCTTCAGCGAGTTCGCTTTGCTTCAATGTCACAGTATAGTTTGTTGTAGGCGAGCTTTTTTCGAAAAGCGTGTGCAACAGCCTTAATGAACGTCCAGTGATAGGTTTTTGTTTCCGCATTTTCTTTCACCAATCATTTTAAGCCTTTCCTTTACATTCGTAACGCTTATTTAAAGTTTATTTTGCCAAACCTTTATTATAGTCTGGAACGGCAAATATTTTCGATGAAGATATACTGCTGGTTTAACCGCAACGTATTTATTTTGCGATAAAAAAGCTTATGAAGCCATATAGAACATGAAAGCGAGGAGTGAGGCGGTACAATGTCTGAAAGCAACTCAGTGCTTGTCGGGAAAAAGCCAGTTATGAACTATGTGCTGGCTTGCATAACCCTCTTTCACGGCGGAGCAAAAGAAGTAAGCGTTAAAGCCAGGGGAAGGGCAATCAGCCGAGCCGTCGATGTTGTCGAGGTTGTTCGACGCCGATTCCTACCAGATGTAAAGATTAAAAAGGTAGGCATTGGCACGGAGCAAGTGGCACCCACTGAAGAGGGTGGCACGCCCACCAACGTCAGCACTATTGAAATCACTCTAGAACGCTAAGCGACGCATGCTTCATAGATGTGCAAAGCTCCGCCGCCCCTCCTTTATTTGTGGAGGGCATATCTTTAGTGAAAACGGTATTGTGCAAATTCTGCCTGCAAAGCGGAATACTATGCAAAAAATGCGAGTCAAAGCTCAAGTCTGGGGAGATAACCCAGACAGATTTGAAAGTAGCTCGAATACTCTTGTCTCTGGAGAAACGTTTCCCCTCGCTTCAGGATGTTTATTTCCACAAAGCCGTTGAAGCCAATGGAGCCCTCGCTATAATTGTGGGGCAGGGGCAGGTTTCTCGGCTATTGGGTTATGGTGGAAAGATAATTAAAACGCTTGGCGAACAAACTGGGAAAAACATTCGTGTAATAGAATATGGAACTAACGATCGAAAATTTTTGGAAGACCTTTTCGCTCCGTTGAGCATAGTTACCATAAACACTATTTGGTTACCAGACGGTAGTACTGAAACGAGAGTCATTTTAAAGAAGCCTAGAAGAAGTTCTCTTAGAATAAATGTGGAGGCTTTAAAAGAGATCGCGCAGAAGGTTAAGGATATGATCTTACGTGTGGAATTCACTGATTAGCGAGAGGGTTCCTGTGGAAATCGATGTGTTAGGGGACTGGCAGAGGTCTCATTACTCAACACAGATTGTGCCTGAACTGGATGGAAAAAAGGTAACTGTCTTTGGCTGGGTAAGAGAAATCCGTGACCTAGGTGGGATTCTATTCATAATCCTACATGATCGAGAAGGCACTGTGCAGATAACTGTTCCACGGAAAAAACTCGACCGGGAAATTGTGGCAAAGGCAGAGAGGCTTCAGCGTCAATATAGCATAGGCGTAAAAGGGGTCGTTAAAAAAACCGAAATGACCCCTCGCAGAGTGGAAATAATCCCTCAGGAAATACGTATCTTCGGATTGGCGAAGCAACCTCTCCCATTGGACATTACAGGAAAAGTTTCAGCTGGGATAGATGTACGACTTGACGCTAGGGTTTTAGATTTATGTCAAGAAAGAAGCCGTGCTATATTCAAAATACAACATGAGGCTTTGAAGGCTGTACGCACTTTCCTCTCTGAAAGCGGCTTTATGGAGGTTCATACTCCCCGTATAATCGCTACTGCAACAGAGGGTGGAGCAGCTCTATTCCCAGTCGAATACTTCGACAAAAAAGCGTTTCTTGCTCAAAGCCCGCAATTATATAAAGAAGAACTTGTGATAGGATTCGAAAAAGTCTTTGAGATTGGACATTTCTTCCGAGCTGAAGAGTCTCACACACGTAGGCATATAAGTGAATTTGTTTCCATCGACATTGAACAAGCCTTCGCAACGGCTGAAGATGTTATGCAAATTCTTGAAGGGCTCATTCACCACGTTTGCAAGACTGTGAAACAAAACTGTGTAAAGGAACTCCAAACTCTCAACTATAATTTCGAGATTCCGGAACTGCCTTTCAAGCGTTTTACTTACACAGAAATCTTGGAAGAATTAAAAAAGGTTGGGGTGGAAATCCCTTGGGGTGAGGACATTCCTACCCCTGCTTTCAGAACCTTAGGTGAAATGCATCCATACTTCTATTTTATAACTGAGTGGCCTACCCAATCCAAGGCTTTCTACATTAAACCGAGGGAAGATAACCCAGAAATATGCGAGGGTTTTGACCTTATGTGGGAATGGATTGAACTAGCCTCTGGAGGCTCCAGAATTTCAGATAAAGAGCTTCTTGTAAAACGTTTAAAAGAGAAAGGCTTGAGCCCCGAGTCCTTTAAGCATCATCTAAAAGCGTTTGATTATGGCATGCCGCCTCATGCGGGATGGGCCATTGGCCTAGAAAGGCTAACAATGATGCTTACTGGGATGAAAAATATACGAGAAGTAGTGTTGTTCCCGCGAGACAAGTTTCGGCTAACACCATAAAACTTCTCTATAAAAATTTTCCATGTATAAATAAACCCAACTGTTCCCTACTATAGCTTAAGGGAGGTATTGCCACTTGAAAAAGAACATATTCATAGTTGGAATAGTTTCATCATTTCTAATCTTAAGCTTAATTCTCTCTAACGCTTCACTAACCCAAGGAAAAGAACATTTCGAAATTGAGTGTATCCAACAAAGCGGAGTGGTTGACAAAGCACCTGGAGAAGAGTTTACTGTTAAAATTACCTTCAGAAACACTGGAAAAACTGTTGGTTCATGGAACATTAACATAGCTTTTGAAGGAGAGAACTGGAGCTGGGCAGGCGTAGCACAACACTTGACTTTGAAGCCTCACCACAGGGGGACTCTAACTTGGAAAGGAGAGGTTCCTGAGAATGCTCCTGCACGTAGCATTGCAAGGCTCATTGTGTATTTCAACGGAAAGTTTGTTAGGCTAGACTGGTGGATTCGTGTTACGGAAGCAGCAGAACTCTCCATAGTTTCCAGTACTGTGAAATAATTTAGGTATCCGTTAAAATCCTGCATCAATAACGTTCTGAGGTTTCATAAACTCCCGAAGAACAATAGTGGCATAAGAACCTCGAAGTAGCATAAACCTTAATGTGACCATTCGCTTCGAAGGATTAGCCGAATCTTCCCGCGGAGAAGTGAACGAAAAATCTTGAACAATTGTTACGCATGTTCTTAAACTTCCTTTTAGGCTTATTTCCTTCCATCCGGAAATCCGGAAATCCATGCAGGAAACTTTATCTTCTTCTAATATGCTTTGTTCGATTTCGCCTTGAACTCCACCAGAAAGGTTTTGCCTATAACCCGGCAAGGGTAAGGCTATACGCATTTTTCCTTTTTCTATAGCAGCCTCTATTTCTGTGAAGTTTTCCTCTCTTACAATTTCGTGTTTGGAGGTTGGTAACCCATATTTGTCTACCCATACTGCAAAATCGCCTATCTGTGGCTGATTGAGCGGTATTTTTTGCTTTATTCTCTGGCTTAAAAACCTGTTGAAAAGGTAAGATTGATATGCCTGAACAAAGAGCCTGCGGAGTTGAAGTGGTAGTTTACGAAATGCGCCGACAAAGTCTCTAGGGTGCTCCGCTAAATGCCCTAACATTAGTCTTTCATACTTCAAATGTTTTGGAAAATAATCCCTTGCTGTTTTGAAATCTTGATTCTCAGAAAGCCTTCTACGTGCTTTGCGGGAAATTTCATGCTCGAACGGGCTGGGGGCAGCTAGAAAAAGCATTGCCGCCTCTTCAACGTTTCCCTTCACTAAAGCTTTTCCAACTTTATGTGTGATAGGGCGAGTTGTTCCAAACCGTTGATGCCCAAAAAAGTTAGGAATCCCACCTAAAGTTTCCAGTTGCTTCCATGTTTCGCTTATCCTTTTTTTAACTTCAGTTTTTGAGTGAGTTATATTCCGTATTGTTATGTTAAAATGATTTCCAAGAAGGAGATGCGGCGAAACCGTTCTGTGCGAGTATTTAATAGGATTGAGAGTTAAATCTTTAAGACGTACTATTTCAAGCTCCTCTGGATGAACGTTTCTAAGGCTTATGTGCTGAGCTGTTAACGCCTTTGCATCCTTTATTCCAGCAACCTTAACCGCATTAAAGTCTACGCCTAACTGCTGAGCAATTCGCCTAACTGCCAGTAGAGTATCCCAACCACGTTTAACCATAACACAGATCAAGTATTTTTTCCAAGCCACCGGAACTAAAGAGATTTTTAAGCTTAGGTTTCTTTCTTTAGAAACCGTAGCCCTGGAATTATCGAGCAGAACCTCCTCTACAACGAAGTCATCAAAAGAAAAGCGAATGACTCCCCCTATCCCTTTAGTTCGAGTTGCGTAAACCTCTATTCCCAAATCTTTCTCTAACTGGGGGACTCTAGGCACTTCTTTAAACCTTCTTTCATAAAAGCGGAAGCTCACCAGTGATTTTATCAACTTTAGCTGCTGGAGCAGGGCCTATCCCAAGGCAAGTAACAGTTCCAGGCGGGATTTCGGTTAAACCCCTATCCTCTATCAAGGTGTGGGGTAAACTTGCATCTTTTGCTTCTTGTTCTAGCGTGAGAAGTTCTTCAAGGCTTTTTACTTTTACAACTATTTTGCGTTGTCCCTCTTTCAGCCATGCTCTCCACCACTCAGTAAACTTCTTTCTAGCTTCCTCAGCAGCTGAAACTGCCGCATGCGCAACTTGAACGGCTATTTTCCCCTTGCTCATTTGGAGATCTGCTCTTAGAACTATAACCTGTTTGTATTTGAATTCTAGAGCCATTGTTTTTAACCTAAATGGGAAAGACTTTTTTACGTTATAGTCAAGACGCGGAGTTAAAGGATTTCCGGCTTAAAAGCGTCCTGAAGATTGTATAGAGTCCAAGATTGATTATTGATGGATGCCAAGCTATTCTTGCTAGAGATTTTCCTTGAAAGTCAATGTCACTAAAATTTCTGAGAATTTTTTGCAATTCCAGCCTTTTACATTTTAATATTAGCTTGTCGATTTGGTTATCTGATAATTGTTCAAATGTTTTCCTCATTTGAAGCATAACCCACATATCAAACCCCATCAGTTTTCTCCATTTTCGCTGATATCTGGAAAGACTTTCCGCCGAAAAATTGTTCTCCTTCAAGGCGTTATGAATAGTTTCTGCAGCGATCATTGCGCATCTCATTCCTAGAATAACTCCCCCTCCAGTTGTTGGCTTAACCTGTGAAGCTGCATCGCCTATAACCAAGAATCCATTTGTAAAAGTTCTTGAAATCGGCCCACCCAATGTTATAGGATGGAAGGCTTCCCTAATGATTTTGGTCTTACCTAACTTTTTAGAAGCTATTGGATGTTTTCGTTTAAATTTTTCAAGGAACTGTTTAGGATTTCCTCGTTTTGTTGCCAATCCAATTTTGGCTGTTCCATCTCTTCTGGGCATGAGCCAGGCATAGAAGCTGGGCGCGTACGCGTTTCCAAAGTATATTTCTACGAAATCTTCGTCTATGTCTCTGACGTGATCTACTTCAGCTGATACGCCCTTAACAAGCATTGAAGAGTTTAAGGTGCGAAGCTTGGCTTGTCGTAAAATTCGAGAAGAAATCCCTTCAGCATCCACTACTATCTTTACCTTTAAGTTTTCATGGATCCCGCGGAACTTGACATTAACTCCCTTAACGTTGTGGTTTTCGATGACAAGTGATTCTACATGTTTTCCTAGACTAAGCTTAGCTCCGGCTTGTATGGCGAGTTCGGCTAAATGCCTGTCAAAAAATTTGCGATTCACGGAACATGTTACCGGAGAGTCAAACTCAATTTCAAAGCTGTTTCCTTTAGACGAATGGAAAACTGCGCCTCGGTACTCATTTTCCACGATCCCTTTCGGAAGGGGGTAAAGCCCGAGTCTTTTTAGGCTTTGAATGCTTAGGTGCCCAGCGCAGTGGGATGGTTCACCTATACTTCTATGTTCTTCAAAAACCGTTACATCAATCCCTTGTTTGGCTAGGGTTAAACTGCAGAAAAGCCCGCATACGCCGCCTCCAACAACAGCTACTTCAACCAAAACTTCTCCCAGCAAAGTTGAGGAAGATGTAAAATGGAGTTAATTGGTTTTTGAACGCTAGTCTTTAACGTTTACCAGCTCAACGCGTCGTTTTCCCCTTGTTAGGGAAGAAACAATAATTAACCCTTGCACTTCCATGGACATTAGTATCTTATTAAACTCACCAATTCCCAGTTCGCCGAAGCTTTCTTTAAGCATTTCATATAGTTCTGTATCTTTTACAGCTCCTTTCCTTTGCAGAATTTCCAATATTTTGGAGTTGACTGAATGAACGTGCCATATCTTTGACATTGTTTTACCTCTAGGCGATGGGAGTTGCCGGTTTCTTTATACGTCTAACTTGCTTCGCAAAATTCTTGTACCAGTTTTCCATGTCCTCCGAAATCGAGGGCCCGATCTTTTCTAGAGCCTTATCAAAATCCGTTTTTGTTACCTCCTTAGCGTTCACGTCTCTTCGTAAAGCGTTTAGTGCTGCCTCACGACATAAAGCTTCAATGTCTGCTCCTGAATATCCTTTTGTCGCTTCAGCTAAATGTTGCAAGTCAACATCGTTAGCCAGCGGCATGTCTTTGGTGTAAATCTGGAAAATTTCAAGTCTGGCTTTCTCATCTGGTTCAGGAACATAAATCAGCCGGTCGAACCTTCCAGGCCGGAGGACAGCTGGGTCAACTATGTCCGGTCTGTTCGTAGCAGCGATTATTACCACATCTTCAAGGGTCTGGATTCCATCTATTTCAGTTAACAACTGACTTATCACTCGTTCGGTAACACCGCTGTCTGCGTAGCCCATTCCACGTCTAGGAACCAACGCGTCAAATTCGTCGAAAAATATCACCGATGGGGCTGCCATCCGCGCCTTCCTAAATACTTCTCGTATTGCTTTTTCGGATTCACCAACCCATTTTGAGAATACCTCAGGCCCTTTAATTGTTATGAAGTTTGCCTCGCTTTCCGTGGCTACTGCTCTGGCTAGTAGGGTTTTGCCGCAGCCTGGCGGTCCATAGAGGAGAATTCCTTTCGGCGGTTTAATTCCAAGTCTTTTGAACATGCTTGGGTTTTTCAGTGGCCATTCTACAGCTTCTCTCAGTTCCTCTTTTACTTTGTCGAGTCCTCCTATATCGCTCCAGTGAACAGCCGGGATTTCTATATATACTTCTCTCATAGCAGTTGGAGTTATTTCCTTGTAAGCGTTTAGGAAATCTTCCATTCTTACTTCCATTTTTTCAAGCACGCTTGGGGGAATGCGTTCTTCTTCTAGATTTATTTGGGGGAGATACCGTCTTAGTGCTTTCATAGCTGTTTCGCGACATAAAGCTGCTAGATCCGCGCCTGTGTATCCATGGGTCATTTCCGCCAGTTTACGTAAATCTACATCTTCAGCTAGAGGCATTCCACGGGTATGGATTTGTAGGATTTCATATCTGGCTTGTTTGTCAGGTACTCCTATTTCGATTTCCCTGTCAAACCTTCCAGGTCTACGTAAAGCTGGATCTAAAGCGTCAGGTCGATTAGTGGCGCCTATCACTATGACGTTGCCTCTTCCAGCTAATCCATCCATCAAAGCTAAAAGTTGAGCGACAACTCGTCTTTCCACTTCGCCAGTAACTTCTTCTCGTTTAGGCGCTATAGCATCAAGTTCATCAATAAATATAATACTAGGCGCATTCTGTTGCGCTTGCTGAAAGATTTCACGCAGCCTAGCCTCCGATTCACCATAAAATTTACTCATAATTTCAGGTCCGTTTATGGCGAAAAAGTTTGCTTCAGACTCGTTGGCTACTGCTCTGGCTAGTAGGGTTTTGCCGCAGCCTGGCGGTCCATGTAATAGGACTCCCTTTGGGGGCTCTATTCCGAGTCTTTGGAACAATTCCGGATGTCGAAGGGGTAATTCAACCATTTCTCTTACGCGTTGAATTTCTTCGTGTAAGCCTCCTATGTCTTCATAAGTTGTCCGAGGCATTCCTCTGGCTTCTGGGGCTGGTTCACTGAGTATTTGGAGTTTAGTGTCTTGAGTTATTCTCACTATCCCATGAGGCCGGGTTTTCGTTACAGTAAATGGTATAGCTTGTCCAAGCATCATAACAAGTGTTGTGTCTCCCTCGATGACAGTGCGTTCCATTAAGCGGTTTTTAACGAAATGTGTAAAATCCTCGTCTACGTTCAGCCGCATATCCACTGGTGCCAAGGTTACACTCAAAGCATTTTTCACTTTTGCCGGTTTTATCATAACATACTCATTTATTGCTACGCCAGCGTTTTTCCTTGTAAATCCGTCGATACGTATAATGTTACGGTTTTGATCCTCAGTGTAGGCTGGCCAAGCTATGGCAGAGGTTGTGCGTTTCCCTGTTATTTCGATAACATCACCGGCGGATATTCCAAGTTTCTGCATAGTCTTCTGGTCTATTCTAGCTATTCCCCTTCCCACATCTCTCTGTTTTGCATCTGCCACGCGTAATTGTACTTCAGTCATACGTATTGTTCCTCTCTAGAATTTCTAGATGGTTGAATATTGTTTCCATATTTAAAGTTTCGTTCGTCTATCGAGCTCTGCGCACCATTATGGTCTGTATCTGACTTATGTCTTTTATTTCCTGAAGCTTGTTCTCGAGTTCTTCAAGGACTCCTGATTTATCTTCGGGAATCTTTATGTGGGCTATTAAAGCCTTTAAACCGAACGCTATGGGTTCCTCGCCGTATCCGTAGATTGAGGCGAATTCAGGTAAGCTTCTCTCGATCGTTTTTTTGAGCTGCTCGAAGTCTACGGTTATGTCTGTTGGAAAGATTTTATATGAAACTACAACATTTGCCATTCACTTCTTCTCCCTTAGCTTTACACTCTAATTTCAGTCTCCTGTTTATATAGCTACTCATACTTGGTGATCCCAAATTTTATCAATGCGGGCTACGTAATAGGCACAATCCCTAAAGGTGAAGAAAACATGTTAAGAACTAACAAGGATCGACTTGTTAAACTGTCCGTGGTTGGAGAGGTAACGAGTCCAATTTACGGTCGAAGTCCCTACCGAATATCTGCTGATGGGCAACCCCTAGTGTTGCCGAGTATAGGTGGGATAACTTACAATGTGCGTGTGGGTGATCCAGCTTGTGGATGGGAAGCTGACCATGTCGAGCCAGGCGTAAGTATCCAAAACAAGGAGAAGGAAGATGCCTCCACAGGGGCTAACAGAGCGTTGAACGTTCTAGCTTGCGTTGGCAACAAGGCCATTATTGTAAGCGGGGATGCTAAGGGCGCCAAGGGAACGGTAACAGGGAAACACGGTGGAATCGAGCATGTCATAGTAGATTTTCCATTGGAGACGCTGGAGAAACTTATGATAGGTGACAAAATCCTCATAAAATCTTATGGGCTAGGACTACGCCTACTTGACTTCCCGGACATAAAAGTCATGAACCTTGACCCCTGCTTCTTAGAAGTATTAAATCCTCAACCAGTAGGCGACAAACTTGAAATACCAGTAACTCACGAAATTCCAGCTTTCTTGATGGGCTCCGGGCTAGGTGCAAATCAAACCTATTCGGGGGATTACGACATTCAACTCTTTGATGAAAATACCGTGAAAACCTATGGGTTAGAGGGTATATGCCTAGGCGACCTCGTAGCCATAACAGACGCTGATAGCACCTATGGTAGGCTCTACAGAAAAGGCGCGATAACAGTTGGAATAGTTGTTCACTGCAACTCTGTGGTCTCAGGGCACGGTCCTGGAGTAACAACTCTTTTCACATCTCGTACGGGGAAAATAAAGCCACGAATAGATCCCAACGCTAACATCGCAAAAATCCTGAAACTAAGGTAACTTGAAGTACGAAAAAGGAAAAGTTGGCATTCACTGATTAACTTAGGAACAGATATATAATTGGACTTGCATTCTAGAATTGGAACTTTACCTGAACCGTGATGAAAATTGCCAATAAAGAGAAAAAGCCGTGGAAGATCTAAAGGCGGTAAAGGTAGAAGCGGGTTTGTCCAATGCGCCAGCTGTGGCGAACTTGTTCCTAGGGACAAAGCCAAAAAGGTTTCGAGACGTACATCACTTGTAGACCCGGTCTTAGCTAAGGAACTCCGACAGAAAGGAGCCTACATTTCAGCGCCAATTCAAACTAAGTATTATTGTGTTTCTTGCGCTGTGCATCGTGGAATAGTGAAAGTTCGTGCAAAGAATGAACGTAGGCGACGGCGCAGAAGATAATCTCAATCTTTTCTTGTCTGGTTGTAGAAATAAGCTATTCTCTGCAATGCTGTTAGGTTAGTTAAACCTGCTAACAAAATCATCCCCAAGTTTAACGCGTTTTCCATATATATGGTCATAAATGTTGCAATTGTGATGATCAGTATTCGATCCGGCCTCTCCATTAAACCCACGGTTTCCATTCTTATTCCTTCTATTTCCGCCCTTGCCCTTGTATAACTAACAAGAAGGGAGCCAATTAATGCCGTAAGTCCCCAATGAACCTCGCATAAGCCGCTAACCACTATAGAAGAATAAATTATGGCATCTGTGTATCTGTCTAAAACCGAGTCGATGAAGCCGCCGAAAGCTGTTGTCTGTGAATATAGTCGCGCTATAGCTCCGTCTAGTGCATCGCAAAGTCCAGATAGAAGCAATAAAGCAGCTGCTAAAAAAAGAGCCCATGCGGATTTTTTCGCCCAAGTATAGGCAACTGCGCTAAAAAGCGCTAAAATAACCCCTAAACCGCTCATCATGTTAGGGGTTAATCCTGCTCTCCATAGTTTTTCGGCTGTTCGGGCGATCTTTAACTGAAACTTTTGTTTGAGCCGAGTCAGCAAACGTTATCCCTCTGGCTTCACTGCTATTTTATCGCAATCCTTATTTAAGCTGAATCGGAAATGACGATAGGAATAGGAGAACTATGAAATGATTTACGTGGCTCAGTTAAACCTTAACGGCAGGATGGCATTAGGCTTAAAAGTAGAATTACCCGGCTCTCCGCCCTTGCTTTTAATAGTTGGCAAACGTGGCTTTCTTATGTGCGGTTATCTTAATATGGAATCAGTTGAAAAGCTAGGCGTAGCTGCAGCGATGATTTCTGGCGTCAAAAACTTTGAAGAAATGTTACATGGGGAAGTTAAAGCGGTTAGCTCAAAGGCCGAAACTTTCGGCGTTAAGAAGGGGATGCTAGGTGAAGATGTTGTTAAGCTATTTCTCGAAACTTAAATGGTAGGAAGTGGTATGGGAGGAATAAAAGTTGGGATATGAAGCTGTATGGAAAGTTTTAGCTGATATGATCGTTGAATTTAGAAGGAAGGGGGAGCAAATACCTGTTAACGTTATGGAGGACCTACGTTCCGCAAAAACCTTGATACAAGTTTTGAAGGCGGACAGAACTCGTACAGATGCTCTTGTTACACAAATTGAACAGTACCTTGAAAACGTTGAATTCCACTTATTCTCTGAAGCTCAGAAATTCGGTGAAGCTTTCTTTGAAGACTGGATGCAGAAACTAAGCAAAGCAAGAGAAAAAATATTCCAAGAAAGTGTGCCAACAACTTCCTCGGTTTCCCAGTTCGTCCCTGGGGTTCCTCGTGAAAAACATTGGATTCGAATTCAACCGTCTTCAGACACGCCGGAAGAGCTTATACGAAAAATAGCTGCAGAAGAAGATCTTTCATGTGAGCTTCAAGAGGATGGTTATATTCTTGTTAGTGGTGAAAAGGAACGTGTGAAAAGTTTTATCAAAAAAATGGCTAGAAAGCATGAAATTGTTAGCTAAAAATGTAGTAAAAATTTACATAACTGTTAAAACTTAAAACGTTTTCAAATATGAAGGGTAGAACAATAATCTAGAATAGAATATGCCTGTTAGAACCCCGCTACCTTAGGGGCGAGGCCACTAGAAATGCCTTACATCAAAAAAATAGAGGTTAAAGGATTCAAGTCCTTTGGGCCGAAAACCGTTACCTTAACCTTAGATAAAGGCTTCACGGTTATAACTGGACCAAATGGAAGTGGAAAAACAAACATAGTGGACGCTATTTTATTCGCCTTAGGCGAGTTAAGCGTTCGCAGGCTTCGAGCTGATGCCGCTAACAAATTGATATTTCATGGGTCGCCTGAGGCTGGGATTGAAAAAGCAAGGTCAGCTAAAGTAGTTATACAGTTCGATAATTCTGATGGTCGTATACCGGTGGACACAGCGACTGTTACAATCTCCCGTGAAGTCCAACGGAATGGGCAAAGCATTTACCGGCTGAATGGACGAAGAGTTTCGCGGACACAAATCCTTGAAATGCTTTCAATGGCTGGAATTAGTTCAAGCGGACACAACTTGATTATGCAAGGCACAATAACGCGGCTTACCGATATCTCTGCAGCTGAAAGAAGGAAAATAATTGAAGACTTAATCGGTATAGCCCAGTATGATGCGGAAAAGGCTGAAGCGGAGGAAAAGCTTCGCGTAGCCGACATGTCCATCCGCACGGCAATGGGAAGAATTGATGAGGTTCAAAAGCGTGTTGATGATCTAGAACGGGAACGCAATGAGCTTTTGCGATACAGGTTCATACAAAATGAAATCAAAAAATTTGAAATCAAAAAACTCTCCTACGAGATACTTAAACTTCGCAAAGAAGTTGAGCAACTATCCTCACAAGTAAATAAAGTAAGCGAAAAAGTTGAAAAGTTAAGACAACTACGAGAACATTTTCGCTCCAAAAGACGTATAATAGAAATTGAATGGCGGAAACTAAGCTCAGAAATGGTTGAAGAAGGCGGAGCTAGAGTTCTCCAAGTGCAAATGAAGATAGGTGAATTAAAATCTAAACTAAGCGAGCTAACCTCTAGGATAAACAGTGGAACTATAAGCTTAGAAGGGCTTAGAAAAGTTCGGGAAAATAACCGTCAACACTTTGAAGAACTACGTAGCGAGATAAAGGAAAACAGGCTTAAGATTCGAAAACTACGGAGAACCTACGAGAAACTTCAAGACGATATTTCGGAAAAACAGGCTGAACACGATGCTTTAGTTAGGGAAACTGCTCATTTATGGGAAAGTCTTGACCAAAATAGCTCTAAAATCCGAGAGGTTGAAAATCGGCTAGATAAACTCTATCAGCGGCTTGTAGAACTTCGAACTGAAACTGCAAAAACCCAAAACTCTATAAAAGCGCGAATGAGGCGATTAAAGGATCTTGCTACACGAAAAGAACGTTTTCAAGAAACCTTAAATGAACTTCAAAAATCGGTAAAGGATCTAGAAGAGATCCAAAAGGAACAGAAAAATCGACTTAAAAGTCTAGAACAGACGCTGGAAAAAAGGAAAGCTCAGAAAGAAGCTATAGCGCGAGAGATAGCAGAGGCTGAAAAAATAGCTGAATCCGCTAAGAATGCTGTGGTGGAGTTCGCAACTCAGAAAGAACTTGCAGAAACTATTGCAGCAGAGGAAAAGGCTTTACGAAGCATAGAAGAACTTGGTGAACTAGGCGTAATCTCCGGAATCCGCGGACGGCTTAAAAACCTAATCAAGTTAGATAGACGTTATCAAAAGGCATTAGAGGCAGCTGCCACAGGATGGCTTGACGCTCTAGTAGTAAACGATCTCGAAGCAGCCTATACCTGTACGGAAACCTTGAGACGGTTAAAGCTTGGAAGAATTAAGATAATTCCTTTGAATGGAATAACTCAAGCTGGGGAGTTTAAGCCGCCTAGACGTGAAGGCGTAGTTGGGTTGGCTCCAACTTTTGTGAAATGTTCAAAGGAATATTTGCCAGCCGTATTCTTTGTCTTCGGCGACACAGTTGTAGCTTTACACGAGAAGGCTGCAGCTGCCCTCTCGCGTGATGGATATCGCGTTGTAACGGTTAGAGGAGATGTTTTCGAGCCAGGAGGTGGCATGGAAAGCGGATATTATCGTGCGCCAATAGATTTCTCGAACATAATTCCAAGTGAGAATGCTCTTAAAAGATTAGATGAAGCTGTTGAAGCCCTCAAACAACATCTCGCTAGAAGAAATAAGGATATCGATGCAATTGAAGAAGAAATTGATAAGACGCTTATAGAAATAACAAGGCTTTCCGAAGCTATCACAATGTTAGACAATGAAATTGCACGAGTGCAAAGGAGTATTAAAAGAACTCAGCGAAACATTCGACGTGTTGACTTATACATGCAAAGAGTAAACAAACTTCTCGATAAAGAGAGAAATCAGATAGGGCTTTACAGGGCAGAGAGACAAGCTATCAAAAAAGAAGTTCGAAAGTTACGTAAAGAGCTTAGCGAATTAAGAAGGAAAACTGACCCAACTCACATCCAAACATTGGAAGTTAAACGGGAAAAACTAGCTGAAGAAATAATCAAACTTAGACAAAACCTGGGTACTGTGGAAACTGAAATTTCCACTCTTCAATCTCAATTTCAAAACATCTTAAGAATAAGTTATCAAAACAGCAAGATCCAGCTAAGAAAGGTTGAACAGCAATTAAGACGGTTAGAAAAAGAGGTTCGAGAAGCCCTAGAACAAAAGGAGCAGTTAAGAAAAGAACTTATGGAATTAGAAAAGTCCAGAATAGAACTTTCCCGCACAGTTTTAAGCGCTAGAGAAGAGGCAAAGAAATTCACAGCTCAAATAGATGAGATTGATAAGAAGCTTCGAAGGTTAGATGCAGAATATGAGGAAACCGAGAGAATTTTAAATAAGCTTAGGCTAAAACTCCAAACGTCTCTACTTCAAATGGAGCAACATCGTAGCACATTGCGTCAACTCGGCTGTCATGAACCAGTACAAGTTTCAGAAAAGGAATTGGAACAGGCTGAAGCGCTTTTGCAAATGATGAACCTTGAGCTTGAGAGAATAGGAGGGGTAAATCAGCTTGCCCTTTCACATTATGCGGAGCAAATCTCTCGATACAAAGAGCTTTCATTGCGGATGAACGAGCTTGAACGTGAAAAACAAGCAATAATCGCCTTCATGGAAGAAATCGACCGCAAAAAAAGGAAAGTGTTCATGGAAGCCTTCACCAGAATAAACGAGAACATCAGACGTTATTTCTCCAAGCTCACTGGCGGGGGATATGCCTTTCTAAAGCTGGAAAACCCAGAAGAACCCTTTGCTGGCGGCATAGATATGGTGGTACAGTTCCCAAACAAGCCTCCTATTCTAGTTACAGGTGCAAGCGGAGGCGAACGCTCCGTAGCCGCTGTTGCATTCCTCTTTGCAATACAAGAGTTTTCCCCAGCGGCCTTCTACATTCTAGACGAGATAGACGCCCATCTGGATGCTTTTCACGTGGAAAAGCTTGGTGAACTACTTTCTGAGGAAGCCTCCAAATCCCAGTTCATAGTAATCACATTGAAGCCTGAAATGGTAAATAAAGCACAGAAGGTTTATGGAGTTTATGAGCGGAACGGGGTTTCAAACGTGATTTCAGCCCGTTTCTTGGAGGCTAGGGTGTAATGCCACGTCTAAGCCCCGCAAGTAAGCCTTTCTACATGCATCCACCTTGGAACATCCTTTTCGATTTTCGACAGTTAGAAAAAATTGTTCCGTGGAAAGTGAACGTTGCCTATTTGCTCTTATCTTTTCTAGAAGAGATGGAAAAAAGAGGCGAAGTTGACTTTAGGGCTTCCGGTGTTGCCTTAGACTCATCAGCCTTCATATACCTCATGAAATCTAAACTTCTGCTAAAATTAGAGGAGCCCCCTGCATCCCCACCTAAGAAAATCCTTGATTTTCTCCCTCCACCCCTGTTTCTTCCCCTACGTCACGAGCTCACCTCCACCACTATTCAACATTTACTTCAAGTTCTAGACGAAGTGCTAAAAGGAGAGAAGCTGTTGCCAACAAAACGGAAAACCGAACCTATTCTTCCACCCCCGTCGGACATACTGCCTGCTCTCGATGTTTACTTGATGGAAATAGAGGCTCAAATGGAAGAATTGTTTCTTCAGCTCTCTCAAAGCGTAAAAGGGAAAGGTATAATTAACTTCTCAAAATTCGCTGCTGGAAAGAAAAGGATAGATGTCGTGAGGATTTTTATACTTCTGCTGTTTCTGGCTCAGAGAGGAAAGGTTAGCTTATGGCAAAGCGAGGATTTGGGAGAAATATATATTACCGTAGGAGAAAGCTCACATGGAACGGACAGTTTTAACCCAGATGAAACAGGATAGACCTATTAAGGAAAAAGTTAAAGAAGAAAAACTAAAGCGGGAATTAGCTCTTTTAGAGGCAGCTCTGTATGTTGCTGGGCGTCCTTTAGATTTGAAGGTTTTAGGCTCCATTCTTAAAACACGGTCTAAAAGAAAAGTTCAAAGATTAGCTCGAATGTTGATGAAAGAATACGAAAGTCGAAATACGGCCCTCGAAATTTTAGAGCTAAAGGACGAGAGGTTTGTGCTCCAGTTAAAAGCCGAATACACCCCACAAGTAAGAAGACTGGTAAAGCGGCCGCTTCTTTCCACCGGGCCACTTAAAACGCTTGCTTATATCGCTTATAAACAGCCGGTTTCGCAAATGCGGGTTATTGCGGTGAGAGGGCGTCATGCATATGCGCATATCAAACAGCTCGAGGAGATGGGGCTGATCACTCGTGAAAAAAGCGGCAGATCAAGTGTTTTAAGAACCACTAGCTACTTTGCTGACTACTTTGGTTTAAGCCATGATATTGCCACAATGAAACGGCAACTAAAAAAGGTGTTTAATCAACCCACTTCTCAATAAGGTTTATATTTAAAGCAGTTTTCTCATACTAAACACTGTTTCGGAAAGGGAAGAATAGAATGTCTGTCTGGCATGGAGATCAACATAAACGTAAACTGACGGGTGGAAAGAAACGTCCTTATCGAAAGAAACGCCGCTTCGAAAGAGGGTCTTTTCCAACAGAGACTCTGCTGGGTGACCCAGCGAGAAAAATAAGCCGTAGAAGAGGCGGAAACGTCAAGGTCAGGGTTCTAAGTGATAAATTCGCATGTGTGACTAACCCGGCTACTGGCAAAACCGAAAAAACTGAAATTCTTCGTGTAGTTAAAAATCCGGCGAACGTGGACTATGACAGGCGAGGCGTAATAACTAAGGGAGCTATAATTGAAACTTCCATGGGCTTGGCTCGTGTGACTTCGCGTCCAGGCCAAAACGGTGTAATAAACGCGGTGTTAATTGGCAAAGAATAGTTTTATCGTTTCTTTGTTTTTTTGCGTTTTTGTGCTTCTAGGCGGCTTTTGCTTCTAACCCTTAAAAGTTCGGAAGCAATCCTCTTAAGAACTGTGTTTTTTGGCTGTTTTTTAGCAACTATCAACATGCCGCTTCTAACCCATGGAGTTTTAGGATAGGCTTTATCCAGAATCATTTTATTTTGGAAACCAAGGCGTTCTACAGCCTCCTTTAACTCGCTAATCTTAGGTGATGGAACACAAAGTTTCACTGGGAGTCTTCTTCCTTTCTCTCTGGTTTTTGTTGAATCAAAGTAAACTGGCCATACAACGATTTTGTCCTGTTTTCGCATTAAGGATGTCACTCCTCCCTTTATTTGTGGGCATAGTAAGCGATAAGCTTCCTGGTTACTTCGTCTATTCTTACAAAGCCAAATCGCTCAAATTGTATTATTGTGCCTGGCTTTAGTTTTTTGCAAAGCTTTTCAGCGATTCCCCTTTCTATGGAAGCATCAGGCATAACCACATTACATGGCATTCCCATGTCAATTGGAATCCAATGAATTAATGGCGCCTTTAATTTTTTTGCTTCTTGATAACCTTCACTATGATAGCAAGCCTCAACCGCGTAGCTTTTAACATCTAATATTTCAACATTAAAAAGTCCCATCAGTCGAATCACTTGTTTCCTTTTAAATTTCTCAGAGTCCCTTCTGGAAATCCAAAACTGTGTCCCTTGGTTTTCCCTTCTAGGCTCTATCCGATACTTGCGGGCTCCTTTCTCCGGATATTCTGGGTGTAGGTAAAGTTGAACATCGAAGGCTTTTGGAACATTTTCCACTGTTAATTGAACTGGATTTACCACAAAGAAGAAACGGTTAGCTTTTGGATCTAGGATTTTACGGTTATAAGCATATAGATTTTCCCAGCTAAGTACCACATCCGCCGTTTTTGGGCCTACATCAATTATTAGTTGCCGGATGGCCTCTGGCGTTATGCCTCTGCGTTTCAACGCGAGAAAAGTTGCAAGTCGAGGGTCATCCCAACTTTTGAATGTTCCATTGCGGATTCCTTGAACTATCTTTGATTTACTGAGAAATGCTCCTGTAATCTTTAATCTGCCATAGTGGATAGCCTCAGGGTACTTCCATCCAAAATGTCCATACATGTATTCTTGGCGATGTTGATTGGTTAAATGCTCTTTTCCTCGGATTATGTGTGTTACTCCCAGTAAGTGATCATCTATCCCACAGGCGAAGTTGTATAGGGGCCAAACGCGGTACTTGCTTCCAACCCTTGGGTGAGGATATTTTTCTGTATCTATTATCCGTAGGGCGGGCCAATCTCTTATCGCTGGGTTAGGATGGGTTATGTCGGTTTTAACGCGTACTACCGCGTTTCCTTCAGCATACGTGCCATCAAGCATTTTCTTCCATCTTTCAAGATGGATTTCTGGTGAGAGCTCTCGACATGGGCAGGGTTGTTTTTGTAGGATTCTTTTACGGAACTCCTGCGACATGCATGTGCACACATAGGCATTTCCATCATGCAACAATTTCTCAGCGTGTTCATAGTAAATTGGAATTCTGTCACTTTGAATATACTCTTTATCAGGCTTGCATCCTAACCATTCTAAGTCTTCTCTTATCCTGTCGTAGAATTCAAGCACAGGTTTTTTCAGCTTTGGATCTGTATCTTCAAAGCGTAGGATGAAACGTCCCTTATACATTCTAGCATATTCGTAGCATAGGATTATCGCTCTAGCTGAGCCCAAGTGTAGAACACAATCAGGATTAGGTGAAAACCGTGTGATTATCAAAGGATATTTTTCCGCGTTGGGTAAGGGTGGAAGGCCCTTTTCCTCTTCAATTTTCCTTTTAGTTAACAGTTCTGGCCAGTTTTCTTCGATAATTTCTCGTTGTTTTGATAGACTTAGGCTGTTGACTTCTTGAACTATTTCTTTTATAAGTTGGGCTACTTGTTTTATCTCGGTTTTGAGTTGAGGTTTTTCCGCCAGTATCTTCCCCATTACTGGTGATTCACGCGCCTTTCCTTCGTGTTGAACAGCGTTTAATAAGGCGAATTTGCGGATTAATTCCCTTACTTCGGTTTCCATGCTTTTCAAGGAGCGCACTGTTCCCTGTCTAGATTTTTCTTTGGATGAGATAGTTGGCGAAGGCTCTTAATTTTTCCTTTGCTTTTGAGGCTGACAAAAGAGGGGCTATTTCCTTCCAACTTTCCTCAACAATTTTCCTTGCATAGTTTTTTGCGTATTCGATGGCGCCATATTTCTTTATAATCCCTATTGCTTCTTCCTTAAGCTTTTCATCTGAAGTGTGCATGTTAAGTATTTCAATTAGTCTTTCTCTGTCTTGTTGCGATGCTTTTTTCAAGGTGTAAATTACTATAAGGCTTCGCTTTCCTTCTGTTATATCCTGTCCTTGACCACCCTTCTTTCTAGCGAATTCTTGGCTTATGATATCCAGCAGATCATCTTGAATTTGAAAAGCTACTCCCATAGATTCTGCGAACCTTCCTATTTTTTCCACGAGTTCATCGTTTGCGTCAGCTAGTACGGCGGCCATTTTTGCCGCCATCCTCGCTAATGTTCCAGTCTTGTAGGCGCACATTTGCATGTACGCTTCTTCAGTGAGGTGATTAGCATCTGCTAAGCCTTTATGCCACGCTATATCCATGGCTTGTCCTAAGCTTAGCTTTATCATTTCTTCCACATAAATTTCATAGATTTTGCTTAGTTTTTGGTCTGAGATTATGCTTCTTTTCTCAATTAATGGAAGCAGTGGTAGATAGTAAATGGCGTTTCCTAGGTTTACAGCTACATCTAATCCGTAAATTCTGTGAATGCATGGTTTCCCTCTTCGATATTGGGAGTCATCTTCCACATCATCTATTATTATAGTTCCATTATGAATGATTTCAGGAATTATAGCGAAGTCTAAAAAGTCTTGAGGAGGCTTCCCCAGAGCTTCACATACTAAAAGGAAAAGCGCTGGTCTCCAACGTTTTCCTCCACGGTCTAGGAACTCCCAGAAAGGTTCCGCTAAAGCCTTGTTTAGGGCTTCAGTGTTATAAGCGTAACGAGGTGATATAATCTTGAAAAGAAGTGCGTTTTCGCCAAATTTTCGCGGAATATACTTCTCTATAATCTTATCTATTTTCACCGCGGTTTCTTTAAGGAAATTCTCAACATCCATATTTTCTTCTCCATTAAAGAATTCTAAACTATATTAAACGCCTTGCATAAGCTTCTACGTCAAATCCTCTTAACCTTAACCATTCACCCGTCTTTCCCATAACCAGAATAGGCGCCTTCTTTAATTCTTCTATGGAGGATGCTCCTACTAGAAACATTGTGTTTCTTAGTTCTTTGATCAGGAAGTTTAATGTTTCCTTTACTTTTTCTACTCCCTTAGTCGCTGAGCGTAAGATTGGTGCGGAAACACTTGTTAGACTGGCACCTAGGGATATAGCTTTAGCTATGTGGATGCCGCTTCGGATGCCCCCCGAAGCGATTACTGGGATTTGCACTGTTTTGGAAACTTCCACTATGCTGGCGGCTGTTGGTATTCCCCAATCCCAAAAGTTTTCGCCCAGTTTCCTTTGAAACTTGCTCTTTGCATTTTCAGCTCGGTAATACTCCACAGCTGCAAAGCTTGTTCCGCCTACACCGCTGACATCTATTCCAGCTACACTAGCTGCTTCGAGTTTTCGTGCTTCCTCATAGGCTATTCCAGCGCCAGTTTCCTTTACGATTACTGGAACTTTCAGACTTCGAGCTATTTTCTCTATTTTTTGGAGAACCCCTCGGTAATTGGTTTCTCCTTCTGGTTGGATTGTTTCTTGTAAGGGGTTTAGATGGATGACTAAAGCGTTTGCATCTATCATTTCTACAGCTTTTCTAGCTTCTTCTATTCCATAGCCTTCTACGAGTTGAGGCGCCCCTAGGTTAGCCATTAAGAAGGCTGTAGGTGCTTTTTCTCGGGTTATAGCAAAAGTTTTGGATAGTTGTGGATTTTCTATGGCTATTCTTTGGCTTCCAACTCCCATTCCCAATCCTAATTCTTCTACAGCTTCGGCTATGTTGGCGTTAATTTCTTCAGCTTCTTTAGTCCCTCCAGTTAATGCTCCCACAACTAGCGGCGCAGTAAATTTGTGGTTAAATGCCATTGTGGACGTGTCTATATCTTTCATTTCGATTTCAGGTAAGGCTTTATGTACAAATTTTATATCTTCAAAGCCTGCGGTAACTTTTCTGGCTTTCACATTTTTTTCGAGACATATCCTTATGTGGTCATTCTTCCTCTTCGCAATTTCATTCAATTGTCTCACCCTTTTTGAATGTATGTGCCTACAACTTTCTCGTTTTTTAAAGCTTTGTAGACTCTATTAGATTTAGTCGCATTGACTATAGAAACGGTTATTCCTTCTCTAATGGCTGGAATTAACTCTTTAATTTTTCCAAGCATTCCACCTGTAACATCGACTGTTCCGGCATCTCCTAGATTTTTATACATTTTTTTCAGTTCTTTCAGTGTTAATTGTGGAATTAAGCTTGCAGAACTATGCTTTTTAGGGTCCGCTGTGTATACGCCGTCTACGTCAACACCCATGATTATTCGTTCAGCTTCGAATTTCAACGCTAAGTTCGAAACAAGTTGGTCTCCGGAAAGAATAGAGAACCCTTTTGCTACATCTATTACGGCATCTCCATAAAGCACCGGAATGAAGTCTTTTTCGAAGAACTTCGTTAGCGCCTTGTCATCGAAGGCATAGATCCGACCATGCTTCGTTAGTATACAAGACGAAGGCGCAATACCTATTGCTGGTATGTCGCGTTGTATTAATGTGTTGACGAAGAGGCTGTTAAGCGTAACCATCGCACTATGTGTCCAGCAGAATCCTATGTTTTGTTCTTTGGTTTTAAAGCCCTCATTTATTGCGTATTCTTTTGCTATCGGGTGTCCGAAACTTCCGCCTCCGTGAACGATTAAGAGTTTCGAAATCCTTGCTTTGCTTATTTCTCTGGCTAGTCTTTTCATGACTCGAAGATTGGGCGTTAGAGGTTTCTCTTTAAAAGTTATTGCTGAGCCGCCAATCTTTAAGACAACTGGTTTATGGCTCAATTCTGACTCCCTCATTTGTCTTTCTTGCAATATATGGCGTTCCGCCAGCATGTTGGATGGCTTCAGCTACAGTTTCCATTCTGTCAGGCTCTGTCAGTGCTATCATGCATCCTCCTCCACCCGCTCCGGTAAGTTTAGCGCCTAACGCCCCAGCTTTGCGTGCGTTAGTGATAAGCCACTCTAGAGTTTCGCATGAAACGCCTACTGCGCATAGCAATGCGTGGTTAATGTCTGCAAGTTCGCCTAATGTTTTGATGTCTCCTTGACGCATTGCTTCTATGGCCTGTAGGACTATCTGTCTTCCGCTACGCAATATGGGTTCTACTATGGACGGAAATCGTTCATGCTTTTCTCTAACTCTGGCAACCAGGTCCCTAGTTGATCTTGAAACGTGGGTGTCCCCAATAACCAGGGGTATCTCCATTTTTACTTCTAGGGGCCTAACCCCTGTGTCCATCTGGAACAGAATGGTTCCGCCGAAGGTAGCTATTGCCGGGTCAACCCCTGAAGGTGTTCCATGAACAATTCGTTCAGCTTCATAGGTTATGCGAAAAATGTCTTCTCTAGAAAGTTTAACTTCCAGAATTTCAGCTACTGCCATGGTTGTGGCTGCAGCTACTGCAGCGGACGAACCTAAGCCGGCGGCAACGGGTACTGTGGAACGAATTTCTATGTTCAATCCCGTGTTTTTTCCGGAAATTTCAGAGATCTTGTCCACAACTTTTTTGATTGGTTCTAACCTGTATCTTGCTCGTTCGTCGCCTTTTTCTGGTTGGAAATTGCTTTCCTCAAAATATCCAGATATTCCAAGATTGGTTGAATGCACGTATATGCGTTTGTCGGTACGCAATTCCACTTTTGCATAGGCTCTTTTGTCTATGGCTAGAACTATTGCAGGTTCGCCGTATACAACGAAATGTTCACCAAAGAGGATAACTTTAGCGGGAGCTGAGGCAACAACCCCCAAACATTATACACCTTTAGCGAAGGATATGGCGGCATACCCAACAACACTTGAGTAGTCGCCAATAACATCTCCACTAGTTCTATAACATAACAATTTTGCTAGCTTCACATCTAAAATCTTCGCGGCTACAGTTAAAGCGGCAATAGGCCCATAGCCACAACAACTAATCCTATACGATTCTATAACCGAATAGAGCTTTTCTTCATTTAATTCCTCGATTGCTTTGATAACCATGGAATCCTTTTTCTTAGCGTTTTCGTGTGGCTCATAATGCGTCATGTCTGAAGAAGCCACAATTAAACCGTTTTTATTTTTTAATGCCCTAGCTATGGCTTTGCCGATTTCTCGACTTGAAGTTAAATCCTGCATGAGGAAAGCTATGGGCACTATATGAAAGGAATTGCCATACAAAAATTGAAGGAATGGAAGTTGGACTTCAATGGAATGTTCATAACGATGTGCAACTTCGTCTATATCCAAAATATCAGTTTCTTCCAAAATGGCATTTGCTGTTTCACTGTCTACCCTAACATCCCCCAAAGGGGTTCGCCAAACCCCATCGTTGAGGATTGCCAAACCGCTGCCATAACCTGTATGGTTTGGGCCTAAAAGGACTACGACTTCAGGTTTACCATCTAACGCTAGCTCATAATACGCATGGGCTGCTACTGGCCCTGAATACATGTAACCTGCGTGAGGGCATACCACCCCGACAAGCTTTCTTGCATTTTCTCTTCGGGGTTCAGGAAGCTTTCCTGGTCCGAGTTGACTGAGGAAGCAATTTTCTATTTGTTTCTTTAAAGCTTCGGGGGCAGCATCATAAAATGTTCCGGCTTGAGTTGGAAGTCGAACTTTCGCCGTTTAAGTTTCCTCCCGTAAGATTTTGGTTTCAAATTCCTCTATTTGCACGTTTAAGTCTTGGTCTGGTGCTAGTTCTCCTTTTTCCCGTAATATTTGTCTTGCTAGAAGCCAATAGATTGTTGCAAGGGCTCTTCTTCCCTTATTGTTTGTTGGAATTACCAGGTCAATTCCAGTGAAATCATTGTCAGTGCTACACAATGCTACAACTGGGATTCCTACCAGTGCGGCTTCTTTGATTGACTGGGAGTCAGCGCGGGGGTCTGAAACAAGTAGGACATCAGGTTCTAAACGGTTCGGGTAAAGCGGGTTCGAAAATGAGCCGGGAATAAACCTTCCAATTATAGGAATGGCTCCAATTAGTTCGCAGAATTTTTTGACTGGCTGTTGAGCATAAAGTCTAGCTGAGGCAACAGCAATTTTTGAGGGTTGGAAGCGAGCTAGAAACTTAGCAACTATTCTTATTCGCTCATCCGTTTTTTTAATGTCGAGTACGAAGAGCCCGTCAGGACGGACACGATATATGAAGGGCTCCATGTTTTTTGTTTTCATCCTAGTCCCTATGTGTATTCCTGCTGAAAGCAAGGTATCTCTTGGAAGCAGAAGCTCTTCTTCCATTGTAACTGTTTCAGAAACTGTTTCTTTATGTTCCTCTTTTACTGGTTCTTTTTGATTTTCTGTTTCAGCCAAATTTATCCCAACCTAGGTAAACTTGCCATTCGCGCTCTATTTCCAAGAAGCTCCTCTATCCTTATTAACTCGTTTATCTTAGCGATTCGAGCTCCCTCTACGATCCCTGTCTTTATTATGGGGCAATTTAAACCTACAGCCAGATGGGCAACATGCCAATCCACTGTATCCCCGGAACGGTGGGAAACTATAGGCACATAACCTGCCTTTTTAGCTAGCTCTACTGTTCGGATAGCTCGGGTTAACGTACCAACCTGATTAACTTTAATTATTATGGCGTTCCCTGCATTCAGTTTCATGCCATGTCTTAGACGTTTTTCATTAGTAACGAAAAGGTCATCTCCGCAGATAAGGCATTGCCTTACTTTCCGTGTTAGTTCCGCAAAATTCTTAAAGTCTTCCTCATGGAAGGGATCCTCCACATACACGAGCCTGAACTGTTCGATAAGTTGAAGGACATGTTCAAGCTGTTCATCAGAGTCAAGTTTCCTGCCACCTCGAGAATAAACATAACGTCTGGTTTTCGGGTTCCATAATGTTGAAGCAGCCATATCTAAACCTACTCGGCATTCAAACCCCATTTCTTCACTTACTTCTTCGCAGACATTTGAGAGAAGTTCTAAGGCCTCGTGGTCATTCAGCCCTGCGATCCAAGCTCCCTCATCACTTCTTCCACCGCCGAAGTCTTTACCAGCTTTTTTGAGTTTCTCTCCAACCTTTTTATGTATAAGTGCATTTGCTTTCGCTGCTTCTTGAAAATTCCTTGCAGCGATAGGTAATACAAGAAACTCTTGAATATCTGGCGTTTTTCCTCTGGCATGTTTTCCGCCGCTTATGGTATTTCCCAAAGGATATGGAAGTTCACAGGCCAACTGACCGCCCAAATACTGAAATAATGGTAAACCGTAAGCGTTTGCAGCGGCTTCTGCTACGGCAAGTGAAAGCGCAAACGCAGTGTTTCCACCGATATTTGCAAAGTTCTCTGTTCCATCAATTTCCCCAAGCATTTCATCAATTCCTTCTTGCATATCAACATTCATTCCCAGAAGTTCCGGAACAACAAGGGTTTCGATTTTTTTCAAAGCTTCGTCTATCCCTTTTCGTGGATACGGTGAAACCTCATTTTTCCCTCTACTTGCACCAGAGGGCGCTGATACCCTTCCTAGGCTTGAGGGGGTTATCACGTCTACCTCTATTGTTTCATTTCCTCTACTATCAAAAATTTTACGTGCAACAATATCGTCTATAACTGTGGACACTTCATCCTCTCCTAATATGGTCTGGCTATCCTCCTGCGATGTGCTTCCTCGAAAAATTTGAGAACTTCGTCGATTATTTCGACATGTGAAAGGAACATACGTCGACAACAATACCTCTTTATTCCTAAACTATCGAGAACAATGCCAGCATCTTCTCCAGCTCGAACTCTCCGGGCGAATTCCTCCCACTT
>DAZI01000030.1:38041-59131 GCA_002507245.1 Candidatus Bathyarchaeota archaeon UBA233
TTCCCTATCTGTAGCTTTTCTGATCTCTAGCTCTAGCCCCTGGTCCACCAAACTTTTTTGGCTCTTTCCTTCTGGGGTCACCGGCAATCATTGTTCTATCATAAGCCAAGAAAACTCTGCGGAGATGAGAGCTTTTAGTCCATTTAAGAAGAGCTCGTGCTATCGCCATTCTAGCCGCCTCAGCTTGCCCCATGAACCCCCCTCCCCAAACCTTTACCTCTATATCTAGCTGTTTCCAGATTTCATCACCCGCTTGAACCAAAGGTTCCAGTATTTTTTCTTTGGCAATTTCAGGCTGAAATATTTCTAAGGGAATTTTGTTTATTCTTACTTTTCCACCGCCCGGTCTAACAACGGCTCGGGCTATAGCTGTTTTTCGTTTTCCACTTATTACCAGGACTTTCCGTGGGTTTGGTGTCATAATTCTCCCCTCCAGCCTACTTCTTTAGCTAATTCTGCAACTGTAAAGAAGGGACAACGTAGTTTACTCGCATGAGCTTCCCTTAAGGTTTCCTTCTCCACATTTTGCAGTTCTTCTGGAACTCCGATGTATACCCTGAGCCTTTTATAAGCTAGCTTTCCTTTTGGTTGCTTATATGGCAACATCCCACGTATGGTACGTCTAACTATCCGATCAGGCCTCCTAGGATGGAAGGGGCCTTTCCATGGGTGCCCAACAGAAAGCTGTTCTTTCACTTCTCTTACTTTGTTCTTCTTCTTACCTGAAATTACAGCTTTTTCTGCATTTACTATAATTATTCTTTCTCCTTTTAGTAAACGCTTTGCCACTACACTTGACATTCTTCCAAGTATGAGACCAGTTGCATCAATTACTGTAGTTCTTTGAGTTAAAGTTTCCATCTTTCTCACCCTATAATTTTAACATTTGAGCCTTTTGGATTCTTTTTTACTAGTTGGTAGAAGGTAAGGCAACTGCCACGTTTTCTCTTTATTTTTTCTCGAGCCTTTTCTGAAAAGCTAAAAGCCGCCACTTTCACTTGGTGGTCTAAATTGCCCGTTCCGAGGACCTTTCCTGGAACAGCTACAAAAGTTCCTTTCTCAGTATAACGGTTTATTCGACTTAAGTTTACTGCCAAGCGTCTTCTTCGGGAGGCTAAAAGCTTTTCTGCTATGTCTCTCCAGATCTCTGCATTATTCTCTCGAGCGGCTTTTTTTAGGAATTTTATAAGGCTTATTAATTCTGGATTTGTGGTTTTCAGTTTCTTCAAGTTTTAGCCACCTTAAATTGTTTTAGGAGTTCGCTGAATTGTTCGTCCAAGATTTTGAGTGCCTCGAAGATAATTCTTTCAGGTGGAAGTACTCCGTTAGTTTCCATTTGGAAGATGAAAACATCGTCTTCCCACGTTACCTTTATTGCTTTTGGGTTTTTTGGACAAACGTCAACGCAGTCCTGACATAGAATACATGCCATTAAGTTGCGAATTTCAATTTTATTTCCTGTCTTAGAAAAAACTTTTCTTGGGCAAATTTTTATGCATTCGCCGCAAATATCGCAGTTTTTCATGATTTCTATTTTCGGCATGTATTTATAGGTGCATAGGGATACAGGTTGCCATTTAGCATGGTTTTTGCCTTTTCCAAGCTTGGCGTAAGCTTCCAGCATTACTCTTTGCCCAGTAGCCAGTTTAACTATTGGAATGTGCGGGCTTACAGGTGTAATTTCTTGGTTTTCGCTTTTTAAGTCTCCTGAATAGACAGTAACAGGCGCTTCTGTTGCTTCTTTCTGGAGGGTTAACGTTACACGGCAAAGATTACATCCAAATTTACTTTCGCAAGAACATTTTTCTGGAAGATTGTAGGAATCTAAATCGGTTTTTAGGGGGATAAGTCCTAATCTGTGTGCTAAAATTTCGTCATGTAGAATGGAGGAGTTTTCGATTACAACTACTTCGTCTATCGCCATACATGGAACTTCAGATATGGCAGTTCTACGTAAAGCGTTTAAAAAAGCCGTGTGAGTACCCTTAATAAGTAATCGTAAAGTTGTATCATCTTTTTCTAACACTTGAATTTCCACAGAGTTGAACACTCCATGTTTAACATGTCTTAAGTTGTGTGCCTTTCAATAAAAGAAGGCTGCATTATTTCAATTTTATGGTTTACTAAGTTAACGCAGCATTTAAAACCTAAACGCGATTTGCAAAATCATACAATGTTAAACATTACTTAGTTTAGAAAAAGGAGATATAGACTGGAGCGTATGAGAATTTCACTGTAATAATTCCTCAAGTAAAGGTCCGAAGGCTTTCTTTATTGCTTCTTTGAATTCTTCTGCCTTGATTAGTGTGAGACAGCTGATTTTTCCGTCTCTTTCGCAGGTTATTACTGCTAACTTGTCTCCAGCGCTTATTTCGGCTTTCTCTCTAATTTCTTTGGGTAATACTATCTGTCCTCTTTCGTCAATCGTGACTAAAGCATCCAGTTTGCAACATGTTTTTGGAGCACAGCAGACTTCACATTCCATATTATCTGTACACATAACGTGTGTCACCTAGCGTAATAGTGGGGATAGGATATTTAAATATTTCTGAATAATCAGAAAATTCAGATTAATCAGAATAGCGAAACATTTTGCATTTTCTTCACGGAAGCGGTTTCGCTGGAATTTTTAGACGTCGCCATATTTCTCTAGCCAATGTTTTTGCATCACCCATTCGGTAGTTATCTGTTATTACTTCTCTAGGCCGGCAGAGCCTTACATATTCAAGAAGCCCCTCGAAGTCAGAATGGTCACTCAACGCGACAACATATTCCTTTTCGCCTATTCGGCGGCAAACATCTTGGAATTCCCAACCACTGACACATATACGAAAAGCGTTTTGCCCTTTTTTGTTTCTTGAACCCATATGATAAAAAGCCACACAGGGCGAATTGCTTTCTAAAAGTTTCTTTCCCTCATCTCCAGTGGACAACAAAAGCTTACCTAACCGCATTCCATGTTTCTCACAGACTTTAGACACATGAAAAACTTTTTCGGGCGCAACGAACGGCTCTTTTATCTTTGCTTTGCGTAGAATCTGCATAACCTCTTGGGTCTTGCCATGGTATCCAAACACATAGACTACGCCTTGCTGGAGCCCTTCTTCCACGAGTGAAACCAAAACTTCTTTCACTTCTTTGTCGAAAGGTCGGGTTCGCGATGGGCATCCGTAAGTGGCTTCTATGATCAAAATGTCGGCTTCTATAACTGGGGTTTCTTCTAGTTTGAAATCACCAGTATAAAGTATCCGCGTTTTTTCAGCATCTTCTACTAAAACCTGAGTTGCTCCTAAAATGTGATTACAGAAGTGAAAGGTTACCCTTTCATCCCGATAAAAAAGTGATTCGTCATATCTCAAGGTTTCAACTTTTCCCATCATGAGGAAAAGAGGGCCTTTCATAATGTCAATTAAATCCTTTGTAGCTGGTGTCATTAGCACTTTTTCGCATTTTCTCAAGCTTTGTTGCAGTCCAATTAAATGGTCTGCATGTGCATGCGTTACAATTCTCAAAGGACGAAAACTGTCAAATCCATCGCATGCCAAATGCTTTCCGAGCAAAATCGCGCCTTTTCGAGTTATAGAAGCCTTTAAAGACAAGGGAGGGCTACTCCAATTATCCTAATTCAATTGTTAGGAAAGAGCAAAGTCTTGGAGTATTGTTGCTATAAACTTTGTTCCTCTGATGAAGCTTTCAATATTCAAGTTTTCGTTGGGTGCATGAGTGTTAGATTCTGGATGGCTACATCCAACTGAAACTACGGGGCAGCCTATTATTTTTCTGAAAAGGTGCATGGGGCCAGAGCCAGGGCTTAAAGGATATATAACTGGCTGTTTCTCATACACTTTTTCAGCAGTCTTCGCAACTGTTTGCACGAATTTGTGAGTTACTGGAGTTTTTGCTGGCTCAGTTGAGCCAAATTTAATAATCTTAATGTCTTTGAACCCGCTGTTTCTCAGATGGTTAACAAGTTTTCCGAAGATTTCCGCAGGTGTTTGGTTCGGAACTAGACGGAAATCTAGTTTCGCCATAGCTATCCTTGGAACTATGGTTTTTGAGCCAGTACCTGTATATCCAGAAATCATACCGTTTATGGTACATGATGGATGGTAAAGTAACGCCTTCAAGGCTTCAGTTCCACTTCTTTTTAAAAGAAACTCTTTCAATCCAAGCTCATTTTTCCATTCTTTCTCGTCAAACGGAATTCTTTCAACACAATGCAACTCTGCGGACGATGGTTCTTTAACGTTTTCATAGAAGCCTTCGATTAATATTTCTTCTTTTTCGTTTTTTATTGCGTTTAAAGCCCATGTTAGGCGCCAAGCTGGATTTGGAACTAATGGTGCATTGGCTGAATGTACGTCCCTAACTGCACCTTCTACACGAAGTTCCACTGACAAGATACCCTTAAGTCCCAAGTGTAGACAAGGGTTACCTCTCCGATTTGTTCCACCGAATTCCCAGATAATAGCGTCAGCGGAGAATAGTTCCCTATGTTTCTCGATTATCTGCTTAAGATGAGGGCTTCCGATTTCTTCTTCGCCATCCACTACAAATTTTACATTAACTGGAACTTCGTCTAATGTTTTTAGAAAGGACTCCACAGCTTTTAATCTTGAAATAAGGTTTCCTTTATTGTCGGAAGCTCCTCTTCCATAGATTTTTCCTTCTCGTATTTCGCCACTGAAAGGTCCACATATCCATTGTTCGATTGGTTCGGGGGGTTGGACGTCATAATGGTCATAGAATAGAAGTGTTTTGTCTGATTTTTTAGATTTTGTTTCCCCATATACTACGGGATTTCCCTCCGTCGGCTGGATTATTCGTGTTTTAAGCCCTACTTCTTGCATGATTTTTTCGACGAGTTCAGCGCATTCTTGAATTCCTTCACCTTTAGCTGAAACACTTGGTTGTCTAACAAGGCGAATGAGTGTTTCCACAAAATCCCGGGCGTTAGCATCAATGTATGCATAAACATTTTCCATGAGTTTTACCTTCTAAAGTGTTAAAGGTTTACCGTATTCTTCACTGAAGAATATTTCGGTTAGACTTTTTCTTGGTCTGGGAGGTGGGTGCTCATCCGGGACACCTATGGGTAACAACGCGACCACGGTGAATTTTTCAGGTATGTTTAGCAACTTTTTTATGGGGGCCTCTGTAAAAGCACCTATCCAGCAAGTACCGTATCCAAGACTTGTTGAAGCTAAAACCATGTGTTCGATAGCGATCATAACATCTTGTTTGAACCATTTAGGTGAAGCTTCCTTATCCGCTAAAGCTACAATTATTACGTCAGCGTTAGATAGAAACATTTGTTTCATGGCGGCTTCCGCTAGCAATTTCTTTCGTTCAGGATCTTGAACCACTATGAACCGCCATGGTTGACGGTTTTTTGCCGAAGGAGCTAAACGAGCAGTCTCTAAGATCTTTCGTAGGTGTTCTAAAGGAATGGGATCTGGTTTATACTTTCTAATACTTCTTCTTTTCTCGATAGCCTCGAACAGGTCCAAACTTCTTCACGCTCATAGTGAAATAAACACTTCTTTCTTAGATTAGCTTAATGGTTTATGTTTGATTAGCTGAAGAAGTGTTGTAGGCGATTCTTGAAATAGATGCTGTTTAATGTTGATCTAATAATTAACTATGTAACTTTCGACTAGGAAAGAGCTCGAGCCAATTATTTAGAAAGGAATTGTTCGTCAACTGGGAAAGTTTATAGTTTGGTGGCCTTCATTTAAACTCGAGGAAAAATCATGGTTGAAGAAAATGATGTAATTGATTTTCTTAAGACCCAAGGTGGACAAGCAACTTTAAACGAGGTGGCCGAAGCGCTTAATATTCCAAAGTATGGTTCAAACTCTGCTTATGTTATTCTTCAATCGTTACGCTCAAAAGGAAAAATTGAAAGAAAAGGCGAAAAATGGGTTTTAACTATCCCTGTGGAGGGAACTCATCCACTTCCATCAACTACAACTGTTTCTGAAACTCAATCTCAACAAACCCAAGCTTCCTCTGACATTGAAAACTTGATGAAAGCCATGGCGAAAACTCTTGCCGAGGCAATGAAAAGCTCCAGAGAACCTTCAGATCAATGGGAATTAGCTACTAAACCGATGAAAACTGAAATTGAAAGGAAAACCGAGAAGCTAAGCATGTTTGTACTGAAGCCTGACGAAGCTGCAGAAGCCAAGAAACCTCTGATAGGCTTTCCAACAGGCACTTTTCTTGATAAGTTCTTTTTGACTCCTGAAGGGAAACCTTTGAATGGTATACCCATTTGTGGACAGTTTGCTATTACTGGGCTTCCTGGAGCTGGAAAATCCATACTAGTTGAGGAAATAGCTGTCAGAGTTGCCTCTTCAGGACACAAAGTTTTGTTCGCTACCGCTGAAGACACTTGGAAAAGTCCAACACCCCGTTTCGATTTGCAATCTCGTTTAAAGCAGAAATCTGATATTCTAGGATTGAATTGGAATAAAATTCGTGAAAACCTTTTTGTGCTTGACACTGTGGCTTATCCAGAGCTTCGGGAATGGAGCACATTTGCGGAAACTTATCGTTACCTTGTTGAGAAAGAGAAAATTGAACTTGCCATTATTGACTCCGTTACGGTACTAGAAGCCTATCGTGGTGCCTTGAAATATAGGGTTATGGAGCTGGCACGATATAATCAAATACATGGAGTTACCGCTCTTTACGTGAACCAAAGGAGCGCTGAAACTTGGGATAGCTATGATATGGCAGGGGGCATCGGTCTCGCACATAACTTGGATGGAACAATAATTGTTGATTATGGACGTATATACTGGCAAGACCAGCAAGTGGATTTAGATGCTAAACGTGGAGCTTTTGTCCGTATAGCGCGAGTGTTAGACTGTCGAATGTGCAATTTTGAAAGAAGAAGAATACGCGTTGACATAACCTCCGATGGTTTTATACGCGCCCTTGATTCTATACCAAAATCTTCTGCTTAATATTCTCGAGGAAACCTATTATGTCAGTAGTGAAGCCGCCAACCTTCAAAGAACTAGTGAAAACCTATGGAAGTCCCAAAGCTGCAGTAATGCATCTCATTCAGTCTGGTTTCACCCCAGAAAAAATCGAATGGAAACTAGGTATCCCTTATTACATTATTCGTTTATATATGGAAGGAATTGAACCCAGAGATCGGACGTCGTTCCAAGAAATAGTTAAGGTTTACGAACGGCTGGCAGTTTTACGTGGTAAACGTGGGAAAGAAACAGAACTAACTAACTTCCTCCAAAAATTCAGTCTAAGCTTAGAACTTAAAATACGGCTGGCTTTAGGCAAATTAACCGATGAAAACCTAAAAATTGGCCCAGGGATTGTGGAGCGTTCTATTAGCCTTGCTACTGGAGCGTCAATACGTGAGGTTAGAAAGCTCCTGATTGACTATGGTGAACATGGAGAAGTAGTATATTTATTGACAAAGGATAAACGCCCGTCGTTAACTGTGGGCGAGATTTACGAGGCATTCAGATTTTTGCCAAAACTTTCTCGGATAAGGGAACGAGAACTATACATTTCAAGCTTGATGAGGAAAGCCTCTCCTTTAGAGGCAAAATACTTAGTTCGACTTTTGCTTGGGGATTTAAAGCTTGGGTATCATCAAAGAACCGTTATGCACGCGATCTCAAGAGCCTATAAAGTTCCAGTTGAATTAGTTGAAAATGTCTGCGCTATAGCTGGAACAGTAGAGGGACTAATGCTTGCCTCTGAAGGAGAGATTAAGCTTTCTATGATAAAACTTCGTCCTGGGCATTTCTTAAAACCCCAACTTGCGCATTTGTATGAGCCGGACAAAGTTGTTTACCCCATCAGGGCCGAATACAAGCTCGACGGAAGTCGACTCCAAATTCACAAGTGGGGGACTCAAATCTGGCTTTTCTCCAGAAGAGGAGTGGAAAAGTCTCGAATACTGCCGGAAATCGTCGAGATAGTTCGAAAATTTAGGGCTCACAGCTGTATAATAGATAGTGAAGTGGTAGCTGTTGACACAGATGGACACTTTCTTCCCTTTCAATTTTTGCTTGAAAGAACAGTTCCACGAAAGCTTTCACCTGAAGAACTTAGAAAAAGAATGAGAAAAGTGCAAGTTACCATTCGAGCTTTTGACATTTTATATATGGATGGAAGAGAACTCCTTAATTTACCGTTAGCTGAAAGACGGAAATATCTAACCGAAATTGTGCCGTCTAGCTACATTGTTGAAGGAAAAGAATGTCACGACGAGGTTGAACTCTTAAAGTTTTACGAGAAAGCGTTGAAAAAAGGCTTAGAGGGAATTGTTGTCAAAAATTTAAATTCGGTTTATGAGGTGGGGCGACGCACTTATACATGGCTTAAACTAAAGCCGGAACGCGACACAATTGACTGCACGATCGTTAAAGCTTTGTATGGAAAAGGAAAACGCGCTGGGCTATACTCCTCCTTCCTGTTAGCCGTTCGAGATCCTAGAGAAAAACGTCTTTACACAATAGGACGCGTTTCAAACCTTCCAGAACAAACAATGGAAGCTCTCCGAGAAATTGTTGAGCGAACAAGGATAAGTAGAGATCATGAAGGAGTGTTCATTAAGCCTTCCATAGTTGTTGAGGCGACGTATCAAGAAATCCAGAAAACAGATGAATACACAAGTGGATATGCTTTGCGCGTTCCAAAAATAGTACGGTTTAGAGAAGACAAGAAAGTTGAGGAAATCGACGATGTGCAAAAGCTGGCGAAGCTTTACGAGCTACAATATGAGCGGCATTCAATTAAAGAGCTTCCGTAGTCTAGTCTTCACGCCACTTCGCCTTCGCAACAGTTAAAATAATTGAAACTGCTGTAACAGCGATCAATAAAATCCACCGTAGGGCAAGGTTTCCCCAATCCATAGTTGATAAGCCAGAGTAAACTCGTATCAGCCCAGCCGAATTTGAAGTGGGGAATAACAGCGAAATCCAGCTGTAACTTCCTAACATTTCTTCCGGGTAATAAACCGGCGGCAAAAATATCAAGCCTATTCCTAGGAGGGTTGATAAGTTGCTAAGCGTGTAAGGTGAGGACTTCCGCATGTATGTGGATATGAGGAAACCTAATCCACTCATTGAAGCCCAGCACAAAGTTAAGGCGCTCACTAGCCACCCAATAGATGAAAAAGTTAAAACGCCTAGTAGAAAAGCGATAATTGCGAAGAACACTATGCCGGGCAGGGAAATTATAAGCGGCGCTATGGCTATGCCCAATGCATAGGAAAGAGGATGAACGGGCATCGCAACAATCATCTCCCTAATCTTCACATATCTATCCCAAGTTATGTCTTGGATTCCAGCTGCTATTCCTATGAAGGCAACCATAGAAATCATAGTGCCTATTAACCCCTGTCCTATCATTCCTTGGCTGAAAATGGCAATGAAAAACAGCGGAATGGCACTTATCAGTCCCAGTACCATAAGCATTAAGGGTTGTCGCTTAAAGTCAGGAATAGACTTCATAATCGCAATTATAAACATGTCCCTTACCAGTTTTTTCATTCTATTTCGCCTCCTACCAGTTTTATGAACACATCTTCAAGAGTTATTGGCGCGGTTTCGGCTTTCAATCCCTTTTTTAATGCCTTACTTACGAGGGATATAGCCTCATTTTCGCCTTTAACGTAAATTATCTGCTTGTTTCCAAAACTTACCACGCGATTGTTATGGTTTGGCAGAAGCTTTGTATTTCCCTCAACCAGTATACGAAACCTCTCTTTTGCCAAAGCTTTAATTTCCTCTGGTGAGCCTTGGGCAATTACTTCACCCTTATTTATTATTGCGAGTCTGTCCGAAACCATCTCAGCTTCTTCCATGATGTGCGTTGTCAAAAGTATAGTCTTTCCTTCCTGTACGAGTTCTCGTAGGACCGCCCAAACTTTCCTTCGAGCAACAGCGTCCAAGCCGCTTGTCGGCTCATCCAGTAATAAGACATCTGCATCAGAGGCGAGCACGGATGCGATTATAGCGCGTTTCTTTTCTCCACCTGAAAGGGTTGAGCATGTTCTGTTTCTTAAATCCCAAAGCTCAACCGCCCGCAATGCTTTTCCACTCATTTCCTTTGCCTTCGCCCTTGTCATGCCACGCAACAAAGAGAAGTAGTAACAGTATTCCCAAGGCGTATAATTACCGTAAGTCATAACATCCTGTGGAACAACAGCAATATGTTCACGAACCTTTTCTGCATCATCTACTACATTAAAACCTAAAACATAGGCTTCTCCACTGGTCGGTAGAAGCTGGGTAGAAATAATTCTTAGAAAAGTAGTTTTTCCCGCACCGTTTGGGCCAAGCAAGGTGTAGAGTTCGCCTTTATTTATGTTTATGTCTACCCCTTTTAGAGCTTCTACTTTTTCTTTGCTATGGTAAACCTTAACGAGACCAGAAGAGTTTACCGCGTGACTCAACTCTGATGCTCCCTTCCTTTCTACACATTTATATTTAATGATTGATCATGAGAGTTAATAATTCTGAGTAAAAGTGGCCACTTCTAGAGCACTTTCTCTTCGATTTTCTCAGGAGGATTAGTCAGTCTCGCCTTTGGGTGAATAGAAACTTCGCCTGAATATTTGACTTTTCCTTTTATTTCGCAATCTTCACCGATTATCACGTCTCTCCCAGTTACATTGTTACAAGTAACGTTTTCTATGAAAACCCTGCCCTTGGCTATGATATCCGTAGTAGATATCCTTCCTTTTCCCTTTGAAAATATGCCAAAAACTGGGATTCCGAAGATCACTATGCCCTCGAATTCACGTTTTTTGACCTCTACATTTATGGCCTCTAGACCGCTTTTTATATGAGATTCCCACCGTCCCAATTCTGCTTCAAATTCCCTTGTAACAATTTTTCCATCAACAACGAAACGTCCATGAAGTTCCACACGATGTCGAGCATTTATGTCGCCTAAAACTCGTAAGGAGCCATGTGCTCGCAAAGTGTCATTTGATTCTACTCCCCCCAGTATTCGACAGGAGCCTGAAAAAACCAGCAAGTCGCCTTTGGCTCCTCCTTCAGCTGAAAAGCTGCCTGAAGCTTTAAGCCTTTTGGCAGTTACGTTTCCTGCTATAACTGCCGAACCGGAGAAGTGCATTTCCTCAGCTTCAACATCACCGTCCACTGATATGCTTCCAGAACATTTCAACCTTCCAACTTTTATTCCACCAGGCAGGCGTCCACTTCCGCTTATCTTTATTTCCTCGGGTGAAACGTAACCTGAGCCGGAAATGTGAACTTCGCCTATTCCTTCAACTTTTACCTTTCCAGAACCGCTTACACGGGTTGTGGGAAGGATTGTTCTTTTAAGCATTTTCTCGTACTGCTTCATTTTTTCTTCTCCACGACTCATCCATTGTCTCCCTCTAAGAATTTTACTCCATTCCTCCAGCAGCCTTCAATAAGTCACGGATTTCTGTTAGAAGCCGTTTCATTTCTAAAAGTCGCTTTTTCATTTCCTTCACAGTATCTTCGTCGGAAAGTCGTAAGTACTTGAGTTTTCCAGTCATTTCTTTTATTCTCCTACGGTTTTTAAGATGTCTCTAATTTCCTTGAGTAGTTCTATGATTTCGTCCATTTCTTCTAAGGTGGCTCTTTGATGGGCTCTCATCATGTTTAGTTTCTCTCTTTCTGAGCTGCTCAATCCGTCACTATATCCAATTTCTTCTGTGGTTAAGGCCATGCCTACTACTCCAAGAGCGCATGCGACAAGTAAGGCTATGAAAATTATTATTCCAGATATCAGGGAGTCAAATCCGTGGTATACATTGAAGTATAGAGTCAGTGCTGGGATCCCGAAACCTATGGCTACTATAGATATGGCTGCTAAGAACAATATCTTACCCATTTCTTTCCCCCTTATTTTTAACGTAGAGTTTTCTTATGTTCTCCGGAGTCAGAATGAATGTGAATTCAGACGGCGCGTAGTACTTGATGGTTGGGAGTCCTTTTGCCTTTTGTTCTGTTTTTACCTCTTTTACCAAGCCAAGTTTTTTAAGTCCGTTTAGGTGGAGGTGTGCTAAGGGGTAAGGGAGTTCCATTTCTTTGGCTAATGCATAAACGTTTTTGGGTTCTTTGTGCAGGAGTGCGATCATTTTTAGCCTTATGGGGTTAGCGAGGGCTTTCAAGATTTTCACCATTGTTTGGCTGTCGATGTTCTCATTCAAGTGTTTCTCCTCGACTCCGGCAGAGATATGTAATATTTTTCTTATATATAAACTTTTTCTGATATATGGCTATACTAAAACAGATGGATAAACCTTCAACCTACCAGTCGAAAATCTCTGCGAAACATGCTTCCCTAAGGAAATGGCGATAAATTCAGGCAAAACCTCATGAACAAATCGTTTAGTGGGTATTCCCCACATAATTCCTGAGCAGTTGGGGTCAACATAAACAAAAAGCTTACTCCCTGCGTATTGATAGAAAGCCTCATGGGCTCGACCAAACCTAGGTTTTGAATAAATCTTAAACGGCCAAAGCTTACACGCTCGTGGCTTCATGTTTTGAAGACCGCAAAGCCATCTGTTGCCAAAACGATAAAGAAAAACACAGGAACCGTCAGTTTTCCTTTTTAAATAGAGTCTACTCAAATCGCAACTTGTATATTCAACGCCAAACTGTTTAACTATATTCAACCATTCTGGATAGTTCAAAACTACACTATACGCTCTACAACATAGCCCACACGCAGTACAGCTCCAAGATGCAACGTAACGCCAAGGAACCGGACGCACAGGGCCCGTCATACTCGTTTCCTAAAATTCAATGAACTTTCTTAAACATTACTGCTAAACCATAGAAACTGGAATGTTATCTTTTGTTAAAACTTGGATAAAAGATGGTGCTTAAGGATTCCTGTCTGCTGCAAAAAACTTAAGCTGTTTCTTTAATTCTTCTGGTATTTCTATTGCTTTTCCTGTTTGTTTGCTTGCGCTTACAACAGTTAAGTATCCTTCAGCTATAGTTTCAGCTGTACCCTTGTTTCGAACCTTGAAAAGGTATTTGACGGCCTTTTCTCGTATCTCACCTACTGTTAATTCTATTTCTAGTAAATTGTCGAATTTTGCTGGTTTTTTGAATTGGCAGTAGGCTTCTACTCTGGGAAGCCATATGTTGTATTTGCTTACTATTTGATCGAAGTTAAATCCTAAGCTTCGATAAAACTCTTCTTCAGTTTTCTCGAAGAATCTAAAGAAATTTGAGAAGTGAACGACCTGGGCTGCATCGGTGTCGGCCCAGCTTACTCGTATAGTGGTTTTGAAGGAAGGCATGAAACCACGTTATTCTTTTCTATAGAGGTAAATCGTGTGGGATGGGTACCCTAGTTTTGGGTTTTCGCAGAAGTTGTCTACCTTTGCTGGGCGCCAGCCAACGATTTCATAGTCGTGGGAGACAACGCGGGTTCCAGGTTTAAGTTCAGCTTCAAGTTTTGGCTTAACTTTTTCGTTGGCGCTTGTGGTTAGATAGAGGAACACGACGTCAGCTTGACTTAGGTCCACATCAAAAAGGTCGCTGTGGAGGATTTTCACTTTGTCCTGCAATCTGAACTCTTGGATACTGTTTAGCGCTTTTTTGACTAAATCTTCGCGAAGTTCGATTCCAACAGCTTGGGCGCCAAAGTCTCTGGCAGCCATAATTATGGTTCTACCGTCCCCAGCGCCCAAGTCGTAGAAGATTTCTCCAGGTTTAAGCTGTGCTAGTTCAAGCATCCGTCGGACAACAGGCATCGGCGTTGCGACGAAGGGTGCGATAAACAAGCTTTTGCCTCCGTGTTCTGTTAAATGAGCTAAGCGTTGTTTTTAAGATTTTCTAACTATGCAGGTTTATGCTACATAAGTTGACTTTCTAGTTGTTATTCGCCTAGATTCACCGCATTTCAAGCAGCTTTGTTTGCATATCTGGAGATATTTTTCTTCATCTGTCAATACAGCTTCCGCAGCTTTTCTACATAGTTCACATTGTTCTTTGCATCCAGCTTCTTCACAAAGGTTTGCAATAAAATTGCAGAACTCGTGAACATCCTTTGGGTTGAGGGCTGCACGGTTTGAACGTACAAGTAAACATAGTTCACGGGCTAACACACAGGTGCGAATGTACCTGAACTGTCGGAGAACTTGACCTCGTAGTTTCTGCCTACTTATCTCCAAACTCTATTTCTCCAATCAACTGCTAGTAGAGAATTCTCTCTTTTATACATTTATGAAAACAAGCTAAAGATTCAGAATACATTTTGCAAAGATGTTCTCACCAAAATCTTCGACTTAACGCTTTCCTTTCAGCATCCATTAAAAGTTCAAAAAACTTGTCTGAGAGTTCCTTTTCTTGTTTGAGCACTTCTTCAGCGTCCTTTAGCCTAATCCTTTTAACGCATAGAGCCAATGCTGCAGGTTTTCCATAAACCCTGATTAAGCGTGCTGTTTTCTCCGCTTTTTCCTTAAGAGTTGACTCACCCTTGGTTAGTCTTTCTCCTCTCTTTTCTGTTAAAACGCTGGCCTTTTCCTCTTCTATGTCTAATAGTCCCACATTTGGTGAGCCACATTTTGGACAAACAACCTTTTGGGGTAGGTCCTTTATTCTTATCATTTCAAGGTATTCCCAGCACTGAGTGCATATGAAGCTTCTAACCTCGTTAAGTAGTCGTGCCTTCGTGGATTCAATTAGTATCCGCCGCATTCTCTCCGGAGGAATTAGATCGGTTTTCATGCTTACCCGTTCTATTCCCACCCTAGCGATAGGCGACGCTATTCCACCGTTATCTATTTTTATGATTTCAATTCCATCTTCTCGAATTCTTTCCAAGACATGAAGCATGTGTTCTAGGTCTAAATCCTTAGTGAACACTTCCTTCAGTGCTTCCTCATAGATGGCTGTTCCCTCGAAGCTTTTCAATAGGCTTCGCAGGCTTACGCTTCCGAAGTCAGCCCATTTTTTAAGCGCTCCAAACCTTCGGGCCACGTGAATCATACGTCTTTTAAAAATACCAGTCTTAACAGCGGCTCTGATTAGAAGCGCACGTATAGTCGTTTCTGTTGTTGTTTTAAGCTCATTAAAGATAGATACGATGTGGTCAGCGTTGGCTGCGCCCATAGTTTGTATAAAAATGCGGTAGGGATCATGCTGTACAACTACTCCATAGCCTATTTTTTCCGATAGTATATGCCCAAGCAATTGTGCTAGGGCGCGATTGGTTAGAGAACCAAAGTTTGCATGTAAAATTATGAATTCTTCCCAGTCCTCAACCAATATGCGCTTATCTGTAGGCACTGGATAACCTTTCTCTACGTGCTCCACAGTTTCCTTCAAGCTACGGATTAAAGTTCCCTCGTCAGCAGCATATTCTCGACAAAGCTCTGAAACGATATCTTTGAACTTCTTTCCCTTTTGCAGCTGCGCTTCCATAAATCCACGTATTTTCCCCACTTCTTGGGCTACCTCGTAAGGAACAGGAATTTGTTCCCCTATCCAGCTTGGAATTGCTCCGGTTGGGTCGTCTACTGGTTTGACGTAGAGCTTGTCGCCGGAAACGTGGGTTATTATCCAGGGGCTTCCACGGATTATGAATTTTATTCCGGGTTTTCCATACTCGGCCATAAAAGCTTCGTCAAGTATTCCTACCGCGGAGTCGGTTGTACCGTCAACAACGAGGTATTGTTTTTCTTCCGGTATCATTGAGAGGTTTCCAAAATAATATTCGAACAGAGCTTTGGTTCTTCGAGGTTTTAAAACTACAGCATCTTCAAAAGAGACCCAGGCTAGTCTTGGGAAACGTTCATGCATGTATCGCAAAACCTTCTCAACGTCTTCAACGGTTAAATCTTTGTAGGGATAGGCTTTGCTGAATATTTCAGCTATCTCCTGGAAGGTTAACCTTCTCCTTTTTAGTAGTAGTCCAGCTATTTGATGCGCTAACACATCATAAGGCTTATGAGGAATGATCACCGGTTCAAGTTCTTCCTTGAGTGCTCTGTGGGCGATGACTAAAGCTTCTAAGGTGTCGTCGGAATCCATGGTGATTATTATCCCCTCAGCTATCAATCCTATGCGATGACCGCTCCTTCCAACGCGTTGAATAAGTCTCGTTACTTGTCTAGGGCTCATGTACTGGATTACGAAGTCTATTCTGCCAACATCTATGCCAAGTTCAAGGGAGCTTGTGCAAACTAGGCCTTTAAGTTCACCATTCTTTAGCCCCCTTTCTGCAGCTATCCGCGAAGTTTTAGCTAGGGAGCCGTGATGAATGGAAACCGGGAAATCTATATCCCAGACTTTGAATCTGCTAGCTAAAACTTCCGAAATAGCGCGTGTGTTAGTAAATAGAAGTACGGATTTGCGTTTCTCAATGTAATCGCGTATGATTCTAAGCCTAGCTGCAACTTCAGGATGAATGTAAAGCCTTGAGGAAAGCGTGAAATCTTCTTGACTCGGCTGGGGGTATAAAACCTTTAAATGTATTCCACGGGCCACTGGAACACGGATAATTTCTACGTGGCGACCGTTTCCTACAAGGAACTGCGCTACCTTCTCTGGGCTACCAATGGTTGCAGACAGTCCTATCATCTGAAAATCTTTACCTGCAATCCAGCGAAGCCTTTCGAGGGATAGGGAAAGCTGGCTTCCTCGTTTGCTGTCAGCCATTTCGTGCACTTCATCAATAATCACCCATTGAACATGTTGTAGATGTTGGCGCATAAGCCAGCCAGGTAAAATCGCTTGTAAGGTTTCAGGTGTAGTTATTAGGATATCCGGCGGGCTTCGTGCTTGTCGAGTTCGTTCCCGCGTTTCCGTATCTCCATGTCTAACTGCGAGTTTAATATCAAGGTTGTTGCACCACCATTCCAGCCGTTCCAGCAAATCCCTGTTTAAGGCGCGCAACGGCGTTATGTACAACACTTTAATTCCAGGTTTACGTTCTGTTTTCTGCAAAAGCATACTCAAGACGGGTAGAAAAGCTGCTTCAGTCTTTCCAGTAGCTGTGGGTGAGATAAGTAGGACATTCTTCCCTTCAAGGATTTTTGGAATTACTTTCTCTTGGGGTTCTGTTGGCTTTGAGAACCCTCTCTGTTCAATTAGTCTGCGAACTGGTTTGACGAGTAAGTTAAAAGCGTTTTCGGGGATTATCTTTCAACCTCGGCTTTAGCTTTTAAAGCTAAGAAATAGAGCGACATGCTCACTAAAAGCTTTTGTTTTGAACGTTTTGGATGATTCTCATAAGTTTTAATGGTTGGTGTTTTTGTTAAAAAGAGGGAAGAAGGTTAGGTGATGGGCGTTACTTGCGCTTTGGTCCTTACTGCTGGCATGTGAGCGTAATCTCCCCAGCCTCCGGCAACGACCAGCTCTTTAGATATAGCGTTTATGTTTTTCATCATGTTTAAGATATTATCCAAGATTCGAGATTTTGAAACAGCGTTTTGTATTTCACCATTTTTGATTTGATATAATCCCATCCTAAGAACACTGGTGAAGTCTCCACGTGTTGGGTTAGTTACTCTTGTATAGTGGAATCTTCGAACAAACAAGCCCTTTTTTGTATCTTCTATTATTTCATCACGTTTCCATTTCCCAGGCTTTACTGTAATGTTTCGCGGTATTGGAATTGGCTCTTGGTTATAGTTTTTGCCTGGGAAAGCACTTATTCCGACAGCGAATATTGCTCTTAAGGCACTTCCAGTTGTATTTTTCTTTTCTAAGGCTCCATAGAAGCTGTCATAAACGAACCTTTTGAGTATACCCTTGTTGATTATGGTGAGTTTTTTAGATGGAACTCCTTCATCGTCGATTGGCGAGGAGCCTATTCCGCCTGGCATAAGCGGGTCATCAACCACTGTTAATTCTTCGCTTGCCACCTTTTTCCCTATTTTGTCAAGGAACAGCGGAATATAGAGTTTGGCTATCATAGGGCTTACAAAAGCAGCTACGTAACCAATTACCCCTAAAGTTGGCTCATGGTCAAGAACAACCGTGTATTTTCCAGCTTCAATTTTTTTAGCTTTCAATCCAGCAACAGCCATCTCAGCGGATTCATGCCCAATTTCCTCTGGTTTAAACTCTTTTAGGCTTCTCCCAGCCGTTGCTGCAGAGCCTTCTGCACTTTTAGCTCCCCGTTTGGCAGTGGCTGTCAAACTTGCTTCGAAGAAGGTTCCCTCGTTGGGTGCAGAAACGCCGTGCGTGTTCAAGACAACAGTGTGATATTCAACCAGGTTTAGAACACCCGCAGTGTCAGCAATTTTAGAATCATGTTCTAACGCGTTTTCAATCATGCTATAGGCAATTTCAACTCCCATATCTGGCGGGAGTTCTGCAAGTTTCTTATCAAAAATCTTCCCAACTTTTGGTATTTTCTTTGGTTTAGGGAATGAATACTTGAAAGGAAGCTTTCTAGCGTTAGAAGCTGCTATAGCTGCGTCCACAACTTTTTCCAAGGCTCTTTTAGAGAATTGAGCCGTAGAACTGAACCCTAGTCCTTTATCCTTTATCACTCTCACGCCTAAGCCGATATCGTGAACTCCTTTTGCTTCGAAGACCGCGTTGTTCACCAAGCGTATGGTAAGTACACGGTTAGAAACCACGTAAGCTTCAGCTTCCTTCACACCCTTTTTCTTTGCTATTTCGAGAGCTTTTTCCCCAGCATCTTTAAGCTGAGTCAAAACTTTTGCCATTTTAGCCTACCCCCAGAAGTGTAGCTTTTCCACGAAGATAGGGGCCGCCATTTCCAACGTATAATCCTTGCATTGGGTCACCTTTTCCACATCCTGGCAACGGCACAATAGTTATTTTCTTTGTAGTTGCATTTACGCTCTTGAAGAATTTTGGTGCTGTAGAAGTGAGTGCTACGTCCCGCAGATGGGTTGTTATTTCGCCGTTTTTTATTTCGTAGGCTTCTTGGGCGCTTATTGTCCAGTTAAATCTTTGGTCATCTATTGAGGGTTGCCTCATGCATGAAACTAGGTATCCCTTCTTTGTTTCTTGGATTAGTTCTTCAAATTTCCAGTCTCCTTCGGCGAAAAATGTGTTGCTCATACGTATGAGCGGTATGTACTCAAAGGTTATGGCTCTCATCCCCGCGTTGGGTTCTACGCCGAATATAGCTGCTGTTTCACGGCTGTGCATGTGTCCTTTTAAAACACCTTTCTCGATGAGGACTTTGCGTTTGGCTTTTACTCCTTCATCATCGAATTTATAAAATCCTAGGGTTCCAGGCACTGTTGGGTCGTCGTAAACTGTAACGTGATCCGACCCTATTTTCTCGCCTATTTTTCCAGCCCACCAGGTGGTTCCAGCCCATGCTGCCTCTCGTCCTAGCACACGGTCTCCTTCGCTTGGGTGTCCAACAATTTCGTGAACAAGTAGGGCTACATAGTCTGGGTCAAGTATGACAGTGGCATTCTTAACCGTTTTTGCTGGCTTAGCTTTCAGCAGTTTTTCGGCTTTCTCTCCAACTTCAGATGAAACCTTCTCCATGTTGGTTTTCATGAATATTTCGTATCCACCAGAGTGTCCTACGGTTCTGGTGTAGTATTGGATTAAGTTTCGTTGTTTTGCATCTGCTTTTAGTTCCACCCAAACAACAGTGTTGTCAAATTTTATGTTAGCGCCTTCGGTGTTGACGAAAATCTTGTTTATTTTTATCCCAGTATAATCCGTAAGGCCGCGAACGATCTTTTTAGACACATGTAAGGCTTTTTCCCATGCGAGCATGTTTTCCATTTTGTCCTCGAAGGCTACGTCCTCAATGTCAGTTTTCACTTTTGCTTTGTATGTGGTCTTGTATGCCTTGGTTGGGGCAAGTTTAACAGGTGTGGGAACATGTTCGCTTGAGGCCTTGGCTACTTTGAAGGCGATTTCAACAGCCTTTTTTACCCCTCTTTTTGTTAAATCGGTTGTGGATTGGAATCCCCAGGCTCCATTTACAAGGGTTCTTATGCCTATTCCATGTTTACGATTTATGATTCCCCTTTCAATTTTTCCATTAGCAACAGTTATTAATTCGTTATAGTGGTTTTCCAGTCTAGCGTCAGCATATTCAGCTCCCATTTTTGATGCTTGTTCAACGGCAAATAATGCCAAGTCTTCACTCATTCTATTTCATCTCTTTCGTAAAGAAATATACTTTTACACATGTTTTTGCTTAAAAGATTTTGCAAGGAAATTGTTTAACATAAACATGTATAAAATTTACGTTTATTCCCGGATTTTAGATTAAAAAGTAATGGAAAATCTTTTATTCTTTAACATAAAAACTGTTTCAACACACATGTATAGGATGGAGGAATTAGATGGCTAAATGTCCAAATTGTGGAGCAAAAGTTTCTAAACCTAGAAAAACTTGGAAGATGGCTGGCCGCCCAGACCGAAAAGGAAAACGAATGCAACTTGAAATAGGGCTGTTCGACTGTACCAAATGCAAAAAATCCTTCCGAGTAGTGCTAGGCAAGAAGAAAATCTAAGCGGGCGTCGACATTTAAATGCCCAAAACAATAACTAAGGAAAAAAGCTGCCCCGAATGCGGAGAAATAGTTAAAGATCCATACAAAACTTGGGAGCTTGTAGCTCCCATGCCTGATAAGAAGATGCGAATCACAGTAACAGTCTTTGGCATGTACCAATGTCCTTCCTGCGGCAAAAAATTCCGTGCAGTAGTAAGCAAAGCCAAACTTAGTACTGAGGGAATAGAACTCTAATCCCTTTTCTCCCCTTTTTACAAATTTAAGCGTTAAGTTTTAATTCTCAAAAAGCTACAACTTTCGAGAACGAAGTCTTACAGAAAAGTGGAAGGAATGAACCTCAAAGAGCTGTGGAACAACGAATACTTCAAAACCGGGCTTATGTTAGTTATAGTTCTTATAAGTGTTTTCACCTTCTGGCTAGGATCAAGAGTTGTATTGGCAACAGAATACCCCTTTTTAGCTGTTGCTTCTGGGAGTATGAGGCCAACTCTTCAAGTGGGCGATCTAATTATAGTTCACGGAATATCGAACTTTTCAGAAGTATGGGCTAAGCCTTATGACGCGGAGCCCCCAGGGGATGTGCTGGTTTTCCATAGCCCTATCCAACCAGAGGA
>DAZI01000011.1 GCA_002507245.1 Candidatus Bathyarchaeota archaeon UBA233
TCGTCTATTTCAGCGATTACACTGTCCCATAGTTTCATGATGTTTTCTTTTTTATCTGCACCGCCGATTTTGCGTGCTTCTCTGTTAAGCTTGTCGAATAAATCGGCTAAGCTTTTGAGGTATTCCTCTTTTAAGTTAAATATATCTAAGATGGGCATTTCTTCAGCTTTGTTAACTTCTAGTGCTGCAACGCCCAATCCTGTTATCCTGCTCTTTGATTCTACGTAGAGTTGTGTAAAACTTGAGTTAAGATAAGCCAACAAAGCCTTAATTTGCATTTCATTAAACTCAACGGTAGATTTAGGGGTGAAGGTGATCATAGCATCATATGTTACAACCTTTTTTAAATTCCAGATGAATCGGGTTTTGTATTGCGACTGTCGAACAGCGATTATCGGAGCGTTCGCTACGCCTCCGAGGTCGTACCATCCATAAAAATACTGTTTTTGTTTTTCACGTTCTTGGCATGCTAATGCCTCGCTGCAAATTTTGCCTCCGCCTCTCGTGCGTCTGATAAGCGTTCTGCACTCTGTTTCTCCCCAGTGTATGTAATCAAGAGCCTGTCTTGGCAACTCGCTTCTCGGCTTATGGCACATAAAGAAGTAGCAATCTGCACCTCTATCTCGTAATTTTCTCCAATCCTTATCAGTGAAAGTGAAATACGGAGCGTAACGAGAACTCGTTAATGCCGGATAAACAAAATTACGAAGCCTCTTTTCTTTTACCTTATTTTCATTGAAATAAAAGAAGTCTTTTGCTCCAAGATTCCTTGGTCCTTTCACCTTTCTCCTTGATGCTAAATAAAGATAGGTTGCATTACCATAAGAGGGCTCAAACAGTTCACCCATTTTAATTGTTTTTTCGCGAATTTCGTCCAAAATTTCATCAGGGTCGAAAATGAAATTAATCCACTTCTGATCCTTAGGCAAATCACCTTGCCTTATAACACTAACCCTATAATATCCAGTAGCCGATTTAGGATCCCTAATAACATTTAGAACATTATTCACCTTTAACGATTCACCCTTAGGTATATTAAGATAAGTAAAAACAACTTCATTATCCTCAACATTCTCCCCCTCAAGTGGCTTCTCAAGCAAAACAATACACGCGCCAACAAGAGGAACAGGAAAAACTCTAGCCGCCACATCAATCAAAGCCTTGACCTTAAAGTTCTCCAAAAGAAAACGTCCAAACTCAACACCATAATCAGTCTGAAGCCAGCTATCTGAAATGATCATTCCAAGTCTACCGCCAGGCTTAAGAAACTCCTTAGCCCACATAATAAAATGAACATAAATACCAGGCTCCTTACCCCTAGCAACATCAGCATGAAGATTATACTTTGAAAGAACCTTACCTAATCTATCCTTAATATTATCTTGAACCACATCTGGAATCTCGGTCCACCGTGTATACGGCGGATTACCAATCACAGCGTCAAAACCATCCTTCGGCAACTTCACAACCCTATACTTCTTACCATCAGTGGTCATCACCGGATGAGGTGCAAGAACTTCTTGTCTAGGTACAACCGTAAAGAAATCAGCATGTATAATATTAGCCTCAGTTGTAGGGGCTCGCACATTCTTCATAGCTAAATTCATAGCAGTCAATTGAGTGGGAAACGGGTTAATATCAATAGCATAAAGCTGCTTAAGAGTCGAAACATGCACGTCCCTAGACGGAATCCTCCTACGCCCAGTCTTCAGCTCAACCAAACGCCAATAAGACTGAACAAGAAAGGTACCACTACCGCAACCAGGATCAAGCACACAATTCGAAGGAGACCTCAAACACCACTTAACAATCAACTCCGCAATAGGAGGTGGAGTATAAAATTGCCCCATCTGATGTCTTTCCTCAGCAGGTATCAAATCCTCATAGACATAACCGACAATATCCCCTAACTGTTCAATCTCAACCGTAGAAAGCAAACTAATGAGATCATCGATCTCCTTCCTCGCTGCAACCTCATCAGCCAACACGATATAATCAAAAAGCCCAGTGTAAAATATCTGCTCAAAATCCCCAGTAACGCTAACAGCCTTCTCAAAAAACTTCTTAAGAGTCACCAAATACTGATCAGACGAAATATCAGGATTTGACTTCAAAATAGGCTCCAATTTAGGCAAAGGATAAGAACGCTCAAGAACCTTATAGAAAATAATCTTATTCATCAAAACATAAGTCATCATCCTAGCCAAAATATGCGTCTTACTCAAATCCTCGCCAACAAGATCCGAAATGCCATTCCTATAACCAGCTTTCAAAGCCTCACGATTTAAATCGCCAACAAAATTTGAATCCTCCATTAACCGCAAGTACAACACATCGTTAACATAATAAGAACTAAGCGAATCAACAAAATAACGCAAACTACCAAGAAGCCAATCACCCACAGACCTACGCACTTGTTGCGGCGAAACCTCACGTTGCCAAATCCTGCAGACTACATCAAGCAAATGCTCCAGAAACTCTTCCCTTGCTGGCTGCTTCTCATCCAAAATATAATGCTCATGAACAAACCGCATATAGGCATCAGGCCTAAGAGCAAATTCATAATCAGCAGAAACCGCAGCATCTTTGTCCAAAAAATCCCAAGGATTATCTAAAGGACCAAATAAAACAAGTGCATCACGATTAGCAGTCGCAAATAAAGGCGTAACCGGAAGACCAAACTGATCCATAGCAAGTGCAGCATAAACCAAAGCCTGCCCAACAACAAGTCGGCCATAGGGGTCAAATCTCTCCTCAGTTTTCCACCGACCGACACGCTCAATCTTACGCTTAGTCTCAATAATCAAAACAGGCGTGTTGTCGGGCTTTCTATAAACAACAATATCAGCCTGCCTCCTGTCAAGAGGAAAATCAGTCTCAACGCCTAACTCTAAACCAGCAAATCTCTTTCCCTCGACCAATCTACTCAAAAGAGAGAAAAGCTCATTCTGAAAAAATCGCTCCCGCCTGAGCACTCTTAACGCACCTTACATTTAATAAAACCGTTTTCAGATTATAAATGTATGTCATTGTTCCGCCGCCGTCCTGTGAAACGCTGCCTCAAGTGCGGTCACTTATTACAACCTATTATCCCACCAGCCGGGAACTTGAGGTTTTTAAGTTGTACAAATCCAAATTGCGACTATGTTATCTCGGAACCTTTCAAGTCTCCACATTATGATCTCCTACCAGTTCCGTACGATGAAGTCATAAAAGTAATCGAGAATGAACGCAGAGAAGCCGAGAAAAACACAGTAATAATTGGACAAGCACGACTAACAGAAGTATATCCTAGCAAAGACAGAACAGTAACAGTCGCAAAACTCCAAGCAAGGATAAAACAGGAATACACACTCAGACCCTATGACTCCGTCTATTATGGCAAAATAATAGGAGTAGTATCAGAACAAACCAAAAACTACCTAACCTTGCTATTCGACAGATCAAAAGACCTACCAAAAGAAGCCCCTCTAAAAATCGCAGAACCAGTCATCCTATACGATTCAGCAGCAACAATACTTCAGGAAAAATCAAAAAGAGACGGACAGCATCTTTCGCTATTCGTACAAATCCCAGGCGTAAATCCACCAAAACCGATAGAAAAGACAAAGAACGTAATTACCGTAAAAGAATACGATCTTGACCCAGAAAAACAAAGCATAGTCCAAGAAATAATAACAATGCCACAATGGGACTACAGAGCAATTGAGGGGCCGCCAGGAACAGGAAAAACAACAACAATAGCTGTAGCGGCAATCGAAGCAGTCGAAAAAGGAGCAACAGTTCTAATAACATCACACACTAACGTTGCAGTGGATAACGCACTAGAAAAAATATTCTTCCTCAGAAGGGACCTAAAAGACCAGATAGTACGCATCGGACATCCAGCCAAAATATCAAAAATAATAAGACAATTTATCGACACTCCCTCACCACATGAAGGATACAGAAAATGGCTAAAACGCATCCTACTGACCAAACGCATAATCGGAATGACCATAGCAAAACTTTCCGTATGCGACAACGTGTATGGATTAAATGTTTCATCGAAAGAAACTGGAAGATGGCCCACCTTCGATTACGTATTCATTGACGAATCATCCACCGTACCATTATGCACATCAATCATACCAATCTACTACTCAAGACAATGGGTAATATTCGGAGACACTCGACAATTACCACCAATCGTCAGATCACTGCACAAATATGCTGGAGCATGGTCTCTGATGGAACTAGCCGCAACCAACCCACAAAAAATACGAATGCTAACGATCCAAAGAAGAGGAAATAAAAAGATCTTCGAGGCCATCAGCAAACTATTCTACCAAGGCAAACTCAATCACCACCAAACAGTAACAAATAGTTTCCTAAATGTATCAATAAGCACAAACGGCTGGCTAAAAGAAGCTCTAGAACCAGTCAATCCACTAATATGGGTGCAAATAGATAATGGCTACATGGACTGGTGCAAAGTTAAAAAAGGACGAATTGAAGGAGCTTCAGGGGCCAATCCACTAGAAGCGGCAGCCGCTATTAAGATATACGGCACAATCTTGAACTCAGGGATCCCTTCCTCGGATATAGCCATAATAACAACCTATCGTGCTCAAGCAAATTTAATACGCGAGGTCATCAAGGAATTAAAGAAAACAGAGGAACCAATAGTTGCTTCACTATACCATTACAGAAAAGGCCAAGAACCTAATGAGGAATATGAACCTGAGGATCCTGAAAACCTACTCGATCTTCGTCTCGCAGAAACAGTAGATAGCTTCCAAGGCAGAGAAAAAGACCTCGTAATTTACTCAATCACAACACATTACGAACACAAAGCCCTATTAGACTATAGAAGAACGAATGTTGCCTTTACAAGAGCCCGCTCAAAGCTCATAATTCTAAGCTCTTTGCAATCAGCAACAAAAACTCCTTGGTTAAAGTATCTAAAACAAACTTCGCATTTCATAAAAATTAATGAAAATGCACTCCAGCCAGAACTTGGAAAAGTTAACGAAAAACATCAAAAAATTTGCCGGCGTTAACTTCTTCTTCATAACCTCTCATCTATATTTTTGCTTACATATCCGTCTGAAACTACAGTTTCTACATTTCCATTTTTCAGGAAAAGTAAATTCCCTAGTCTCATCAAACCTCTTAAACGCTTTAAGTAAACTTATTGCAACATTAGTGTCAACTTTCTCATGCCATGTATAAGTTTCCGCTTGATTTACCACATATATCTGAACTCTCTTGTTCTGACGCCTAAAGAAAAACCCGTAAAGATCTCCCTGAGCCAAAGCACTACGTTCCATATAGCCTAATAGAAACTCGCTTCCAGTAGTTTTGAACTCATAAACAAAGTCTTCAGTTATTCCGTCTGGAACACCAACGATAACATAATTTTCCCATTCAAAATTCCACCTAATAGTAGGGTATCTTTCAGCCAGAAAATCTTCACAAATTTCTCCTCTCAACTTTGGTGGTATCTCATCAAGACTTACAATGCTAATACGTTTTTTCTTCGCTAACTTCTCTAATCTATCTCTTACCGCAGGGGAAAGAGACGGATTGAGAACCATGCACTTCGTTGGCCCCTCAGATGTAAATGTAGAAAAAGTAACGAAATAAGGCGGTTTCTCGGAATCATCGTGAGTCTGTTCCCTGAGTAGTTTCTCTATATCACTAAAACCTATTTCCTCGCCAATTGATAGAAGCTTCTCTACATCTCTTGGAAACGTCTTGACATATCCTAATTTTAATGAATATAATAACCTATCGTGTAAATAAGACATAAAATAAAGAGGCTCCATATCAATATTTGAAAGAAGGCTTTTCATAGGGCACCAATAAAAATTGGCCGTGTCAGCGACCCCGATGAACAATAGGCTCTTGACAGGGATCCCTCGCCTACACTTTTCAACTTCCAAAAGTTTATTTATTTGCTTAATGCGCGACAAAACCTTGGTAACGAGCATTTCGTAATCTTTCGTGATAGAAACCTCCTAAACTAAACTTCACTGATAAATGATATACGCGAAACTGGCATTCTCACTCTTTCCTTCCCTTAGATGATTTTGTAGCAGATTCCTAAATTGTGTATCTCTTTTAAGCATACAAATTCACCTGGTATATCTACTTCGACAATGCGTTAACACATTTTTATGAAAATTAAGAGAAGTTAAATGCTTTTATACCATTTGAAGACTATGAAAACGACATGTGTAACGTGCTATTTGATGTTTGGGTGAATCGATGGAGTCTCAAGTTGCTTGTATCTTCAGCAGTTGAAGTTTATCCGAGGGAAACTATGGGCTTGTTATGGGGCGTTAAAGAATACAAAAAGTTAGGTCGTAAAAAAAGGCGTGTTCTATCAGTGAAGGCGGTTTATCCCATACAAACTGCTCGAAGGGCTCCTACAAGTGTAGATTGGGGAAATAAAAGTGCTAAAATACGGCTATTAAATACGTTGAGAGGCATACGGGTAGGCATTATCGGTGAATTTCACTCTCATACTAAGGTTGGAGCTGTGGCACAACCCTCTTCTGAAGATCTACGCTATTACTTAAGGGAGAGCCTTGCAGGCCGAAAAATTATTGGTAAAGACTGGATTGAAATGGTGATCCGAATTAGTGAATACAAGGTCGATTCCTTCCAGAAAGAAACTGTCTATGGAAACTATAGATACAGAAAGGCAGAAAGATTTCACGTACGTTTATCAGACAAGACCTATGATATAACTCTTTCAGCATGGTTCATTAAACCAAAAAGTAATAGACTTATTGCTCGTCAAGGAATCGTCTGGATCGAGTGGCCTATCACATAATAAAAAAGTAATATCACTCTATATTTCGTTCCGAAGTCAAGCTTCTTTAGAGAATTGAAAAGGAAAAATAATGACTTTTCTCTGCATATATTTAATTATGTTTGCTTTTGCTTCTCTTTTAATTCACGTAATTTGTTAATGAATGTTGTGATTTCATCTTTATTTTTAAAGAAGCCTTCAAAACCAGAGTATTCTGGGTTTCGAGCTGCTTTCCACTCTTTATTTTCAGGCAATATTTCTTTGGCTTCTTCTTCCGTGATGCCAAAGTACTTCGCAAAGCGTTTCAAGTAAACTTGGAATTTAAGTCCATTTTCTTCACTGCTCTCTTTAGGCTTGATATTAAATATAGTATTCCAATGCCCTTCTTGAACACCTATAAATGCTATAGAACTCAGAGTTGTTCCTTTTCCATCGAACAATGGCGTAAGACCGTTTACCAAGGCAGTATAGAGTTCTAAAACTCCATTATCTTCGGCGATGCTTCTTAATTCGTCTTCTGAGAGGTACGTCCTCCGCTTGGTTCCTTTCTCGCGTCTTTCACTTTTCGGGACTAAGAGTACGCGTGCAATATATTCATGGTTACCGTCTTTAAAATAGTTGAATGTTGCAGCGTTTATCCTGATTCCGCGTCCATTAAGATACTTAATTACTCTTTCACTTTGATCATCTAGGTCGGAGGCTACAATCAGCATTTCATGAGATTCATTCAAAAACATCTGGTAGAGGAGATCCGAATTTCTGTTGGAAAGCTTCTTCAAGATTTGTTCCTTTGGTCTTTAGATACTCATCTGCAATATTTACGACGTCTTCATACGATAGACCATCTACCCAAGATGCATACTCCAAAACTTGGGCGATAACTTCTCGCGGTGCTTTATCCCTTTTAATTCCACTGTAACTAAGTCGCCATCACGATTCAAACATAAAAGGTCAATTGATTTCCCAAACGCTGTTACAACTTGACGCCCGATTACAAGCAAATTATCCGAAATCATCGAAATATTTTGCTCTAGCCAGTTTTCTAACCGTTTTTCAAAATCCGGACTACTTTTTGCAACTTCAACCAAACTATCACCATTCACTTTCCACAACCGAACTTCTTGGGGCAATCTTTTCACCTTTGACGTTAACTTTCTTAGCTTTTATTCCCTAATCAGTTTTAAACCTACAAGAAAACGCTGATGCATTGTTGACTTACCTTAATGACTATTCTCCAGCTTGTGGCACGTAAGTGTGCTTTTATTTCCGTTTTCTTATTCTGGTTTGAGAAAGATACGTTTTAGTAACAATCTTTACAAATGCCCGATTAGCTACTGAACCGTAATGGATAAGTTTTCAGTTTTGGAATATTTTCTGGGTTATAGACGTGAGTAAAAGAACCGGACAAGTAGACGATAGAATTGATGCTTTTATTTCTTATCAGAGCGAGGACGAAGAATTCGCTCGGAAACTCGCGACGAAACTTGAATCTTATTCTTTTAATGGGCGAAGGTTGAAAGTCTTTTTTGCCCCTTGGGACATTGAGCCGGGGACTAATATTATTCTAAAAATAGAAGAAGCTCTTGAAAAAGCACGGTTCTTTCTGATCATTCTATCTCCTAAGGCACTTGAAGCAGAATGGCCTACGGCTGAGAGGGCTGCAGCTATTTATAATGACCCTTCTGGACGTTTAGGGCGCGTAATACCTATACTGCGGAAACCCTGCAGGATTCCTCCGCTTTTACGTTTCCGTAATTACATCGACTTTAGAGATGACAACAGGTTTGAAGCTGAATTAACGCGACTTTTATGCGTGCTTCTGGGGCAGCCATTACCAAGAGGCAGTAAACCAGTTGCCATTTACAAGTCCATCTCTCAAAGAAAAGCATATGAAAAGGAGTCACCATTAAGAATCTTGGGTGAATCTTGGAAGCCAGATCCAGTTGCAGAGGAAGTTTGTAGTAATCTTTTCTTAGTTAAGGAGTTGCCGCCTAAAATCTGGAGTGCTCCGTGCTTTCTAAGAAATCTTAAACCTTACTTTGGACCTGAGATTATTCCGCCGCATATTCTGAAAGAAAAACGGCTTTTTACATTCATAGATTTGTCTAAAGAGGATAATTTCTTTAGTGGGGTAATAGAGGATTATGATGTAAAATCAGTTGATGTTGAAAGATGGTTTGGAGATGATGTTCATTCGAGATGGCTTGTTGAGCTTTTAAACCAGGCGATTGAAAATCATTGTTCCCAGCTTAGACTAAGTTTTGACCCTGTAGGAAAGAGATATTACTACACGAAAGATGCTATCCTAAAGGAGATTAAGTGGACGCCTTACGCAAGGCGAGCTACTAAAAAATTATTAACTGAATATAAAAACTATGTTGCTCATAGGGCTGTGCGGTTAAAATTTGAAGTAATCGATAAGCTTGTTTTTCTTAAAATAAACACCGGATGGGTATTCACTTGGGATGGATACCACCCAATTAGGGATCAAGCAAAGAGATCCTCCCTCGCAACAAAATTTTTAGCACGTCAAAAAAACCTTCAAAACTTTAGCGATATACGTTTCTGGGCTTGGTTGCTCTCTGAAAATGGGAAAACAATTGTTATGGATCTTGGCGGAGGGGTATCTCTTAAAATTGACACCAAACCGCTTTCAACTTCAATCATAGGCGGAATCTTTGGAGACCGCAAAAAACTGCCAAAGATGACCCGGGGACCACCGAGAATTTTAAAAGAGCAAAAGGGGGTTGATCGCACTGGAGCCCAATAAGATAATACACGCAACCATCTTGGAGGAACCATTGCTTTTATTTGGCAGGTCTTTCCCGGCAGTTGATCCGAAGCTAGGCATTACTTTGTATGGACCCTATTCATCGGGTAAGAAGGTCATCAGGATTGGGATAATAGGGGATAAAAATACAATATCTCAAGTAAACACTATACTCAAACGTCTTGAACAACCAATCGAAGGCCCAACAACACATCCACTATGGACACAGGATTTTCCAGGCGTTTCTCCTGACAGCCCGTTCAGATGCAAACTCTTAACCTCGCAAGAATGGTGGCAAACCATAACATCAAAGGATGTGAATACATTAGACAAGTTTTCTGACGTTAAGCAACGTATCTCTCAGTCAGTTGAAATTTTCTTTAGATACATTAAAAATTTAGCAGAAAGAGAAGAAACTCCCGACGTAATAATTTGTGCCCCTCCCAAAAGAATGATGGATCTATGCGTTACCGCCGAAGAAAGTAGGCTTAGAAGGGCATCTAAAAGAAAACGCAAGTCAAGAAAGCAGAAAAAAGGCGGAGGCTTTGCATCTACCCAGAAATATCTTCTTGATTATATACCTGAGTTGAAAGAAGAGGATTATTACCAACTTGCCTTTAAGAGGACTGCAGATAATTTTCACCACTTCCTCAAAGCTAGAGCAATGAGCTTAGG
>DAZI01000050.1 GCA_002507245.1 Candidatus Bathyarchaeota archaeon UBA233
GTGGAAAGGAAGAAGGAGAAAAACGCTGCAAAATACGTGATGAGAGAAATAATCAGGATGAAGGGAGCTATGAGAGTTGTTTCAGCGTCCACGGTTTCCTTGCTCGGCCGGGTGAGGAGTCTGCCATATTTGAAGGCAACCATCATGGTGCCCCTAAACCATCTTATACGCTGCTTGAAAAGCTCCTTGAAGCTTGACGGGTTTTCTTGCCAAGCCCGCACATCCGGCGCATATCTTATTCTGTAACCCTTTTCCGTTAGTCTCGCTGAAAGCTCCATATCCTCAGATAACGCTTTCTCATCAAACCCGTTTAACTTCTCCAAAATCTCCCGCCTTAAAAACTGACAGCTCCCCCTCAAATGAACGAAAAGGCCTAGAACATCCTTGCCCCGCAGGTAAGCCTCACACCAAACAGCTTCCTCATAGGAGAGAAACTTTGTCAACATGTTTTCTTCAGAGTTAATCGATAAAGTCCTACCTTGAACAGCGGCAACCTTTGGGTCATCAAAATACTTGCACACGTTTAGGAGAGTGTCAGGGGCAGGAACATTGTCCGCGTCAAACACTCCAATAATTTCTCCTTTTGCATGGTTAATCCCAAAGTTTAAGGCTGAGGGCTTACCATCAGAAACAGGCTTACGCAGAACCTTCATGTTTAAACTGCTTCTTTCTGCGTATTCCCTGCAAACGTCGAAGCTTTTGTCAGTGGATCCGTCCTCAACTATTATTATTTCCATTTTATCAGCTGGGTAACGTACCCTCGACAACGCGGTTAACAGTCGCTCTATAACCTTTTCCTCGTCCTTCACAGGCACAATAATTGAAAAGCTGGGCAACGTCGTCTTCTTGGAACGACGCTTATTGACTCTGCCCCTGTTTCGACGAAGATTCTTAACTCCCGCAGCCAAGATGGGAAGGTTGTAAAGGGACCAAACATAGACAGAAAGGAATATGCAAATTACCACTATGTGAACCAAGGTTAACATGAAATATGCCTCTTCACGTATGGATCTGTTAGGGTTTAAACAACGGGGGATTATTGAGGTGAATTATCGCCAAGAATTTTGCGAAGGAAATCTCGGATGCCCATTTCCGAGCTGAAGCATTACCCCATTTTTGAGCTAGGAAACTCAGCTTACGGGCAAGAGGAATCCCCACAGTCTTCAAGACATGTAAAATTTTATTTTTCAACGCGTTCTCCAACTTCTCCACAACAAGACACAATTTTTCCGCTAACCTAACACTACGTATTTCATCCACCACTCTTATGGTTAAGTTTACTAAAGCCCTGTCAATAGCGCTTAAAACCCTGAACCAAACGCCGCGTCTCAGAGCCCTAGATTTCAGCTTAAGCAGCTTTTCCTTCCTAACAAGAAAACGTGAAGCATCTCCTATAGACACAGCTTTGAACATCATTGAGCCTCCACAATTGAACACTCAAGTTTAGGAACTAGAGGACAAACTAAAGTTTGCAACCGACAGTAGATATAAAATTTTCTACGATTTCTGAATAAAATTGCATTTTCTAAGCCTCCGCTAACAGCGCAAAGAACGTTTAGCCTATGCTTAAATCATGCAACATCTCACAAACTTTACAGGTTCTCCCCAAAGTCGGTTCACCGCAGATCTGGCAAGCCCCTAAGCTCTCCTTTTCAACAGCCTTTTCCAAGGCATCTCGCAACCTTTCAATGCTGCGAAAAATTGTGTACTTAATCCCTGGATGTTTCTCTTCCATACGGTTCAGCATAGCCCGTATATCGTTTCTCAACGCCGTCTCCGCATAAGGACAAGGCATTGATTGAAACCTTATACGCTTAAAGTAAGCGTATAACGCGGTCTCCCGTTCCAAGACTTCGCACATAGGCTTTATTCTTTGCACCAGCCCGGGATGAGCTTCATCGGTCAAAGGTTTAACCCTTGCAATTCGCCATACATTACCATGGAAAAGGTTAAGCAGAAAAGTCTGCGCTTCATCATCCAAGGTATGCGCCGTCGCAAGCTTTGTGGCTTTCGCTTTTTTCGCCGCCATGTTCAGGGCTCTTCTCCGGAGAACACCGCAATAGGCGCAGGGAGTTAACCCCTTCGCCCGTTCACGAGTGATCTCCGCTATCTCGTCCAGCGTATAGCCGTACAACTCCTTAAACGAAACTATCACATGCTCAACCGCCAACTCAGCAAAGGCTTGTTTAGCCAGTTTTACCGCCTCATCACGGTATCCCCTTATCCCCTCGTCCACCGTGACGGCACACAGTTTAGCTTTTGGAAACCCCTTCTCTATCTTGTTTAGGATGTAAAGCAGCGCCAGACTATCTTTCCCCCCAGAAACAGCCACCATAATCTTATCATTGAAAGTCAACATGCCATACTTGGCGATAGTAGCCTTCACCTTGTTTTCAACCGATTCGCAAAAACATTTTCTGCACAGCTTTTCTCCAGAGTACGGCCTAAAAAACACCGGTTCCCTTCGATTGCAAACAGTGCAAAGTACAGCCATAGTTTTCGCCACTACCGAGTTTCGCGGTTACCCTTAAAATAAGGAGTTTCTAGTATAGTTTTTGTTGAGGAGAAAACAGCAATGAGCTTCATGGTTGTTTTAACCACAACAGCTTCCAGGGAAGAAGCGGAAAAAATCGCCCGGATTCTACTAGAGGAACGACTCGTTGCCTGCGTCAACATCACGGACACTGTTTCCTCGCTTTTCTGGTGGAAGGGAAAAATAGACATGGAAAAAGAGTTTCTGCTATTCATGAAAACCCATGAGAGCCTATTTCCAAGGCTTAAAAAGAAACTAAAAGAGATTCACAGCTACCAAGTACCGGAAATGATAGGCTTACCAATAAAAATGGTTTCTGAACCTTACAAGGAATGGTTGAAGGAAACCCTACAAGTCAGCGAGTGAAAGGCTTTATGGCGAAGAAACCGGTTAGACGGGCCGAGAGAATCGAGGTTTTCTACGATGCCAAACGGTGGAGGCTTCTGCAAAGATATCGTTCAGAAACCATCCAGATCATGGAAGCCTTGGAAAACTCTCGTTTAGCTTCCATCGTTCATGGAAGCATCGCCCGGGGAGATGTTACTGAGGAAAGTGACATCGACGTTTTCATACCCACAGTTACGTCCTCCTTTCTGGTAGAAAATGCTTTGGAAAGAGCTGGAGTACGCATTAACCGCAGAGTTATAGTTCAAGCCACGCCTGCCTATGCGGCTAAAGCTTACTTGGAAATAGGTGAAAGAACAGCTGTTTCTTTCCCTCTAACGAAGATGCGAACCGTTGAGAGGGAATTCTACCGATTCGGTGGAGAAGCAGCTTTGCAGACGTTAAAAAGGGGAGAGAGGGTTTGCGGCGTAGACAAGAGGCTTATGTTAATAGAGCCAACTGCCAAAGGCCATGTGGAAAGCAGCATCATTGGACGGGAAACCGAAATTGCACGGGTTTTAAGAATTTCCATCGAAACAGTTCTGGACCGTGTACACGCCCTTATGCGACGCGACCAGATTGGAAGAACCGGAGTCTTCATCGAAAGGGAGGTAGCTGAGGACGAAACCTTTGAGATGGCTCTTAAACAGCTTGCAGATGAGAACCCCGCGGTTCGGAGAAGGCTAAGGCTTTTCGAAAAATAGGCGTCTACTCTATTGGAAACCGTAAAAACGCGGCTATTCCGCCCAAGGCCAGAAGCTTCTCGCCAGCTTCGTGCCCCGTACTGATTACCATAACCTTTCCACCCTTCTGCTCAGCTTTCCTCATAATCTCTTCAATCAATCTCCTCTTCTCATCCGGGGCTTCTCGAAGAAAAGTGTCAGCTACAAGAAGCCGCTCTATGGCGCCAAGCGCTGCAGCCTTTTCCACCTCTCCAAAGCCATAGGTTATTTTTGATTCGCCTTTCCCCAAACTCTCAAGCAACTCCTCAATAGCTGAAGCTTCCTGGACTAGGCGCAGATGCTTCAATGTCTTGGAAAAAATTCCAGAACGTAACGCTTCGTATATTCCGGCAGCACCGCTATTGTTAACCCCCTTAACATCAACTATTTCTTTTGCCATTTCCGGCGCCGCTGTTTCCACATATTTTGCAAACTCGTTTTTCATAAAGCCGACACCTATCACGATTATAGGCGGCCTATCCGCGATGTTCCAAAGCTCCCTTAACGCTCCTAGCACCTTTTTGAAGTATCCTTTTACGGCTTCACCTCTCTTCTCAGCTTCCATTTTCCGTGGAAGCTTCACTCGTTCCTCAACCTTTATTTCGACACCGAACTGCCGGAAAAACGCTAAACAATACTCTTCATCATCCAAAGAAACGATAAGTATCGGCTTGGAAGAAAATTCACTAGCCCTCTTCAACCTTTCCAAATGATGAGCTTTCCAGTCCTTCTTAACCAAAGTTAAGGGAGTATTCACCCCTATATTCAAGGTGTGGTGAGAGCCTTTCCCCACAATGTCCTCCGGCGCTTGACATATGGCACCATGAATCCGCAGCCTGTTTAGGATTCTGTCCCACACAACCTTTTCAACCCTTATCCCGAGAAAAACTGAAACCCTTTCACCCTTCTTGGGACGCCCATACTCTTCATCCGGCTTTATCTGCCGAGTTGTCCGCGCGTAAACCTCGTCCCCCCGATATATAAGGTTGGATAAGTGCCACAAATCGTCAAGACTTTCCGGAATAAGCTTAGCAATACCTTTCTTCAAGTTCATCTCAATTATCTTCAAAACCCGTTTTCCTCAACTTAGCCCAGCTTCAAATAGACTAATGCATTCTCATTAAAAAGCGTTAAAAACTTCAGAAGCAACTTTTCATGTTGAAGGAGGAAAATGATTGAAAATTTCCTTCTGGTTTTTGGACATAAACTACGAAGTTAGAAACAACCAGCCGGAAATATGGCTATGGGGATTAAACAAAAACGGAAAACGCCTGCTTATAATAGATAGAAATTTTGAAGCTTACTTTTACGCAGTCCCAAAAGAAGAAGCTTCACCCGAGAAAATAGCTGAACAAATCAGCAAAGTTCCCTCCATAACACGTTTTGAAATTGTGGAGCGGAAATACTTCGGCAAGAAAGTCCAAGCCATAAAAGTATTCTGTAAAACCCCTGAGGATATGCCGAGATGCGTGAAGAACATAAAGAAACTAGACGGTGTAAAAGAATGTTTCGAGGATGACATCCGATATTCTATGCGCTATCTCATCGACAACGGAGTGGTTCCCTGCGGCTGGCACGAGATCGAAGCCAAAGAAGCAAAAGAAGAAATCAACGCAAAGGTTGACGCTGTTTATGTTGCCGAAAGCCCTCCGAAACATGTGGAATCTGCCTATACTCCCCAGTTGAAAATTCTGGGATTTTCAATCATCTGCTACAGCCCCCACGGGATGCCCAAGCCAGAAAGGAACCCCGTGGTAGCGATTTCAGTAGCAACCAACAGCGGTGAAGAAAAACAGTTCGTAGCAGAAAATGGCGACGATAAACTCGTCCTAGAGGCTTTTACAGACTATGTGCAACTCTTCGACCCCGACATCATCGTAGGCTACGGCAGCAACCGCCAAGACTTGCCCTATTTAAAGAGAAGATGCGCAGTTCATGGGATACGCTTACGGCTTGACAGAGTTAATGGCGAGCCCCACACAAGTGTTTATGGACATGTCTCCATAACTGGAAGAGCAAACCTAGACTTGCTTGACTTTGCCGACGAATTTCCAGAAGTAAAAGTGAAGACACTGGAGAACTTAGCTGACTACCTAGGCGTAATGAAACTTTCCGAACGCACCCTAATTGAGGATGTTGACTACGCTGAATACTGGGAAAAACCGGAAAAACGGGAAGACTTACTGAAATTTTCCATGGAAAACACGAAATGCATCATGGGAATCACCGACGCCGTTCTAGACTTCGCCGTGCAGCTTTCCAGCCTTGTTGGGTTACCTCTTGACCACGTGGGAACAGCAGCCGTAGGCTTCCGCGTAGAATGGTTCCTAATAAAACACGCATACAAAATCGGCGAACTCGTGCCCAAAAGGAAGGAACGCCCCTACCTGCCTTACGCTGGAGCCATAGTGCTGCCACCTAAACCTGGAATCCATGAACAGATAGCTGTTCTAGACTTTAAGGCGATGTACCCAAACATAATGGTCGCCTACAACCTTTCCCCGGACACGTATGTTTCGCCCAATGAGCCGCAACCACCCAGCGGAGTCTTCGAAGCGCCCGAAGTTGGACATAAATTCCGAAAAGAACCCCCCGGATTCTATAAGGAAGTACTAACTTATCTAATAAGCGTCAGAGACAAGATTCGCTCCAAGCTGAAAGGATTACCGCCCGACAGCGGCGAATACCGCGTTCTAAACGCTCGGCAGAAAGCCGTAAAGATAATCACTAACGCATCCTATGGCTACGCAGGATGGATAGGCGCCAGATGGTACATCAAACCAGTAGCTGAAGCTGCAACTGCTTGGGGACGAAACATAATCTCCAACGCGGTAAAAATCGCAGAAACCCTCGGCGTAGCAGTGATTTACGGCGACACTGACAGCCTCTTTGTGAAACATGAACCCGAAAAATAGAGAAACTATCAAAGGAGATAGGTGAAAAAATAGGGCTAGAAATAAAACCCGACAAGGTTTACACGCGGATACTGTTCACCGAAGCAAAAAAACGTTACTGCGGGCTTCTACCCAACGGACAATTAGACATAGTAGGCTTAGAAGTTGTACGCGGAGACTGGGCAACCGTAGCTAAGAAAGTGCAAGAAAGAATTCTCGAAATCATTCTGAAAGAGAAAGCTACTACGAAAGCTGTAGAGTATGTACACCGAATCATTAAAGATATCCGTGAAAGAAAAGTGCCCTATCGTGACCTAGTTATATGGAAAACTTTAACCCGGCCAATAGAGGAGTACGCCGTCAGAGCTGCCCACGTGGAAGCCGCGAAACTGCTACAGAGAGAAGGATGGGAAATCTCTACAGGCGATAAAATAGGCTACGTCATAACCATGGGTGAAGGAAAACTTTACCAAAGGGCCAAACCCTACGTTCTAGCGGACTACAAGGAAGTAGACGTGGAATACTACGTCCAAAAGCAGATAATTCCAGTTGCTTCCCGAATCCTTCAAATGTTTAATGTAAAGAAGGAAGAGTTGTTGCCGCCAAAAACCGGGGAGAAAAAGAGGCTTACTGATTTTTTCGGAAGTTAAACTTTGGCTAGTTCGGGAAAGGTTATAAGCTGAACTGTTAAGGGTTGCTTTACGACTTCGGAAACCCTTGCCGCCACAAGCCGTTTAATGTTTTTCTCGCTAGCGATGTCCACCATTCTCTGGGTGATCACTCCATCGAAAACAACGGTGTCCACCCCGTTCATGTTTTGAAGCTTTTCTGCGAGTTCGCTAACCGGAAGCTTCATCAAAGGCTTCATAGCCTTATCCAGCAAAACAGCCTCTAACGTCCCTTCCAGCTCCTTAGCTATCGCAGCTATCTCCTTCGGAACCGCAGCGGCAGCAGCTCTACGCCTCTTAGGCCTCGTCAACTCTTCAATGGAAGCCCGATTATCTAAAGCTTCAAAGATTTCCCTACAATTCAGCTCTTCTACTTCTCTTCCAGCTGGAGCCCGGGCGACAAACTTGACATCCGTAACTTGCAACAGCTCTTTCAAGATTAAGTCTCCACCACGGTCCCCGTCAAGGAAAGCCGTAGCTTCCTTCCTCTTGCAAAGTTCGATTATCGTATCCGGAATCTTCGCACCTTCAACAGCAATAACATTTGGGATTCCGCATCTGAGAAGGTTTATTACGTCAGCTCTTCCTTCGACGATTATTATTTCCTTAGCTGATTCGACCTCAGGGCCAGCGGTCAACTCTTCAGGCCCATACTTCTCCACTTTTGCAACTTTTAAAGTTTCAGCAAGCTCCCTGAAAATTTCGTCTGCTGTCGGCAAGCTCTCTATCGTCCATTTGTGAAGAATTTCCTTAGCCCGCTCAATTATGGCTTTCCGTTTAGATTCCCTTACATCCTCGATTTTTTCCAAAGTCACCTTGGCTGCGCAGGGACCTACACGGTTTATGCTTTCTATGCTTGCCGCGATCAGGGCGGTGGACACTCGATCCAAGCTTGTTGGTATAAGTATGGCTCCTGTGGTTTTGTCCTGTTTAGAGTGCAGATTTATCTCGATTCGCCCTATTCTCCCAGATTTCTGAAGTTCTCTAAGGTCGAGTTCCGGCCCGAAGAGCCCTTCTGTCTGTCCGAACACGGCGCCTATAACGTCCGGTTTTTCGACGACTCCTTCCACTTCGAACTTCGCGCGTATAACATATTTAATCGTAAAGGGCTGTGATGAACCCATAAGCGTACACCTCCAATTTCAGTTAATCTCGTAAGCTTCACAGTATACGTGGAGGAGAAACCCTCTTAGCGTCCTCCCATCTTTTAAAAGGTTTACTTCACACTTACTATTATACTTTTATGAATCTCCAATCTTTTTCCGCAAAGTCCGCAGATAGGATGCTAGGCCTTCCACATCCTTCACTTCCCGCCCCACAAGCCCTTGAAGTTTCCGCCAAAAATCCAAGTTAGGTTTTACGTGAATCTTTTCCAGCCAGCTCACTAGTTTTTTGGTCATTTCTCTGCCTTTGCGGTCAAAATCCATAAGAAGCACAACTTCGCGAGCTTCCGAGTCTTCCACCTCAGAAATAGCATCCAAAAGGGATTTTCCACCCGTTTTAACCGAAATTATCCTCCCCTCTATTGACAGAAGACCTAAGGCTTCGATATCCTTTGTCCCTTCAACTATTATTGGAACGCCCCTGGCGGCTTCCAACGCCAGCTCTTCAAGCAGCTTCATAATCTTCTCTTTCTTCTCCAAAAGACGGGTGGACACCCATTCTACCTCGTTATCCTCGCCTTCTTTAACTCTTCCAGAAGCCTTCGCGCCTCTTTACAGGTTTCAAAGTACCTTCTAACTGGCTTTAAAATTTCAGCTAACTCCTGAGCCACAGCATTTTTCAAATCCTTTGGATGAAGCAAGCCTCTTCGATAAGCGGCTTCTAACTCCTCGAAGCTCTGGAACTCCACGTTTCCCCCAAATTTCGCTGGGCGTCTAATGAAGAGGCTGGCTTTTTCCCTGAAAACTATGTATTTACAGATATCCAAGATTGGATTAAACTTAACCGCCTTCTCGGGACAGAAAGCCCTAGAAATTTTTTGTTGAATTTCTTCAGGTGAATCATAAATAAAAACGCAGGTTTCAGGCTTACTCTTCGACATTTTCGCTGAAGCAATCACCTCTTTCTCTTTACCTTCCGGAGGAGGCCAAACTGCCGGTTTTTCCAGTCCTTGAAGCAGGTGGTGATGAACACATACTGGTTTCCAGAACCCAAGTTTTTCTCCAAGTTCGATGGCTACCACATTGGCTTTACGCTGATCCATGCCCAGCTGGCAAATCTTCACTTCTAAATGGAATATGTCGGCCACCTGCATCGGCGTGTAAAGGAAATCAGAAACATACTTAGCGTCAGTTTCCTTTCTTCCAGCAATTTCAAGAGTTCGCCTTGTTCGAGCTATGGTCAAGTTCTTCGCGATCCTCACAACCTTCGCCCAGTAGTCGAGATCATCATAAAGCTCGTCCGAATAAATGAACTCAACCTTATCCTCTGGAACGCCTAGGGCTATCCAAGAATGCTTGAAAAGACCCGCTGCCTTTCTAATCAGTTGGAGGTCGCCGCCTAACTTGTTGTTCAGCCAGGCATGCCAAGTGGAAAGATAAGCCTTAAACCGTATTCCAGCTTCCACAAAATCCTTCATCTTATACGCGCAAATTACACCTGTTCCTAAATGAACTAGTCCGGAAGGCTCCCAACCGTTATAAGCAACCGGATGTTCCTCTGTGTTTAACAATTCCCGAAGAGAATCCACCGTTAAGATTTCTTCTGTTGGCGGACGACTAATCAGCTCAATCTTCGTCTCTACATCCAACCCGTCTCACCAGTCTCCTCTACCCTTCTACGTAAGCGAACTTAAAAATTAAGCTGTTTCATCAAGCACCAACACCCTCCTTTACGTGGCCAATCAGGCGTTTAATTGACCTCACTAAAAAGATCACACATCTTCACAGAGGATATCCCTAAACATCTCGATGGCTTATGGGCTGGTTTTCGCGGGCGCTGTTTCCCAGAGTAACCTAACACTTAACCTCACAGTAGGAGCGGTGCGCTCCCCTCCGCCAAGCTCTCTCTGACCTGGGAATCTATGCGCCCGCGCCCACCGTGTCCCACGCCTGGGTAAACCCGAAAACTTCATCGAAACTAAGCCTTTCGGGCTTAGTCTTCTCCGCCGGGTCCGTCAGCGCGGGTTCCTCCCGTTATCCAGGAGGATTACCGGTGGGATTTTGATGCAAGCTCTTTTCATCGCCATTGTGTAAATCTCTTTTATTTCAAGATAAATGTTCCTGCGCGAGGAGTCTAACTTTAAGGGTTGTTGTCAGTTTTTCAAAGCTTGTTTCACTTCGTTTTTGAACTGCTCTTCCGCCATAAAGAAGGTGTAGATTGGTGTGGCATTGACTATGAGCCCGTGGCTTTTACGTTTTATGACTTCTTCTGGATTTTTCCATTCATTTATCATTTTTATTGGGAGATTGGGCGCAACTTCCTGTATTAATTCTCTCATTCTAACAGCGAAGGGATAGGAAAACTGGCAGATGGGGCTGTAGAAGATGATTGCCTTGTTTTTATCTTCGGGTAAGGGTTCATATTTTTCTTGCTTTGGACCCTTTTCATATTCCCCAGAGATTGAAAGGTATAATGCGTTAGAAGGCTCTTTACCGGGAGGTTGGATAAACCCCATTTTACGGTAGAATTCAGGTAGGGAAAGGGCTTCTCCAGTGTTGAAGGCTTTGGCTAATAGGAATTTAACGTTTCCTAGGCCGCAAATTTCTCCCTTTTTGCAATCCGTAATGAGGCTTTCAACAAGTTTTCTGCCTATGCCTAAGCGTTGAGCTTCTGGGAAGGGATTGTAAACACAGTTAATCCACACAACATTTCGCCGTTTAATAACCCTGGTCTTGTCTGCTTCTTCTGGGAAGTAAAGGATTTGGCCTTTAGGCATTCCCCTATAATAAGCTATTTTCGCCACAGAGCCCCAGTTTTTCAGCATTTCTAAAAGCCAATCTTTTTTGAGACGCATTCCCTCTCTGTGAACTGGATCTTCCAGCCTGTGTGAGGAACAAACAAAGAGTAATTTCTCAATGTTGTTTTCGTCTAGATTTTCTATTTTAATATCCGGAGACATGCTTTTCCTCTTCAAATAGAAACATAGAAGTATAATTCGCTTTCGTTAGATAAAACTAGAGGTTTCCTTCATAAAGGATAAAAGACCGTAAGTTCCAGTAAAAATTGGATGCCTGCTTGTTTAGGGGGATGTTGAACAAACGCTGAAGGGAGAAAGGAAAGATAAAATAATTTATCTATCCTTTTGTTGTTCAACATCCCTTCCCCCAACAATTTCGTAGAATGTCAATAAACTATTTTTAAATTTTTCTTTAGACTCGAAATTCAACTTTGCCCATAACCCAAAGTGTAAGGGGCCGGGGTCAATCTTTCACCCCTCTCCTTATGCACAAGCACTGTATCCTCTATCCTGAAGCCGCCGAACCCTACAATGTAGATTCCCGGCTCAACCGTCACCACGTTTCCAGCCTTTAGGACTTCTTTACTTTGCGAGTTCAATGTGGGCGGCTCGTGAACCTCTAGTCCTATACCGTGTCCTAGTCCGTGAACGAAGTACTTGCCATACCCGGCTTTTTCGATAAGCCTTCTTGCCGCGGCATCAAGAGTCCTAGCTCTCACGCCTTCCCGTATCCGTTTAAAGGCTTTTTCTTGAGCCTTCCTTACAATGTCGTAGATTTTCTGTTGTTTTTTAGAGGGCTTTCCAGCCACAAGGGTTCTTGTCATGTCAGAACGATAATGCTTGTATGTGGCGCCTAGATCCATGACCACTATGTCTCCCTTCCTTATTTGTTTCTCTGTACATCCACCATGGGGGAAAGCTGAGCGAACTCCAGAAGCCACTATTGTTTCGAAGGATGTGCCCCAAGAGGCTTTCTTCCGCATGGCATATTCAATCTCTGCCGCAACTTCAATTTCTGTTAGACCAGGCTTCAACGTTTCGTATGCCACCCGCATTCCTTCACCAGTGATTTCCCCTGCTTTTCGCATAAGCTCCAATTCTTGACCTGTTTTGACCTTGCGTAACGCCCATATTAGCCTGTTTTCCGCTTTAAGCCGGGTATTTCCCCTTAAGAGCCTACGAAGTTTAAGGTAGAAAACAGAAGAAAGCCCGTCAAAGCCGAGCTTGCCTATTTTTAAAGCCTTTATTTTCCGCCCGATCATCTCTTCCAGCTTCACGTTTCGCTCTACAAGCATGACATTACAGTTTTTGGCTTCCGCCTTCGCCTGTTCATAGTTTACACCATAAACGTAAAGCGTGTTTTCTCCCTTTACCGGGATTAGCAGGCCAACTGCTCCGGAAAATCCTGTTAAATAGAAAATGTTAACGTTGTTAAGAACGAGGTACCCGTCTAAACCTTTTTCTTTGAAAATGCTTCTTAAAGAGTCTATCCTGTCTTCCATTCAATTCAACCCTCTGAAGAGAAATGAACTAACTATGTTTTAGTATTTTTGTTTTAGCCCCCGCTCATGAAGGCCATGATAGCGATGTGATCGCCTTGTTTAAGGGTTATATCAATTCCACCAAGCTGATTTAAAAGAACACGATTAACAGTAACGACGAAGCCGGATTTAACGTCTTGACCGCCAGGCTCATAGACTTCCTTCATGAACGATTCCCCATATTTTTCAGCAAGCATGCTTAAAAGTTCTGAAAGCCTCGCTCCTTCTTCAACTTCAACTTCTTCAAATCTTTTGTTAAGCATGACCCGAAGATGGCCCAAATATTCCACAGTAACCCTCAATTTTCTCACCGTTTACCCCTTATACTTGCAACTTAACCGTCAACTTCACACATAAAATGAGTTAAAACTCCAATATCAATTTTAACCTAGAAAAACCACATAAAAATGTAAAGCTTAATATTCCCCTACACAATATTTTACTCTTCAAAATTGCATGAACAGTTGGGGGAAGATACTTGAACGGATATGCTGGAAGAATATTACACGTAGACTTAACAACTGGAAAGACCAAAATTGAACCTCTAAACGAAGAACTAGCAAAGAAATACATTGGTGGAATAGGACTTGGAATGAGGCTACTTATAGATCACTCCAAACCTGGCGTAGACCCCTTCAGCCCAGAAAACCCCCTAATATTAGCCACTGGCCCATTATCTGGAACCATGTGGCCCACAGGCGGAAACGGACATGCCTTCGTTTCAAAATCCCCACAAAGCTTCGGTGTAGGCGAGTCCAAATCCCACGGCTCCTTTGGAACTGAACTGAAACGAGCAGGATACGACGCGGTTATATTCACGGGACGCGCCGAAAAACCAGTGTATGTATGGATCGACGACGATACAGTTCAACTAGTAGACGCTCAACATTTATGGGGCAAATCTCCAGCTGAAACAGAAGACATAATCAAGGAAGAACTAGGCGACTACTACATTCGCGTTGCAGCCATAGGCGTAGCCGGCGAGAAACTAGTTCGAATCGCATGCATAATGAATGAGAAGACAAGAGCTGCTGGTAGAACCGGAATGGGTGCCGTCATGGGCTCAAAAAACCTAAAGGCAATAGCTGTTCGCGGAACAAAAGACGTTACTGTAGCAAAACCCGACGAATTCAAAGAGTTTGTAAAAGCATTCCATGAAAGAATGAAAGGCCCCGCAACTAAAAAATATCGAACCCTGGGAACCCCGCTGAACGTCCTTGTACATAACTCGCTAGCATGTATGCCAACCCGAAACTACAACAATGCTTGCTTTGAAGGAGCCGAAAAGGTAAGCGGAGAATACCTAAACGAAAGGTTCGTAGCCAAAATAATAGGATGTAGCTCCTGCGCCATGCGATGTGAACATGTCTGTGTAGTCCCTGAAGGCCCCTACAAAGGCACCATGACCCGACTAGAATATGAGCCCTTATGGGCCATGGGCCCCTACTGCGGCATAGACCGTCTAGATGCCATCCTTAAAGGAATGGATCTGTGCAACTATTATGGAATGGACGCCATCAGCGCAGGAGTAATCGTAGGCTTCGCCATGGACTGCTATGAAAACGGCATCTTAACAAAGGATGATATGGGGGAAATTGACGCACGGTTTGGTAACCACGAGGCTCTAGTCATGCTCTTGCACAAAATTGGCAAACGCGAAGGGATAGGAGACATACTAGCTGAAGGAGTAAAACTTGCTGGAGAGAAAATAGGAAAGGGCGCAGAAAAACTGGCTCAACACATCAAAGGCGTGGAAGTTACAGGGTACGACCTCAGATGCTTAAAAACCGCGGCGTTAGGCTTCGCTGTTTCCTTCAGAGGAGCCGACCACAACCGACATGGCGCTTACGGCTTCGACGTAAAAGGAAAAGTAGACCGCTTCAAAGCTGAAAAAGGCAGAGGAAAACTTGTAAAAGAAATGGAAGACATGTACACTATAATTGACTCGCTAATAGTCTGCAAATTCTCACGGGGCACCTACTATGACGGATTTGAAGATCTCGCCAAAGCTTACAGCCTAGTAACAGGGTTTAACATGACAGCTGAGGAAATGCGCGTAGCCGGTGAAAGAATAAACAATGTTGCGAGAGTATTCAACGTACGCGAAGGACTAAGCAGAAAGGATGACACACTCCCATACAAGGTGATGCACCTTCCAATACCGGATGAGGGCCCAGCCAAAGGAAGCTATATAACCCAAGCAGAACTTGACCTACTGCTAGACGACTACTACGAAGTTCGAGGATGGAACAAGCAGGGAGTTCCAACAATTGAAAAGCTCAAGGAGTTAGGCATGGACGACTTAATCTACATTGTAGAGCCGAAACTCAAAGCCGCCAAAGGGGAGTAAGGGAGGAGCTGGGAATGGTTAAAATCCATGAAAGAAAATTTGTTTCCGCTGATCCTGAGAAATGCACTGGGTGCCAAGTCTGCGAATACGTATGTGCCATGGAAAAAGAAGGAGTCTTCAACCCGTTAAAGTCCAGAATACGCGTGGTTCGACTAAACCAGCTTATTAACGTATCGGTAACCTGCAGACTTTGTGAAAACCCTGCTTGTGTCGCTGCATGCCCACGAGACGCTTTGACCCAGTCAGAAGAAACAGGCATAATCCTTGTTGACGAGGACAAATGCAACGGATGTGGATGGTGCATCGAAGCATGCGATTACGGAGCCATAACTCTACACCCCGAATCTAAAGTGGTTTTCCTTTGCGACCTCTGTCAAGACAAAGGTAAACCACAATGTGTGGAGTGGTGCCCCGAGGAAGCCCTAGACTTCGTTACCAGTGACGTACTAGCGCAGAAGGCAAGAATCGAGGCGGTAAAGAAGCTGTTCCAAGAAGCACTTAAAGCAACTGAGTCAACATAACCCCTTTTCCACTTTTTATACTGAGCTTTTAAAATTAGGACAAATTGAATAAATTTACTCTACTTCTGAAGAGAGGACTTCCACGAGGATCTCGGTTAAGTCCTCAGCCGTTTTTTCAACCTCGCTAGTTAAGCCTTCACCAAAATCCGTTTCATTAGGTTGAATAGCAAGTAAAGCCACTTGAGCACCTATACTAGTCTTTAAATATTTGCAGAACAGTTGCAGAGGCAACCTATGTGTGGAAATGGCGGAAGTGGTAACTTCAAGTTTTTCCACCAATTCGGCACTTCCTGGAGATTTTCCAATTATAGCTGCATCAATAACCAGAACATGGGAAGGCCCAAACTCTTCAATTTCTTGAATAAAGCTTTCCGGAACGGTTTCACATTCAATAAGAAAAACATTTTCTGAAACCTTTCCTTTGAGGCCTTGAACTATCTTCATACCTACAAAATCGTCTCGCCGAAGAGGGTTTCCAACACCGGCGACTACTATTCTTTTAGCGTTACTTAACCATGTTTGAAGACTTTCTTTTAGATTGTCTTTATTCATAACTGGTTATAAAACTCCTCGAGTACAAAAGAGGTTTATAAAGGAAAAGAGGAAAATTATCGTTTTATTGTTTTTATCAATTTGCGGTTGCTGTCATAGATTTCGATTTTTAATGGCATTTCTCCGAATGCGTAATGGGTGGCGCATGCAAAGCAGGGGTCATAAGCGCGGAAAGCCATCTCAACCATGTTCAATAATCCTTCGCTTACCTCTCTGCCCTTGATTAGTCCTTTTGCTGCGTTGCGGATGGACAGGTTTATGGCCGCAGCGTTGTTGGTTGTGGCAACTATTAAGTTCATTCGTTTTATGAGGGCCTCTTCGTCAAGAACGTAGTGATGTATCAATGTGCCTCTCGCAGCTTCAACGATGCCAACTCCTTCACCTGGTTGGCCAACTTTGTTTCTAACGTCGGTGCTGGTGATCTCAGGATCTCTGCTCAGTTCCAACGTTCGCTCAGCCGCATATAAAAGCTCTATCAACCTAGCCCAATGGAAAGCTAAAGTTGAATGCACCGGTTTTCCGCCGAATGTTTCATACATTCGTTTATATTCTTCGTTGGCTAAGGGAGTGGCCATTCCCTCCGCTGCGTTTAACCGTCCCAAGGGGCCTACACGGTATATGCCGTTATCCGGGCCATCGGTGAAGCCTTTCCATCCGATTTTCTTCAGGTAAGTGAATTTTACGTAAGACCATGGCTCCACATGTTCTTCGATTACATCTAGATATTCTTGGGGCGCAAATTTCACGAATTCTTTTCCGTCCGGGGTTACCACGCGTACTTTTCCGTCATAGAAGTTTACATTGTTGTTTTCGTCCACAAGGCCCATGTAGTAGGTTTTCATAGTGTAGGCTTCGCTTAGAATCAAGTCTAAGTATTTCTTGTTTTTTAAGACGATGTCATGGAAGAGTTTAAGCGAGAACTTTGCAAATTCGACGCTGGAGGCTGCCATTTTCTCGATTTCTTGTCGTCCTTCTTCTGAAAGCGATTTTGAGATTCCGCCTGGCAATCCGCAGACGGGATGGGTTGCCTTTCCACCAATTATAGCTGTGATTTTTTGCCCGTAAGCTCTATGCTTGATTACTTCCTTTGCGATTTCAAGACCGACTTTTTTGATTACGCCGATAATGTTTCTTTCCGTTGGTGGCGCGTCTGGTCCTACTACGAAGTCAGGGCCGCCCAAATAATAGAAGTGAAGCGTATGGTCATAGATGTAGTAGCCGCAATACATGAGTTCTCGAAGCTTCTTTGCTGGAGATGGCGGTTCAACATTGAACGCGGCATCTAAGGCTTTCGTAGCAGCGAAGTGGTGGGCTACTGGGCAAACTCCGCAGATGCGGCTTGTTATCTGCGGTAAATCCTCAGCCTTTCTTCCTTCGCAGAACTTTTCGAACCCCCGGAGTTCGGGAACCTGCAAATAGGCGTTTTCAACTTCGCCGGCTTCATTTAGAAAGATAGAGATTTTACCGTGCCCTTCAAGTCTTGTTATAGGGTCAATTGTTACAACTTTAAATGGCCTACTCATTTCTAATCACCTTCCTTTGCAGAATGGAGTGGGGAAGCGAATATCGATAGAATGTTCCAACAGGGTCTCTTATCTGGTCTATAAGTTTTTCAGCGTCAATTTCTCTTTCCTTTTCTTGTTCTACGCCGAGAATGGATGCTAAAGCGCCTATCATTGCTGCGCCTTGTTCAGGCTCGTTGGGGCAGGGACCGCCACATCCAGTGCAAGGCATATCCACGGTCAGGCATTGGGCTCCACATCCACCTCGGGTTGCCGGACCCATGCAGATTATTCCTTGTTCAAGTAAGCATTTTTCCGGGTTGGGAGTAATCTCGTAAACACGGTATATCTGAGATATTTGTTTTGACTCTTTCTTTTTTGGGCATTCGTCGCATACAGATTTCAAGGGCGCTAGAACCGAACCTTTGGGTGGCAGTTCATTTTTGGCTATGGCTTCTACTGCTTTTAGGATTAAGTCGACAGGTGGCGGGCAGCCTGGCAAGTAGTAGTCAACTTCAACCGTTTGATCAAGAGTTTTTACGGTGTCGTAGAATTCTGGGATTGTTAGAACGCCTTCTTCTACTTCCACCTTGGTTTGAGGGAATATTCTTTCTGGGTTTGCTGTGGATTCGCTTTCTAAGTAGGCTCTTTCAAAGATTTCTTTTCGGTTGTGAAGGTTGGCTAATCCAGGTATGCATCCTTCATGGGCGCAGGAGCCAAAAGCCACGAGTACTTTGGATTTTCGTCGTAGAAGCTTGGCTAGATGTTCTTGTTCTTCAGTTCTTATAGCTCCGTTGAAGAAGCATACGTCTATGTACTTGTCGGGCATGGCTTCAACATCTTTGTATTTAACATCTATGGCTACAGGCCAGAAGACTATGTCGGCTATTTCTAAAACCTCTAGGATTTTCTCGTCGATATCCAGTACGGCTATTTCGCATCCTCCGCAGCTTGCAGCCCAGTAAAAGGCGAACTTAAGCTTTTCTTTGCTCAATTCTTTAACTTCCCTGTAGGCCTAGTTGCTTGAGCAGTTCTGTGGGTTTTACTCTTAACTCACGGAAGCCCAGCTCTTCAGGAGTTAGCCCCATGGCTAAGCCTAGAAGCTGTGGATAGTGAAGAGTGGGAATGCCGAATTTTTCGTTGAACAGCCTTTCTATCCGCATTTGGTTGGTGTCGAACATCATGTGGCAGAACGGACAGACAGTAATTAACGCTTGAGCGCCTACTTCTTTTACATGCGTAAGTTTTTCTTCGGTAAGTTGCAGTGGGATTCTGTCGTTTACTCCGGCCACGGGTGCTCCGCAGCACTGGCTTTCATCCATATAATCCAAACATTCGGCTCCGGTAACCTCGATGAGAGCCTTCAAGATTTTCGGGTCTTCTGGATCGTCGAAACCCATGTATTCTTTTGGACGTAGAACGTGACAGCCATTATGTTCCGCAACTTTTAGCCCGGTTAAGGGCTTCTTCACAGTGGCTTTAATTTTTTCTAGGCCTATATCCTCGTTCAGCACCTGAACCAGATGTTTAACGTTGATTGTTCCTTTGAATTCTAAGCCGTCTTCCTTCAAGTGCTTGTTGATTTCTTCTTTGAGTTTTTTGTCGTTTTTAAGCATGGTATTTACCTTTTTCAGCGCTCCGGTGCATCCTGGACATAAAGCCATGATATTCAAACCTTTCTTTTCCGCCATGCAAAGGTTTCTAGCTGCCAATAACATCATCATTTCGTGGCTTATCGGGTCCATAGGCACTCCGCAGCAGTTGAATTCTGGCATTTCTTCTAGTTTTACACCTAGTTTTTCCATGACTTTCCGTGCTGAGAGTTCGTAGGCGGACACACGATATGGGATAGCGCAGCCTAAGAAAATTAAGTATTTTATTTCGCCTTGGCTTTCAGCCATTTTCTATTCACCCTCTTTCTCTAGTAGTTTCTTAAGCTCCATTTCGCGGAAGAGTTTAGCTAGGGATTCTGGATTGCCTCTTGGTAATGGCGGTAAGCCTAACTGTTCGCGTTTTTTTAATCTTAATTCAGGAATGCGGTAGGCATAGCCCGTGTCCAGTATGCTTGAAGCAAGTTCCTTAAACACTGGTGGGATGTATCCTTCCTCAACTGCTATGTTTTTCAAGGTACGTATAACATCGGCAACCTTAACGCCTTGAGGACAGCGATCTGTGCATGTGAAACAAGCGGCGCAAAGCCATAAAGTGTTACTTTTCAAAACCCGTTCCTTAAGCCCTAGCTGGGTCATCCGTATAATTTGTCTAGGACGATAAGAGTCACTGAACCGTGCTACTGGACAGTCAGACGTACATGTTCCACATTGGAAGCACATAAGGAGTTTTTCTCCGCCGTGCATCTGTATTATCTCATACTTGAATTTCGGGTCTAGCTCTGAAGCTTGGATGATTTTTTTCCCGATTTTTTCTTGCTCAGTTTTTTCCTGTTCACTCATTTTATTTCGCCTCCTTCATGAACTTCAAAGGATTCGGACCTAACTTCTTTATTTCTTCAACCATTTCTTTTACCACCTTCGCGAATTTATCTCCTTCTGAAGCGGAAACCCATTCAATTCTTACTCGCTCAGGTTCTATTCCAAACTGGGCTAAGACCTTTTTTAGTAATAAAACTCTCCTCAAAGCTTTGAAGTTTCCGCTTAGATAGTGACAGTCAGAGGGTAGGTGACACCCGCCGATGAGAACGCCGTCAGCACCGTTCCGTAAGGCTTCGAGAACAAATAAGGGGTCAACCATTCCACTGCACATCACACGGATTATTCGTATGTTTGATGGGTACCCCATACGGCTTATCCCTGCTAAGTCAGCTCCCGCATAAGCACACCAGTTACACAGGAAACCAATAATTTTCGGCTCGAATTCTTCTTTTTCCATTTTTCATTCCACCAAAGTAGCCCTGATTTGTGCTAAAAGCTGTTCTGTGGTGAAACAGCCTAGGGCAATCGCGTTTGTTGGACATGCGGCGCTACAGACTCCGCAGCTCTTGCATAAAGCTTCAACCACGTGGGCTACGAGTTTTTCTTCCTTTTCCTTCATTTCGATGGCGCCATATTCGCATAGAGATTCACAGATTCTACATCCGCTACATAAATCTTCGTTTACAACGGCTACTGTTCCTTCTATTTCTAAGAATTCCTTAGACAGGATTTTTGCTGCTTGAGTCGCTGCAGCGTAGGCTTGGGTAATTGTTTCCTCTATGAATTTTGGTGAGTGTGCCAGACCACATATGAAGACTCCTTCTCGCGGAGTATTCACAGAGTTAAGTTCCATACCTGTTTCTAGGAAGAAACCGTCCTCTGTTAATGGAATACCCAGCATTTTGGCAAACTTGTTATTGTCCATGTTTGATATCGTAGCTGTGCTTAGAACTATTATTTCTGGTTTAAGGGTGAACCATTCTCTAATAATTGGCTCCCAGGCTACTACTTTGAGTTCTTCGTTTTCCACTGAAACTTTTGGTTTGTGTTCATCGTCATAGCATACAAATATAACTCCTTTCTCTGAGGCTTTTCTGTAGTAGTCCTCATAGAAGCCGAAGGTTCTAACGTCCTTATAGAAAACGTACACGTCGGTTTCTGGATTTAACTCCTTGATTTTCAAAGCGTTTTTCACAGCATGCCCGCAGCAAATCCTTGAACAGTTAGGTCTCTCTTCTGTTCTAGCGCCTATACACTGAATCATAACTACGGTTTTCGCGTTTAATTCATCCTTTGCCAGTTTTTGTTCTAACTCACGTTGAGTCAAAACTCTTGGGTCACGACCGTAAAGGTATTCTCGTGGCTCGTATTCCTTGGCGCCTGTAGCTAGAATAGTGACGCCGTGATGAATCTCCTTTACTTCACCCTTATGCCTTAACAAGGTTCGAAAGTTACCAACATGTCCAGAAACTGCGATTATTTCGCTGTTTAAATAAACGTGAATGTTTGGAGAGTTCGAAATGTTATCGACGAGGCGTTTAAGTTCTTCTTGCGGGTTCTCTTCTCCAAGAACGTAGTAGATGTGACGTAGATGACCGCCTAGTTCTCCGTTTTTATCAACCAGGTGAACTTTGAAGCCTTGATTTGCAAGTTCTAAGGCTGTCGTCATTCCAGCCAGTCCTCCGCCGACAATCAAAGCCGCGGGATTAACCTTTACCAATGGCCTCTTGACTGGTTTCAGAAGCCTTGCCTTCGCCACAGCTGAAGCTACGAGGTTCTTAGCTTTTTGAGTTGCCTTTTCCGGTTCTTCCCCATGCGCCCATACACATTGTTCACGGATATTAGCCATTTCCAGCAAGTAAATGTTTAAACCGGCCTCTCGCAGGACCTCTCGGAACAAGTCTTCATGAGTTCGAGGGGTGCAGCCAGCAATCACGACTCTGTTCAAGCCATGCTCCTTAATTTTTTCGACCATCTTACTGCGGGAATGTTGCGAACATGCATAAAGAAAATCCTTCACTAATGCTACATTGGACAGCTTCTCGGCATATTCAGCAAGCTCGTTTACGTCAATCAAATTGCTAATGTTAATTCCACAGCAGCATAAGAATACCCCGATTTGAGGATCTTCTTGTGACACATCCTTTTCAGGAGGATTTTGTCTGCAGGTTGGACTAAGCTCTTTTGAGGAGGCATTGATTCTTGTGGCTTTTATGACCGCACCGCTTGCCTGTGTAACAGTTTCTGGAACATCTTTTGGTCTGGCAAACGCTCCGCAAACGAATATTCCAGGCTTAGAAGTTTCCACAGGCGAAAATACCTTAGTCGCACAGAAACCATACTTATTCAGGTCTATGCCTAAGGCTTTGGCTAAGTGCTCCGCGTTCTTAGGTGGGCATAGGCCAGTTGATAAAACTACAATGTCGAATTCTTCGTTGCGAGGCTCTTCGTCAACTACGTATTTCAACAACAAGTTTCGTGAACTGGGAATTTCGTCAATGCTTGCAACCCGGGATCTTATAAATCGTATCCCATACTCTCTTTCAGCACGTTCATAGTATAGCTCATAATCCTTTCCTGAAGACCGCATATCCATGTAGAAGATCGTACATTGAACTCCAGAGTCACGTTCCTTTGCAGCCATAGCCTCCTTAATGGCGTACATGCAACAAACAGAGGAGCAATAGTTGTTTCCGAGCTGGGCATCCCTAGAGCCCACGCATTGGACAAAAGCTATTTTACGAGGGATACGTTGGTCATAAGGTCTTAACAGCCTTCCATTGTAGGGACCGTAATCGCTGAGTATTCTTTCAAATTCTAAGCTGGTCACAACGTTTGGAAACCTTCCATATCCATATTCACTCTTCAACTTGGGGTCAAAAAGCGTGAAGCCTAGGGCTAAGATGATCGAGCCCACTTTTAGTGTAACTCTTTCGTCAGTTGCAGCCAAGTTTATCGCGCCATATTCGCATGCTTCAACGCAGGCACCGCATTTTGTGCATGAACCCATATCAATGGTATATGTCACGGGAAAAGCCTGGGGATATCTCACGTAGATGCTTTTTCTTTTGCTTAGGCCTATATTGAACTCGTCAGGAACCTCTATTGGGCATTTTTCGACACATGCCCCACACCCATTACATTTTTCTTCATCTACGTAGCGGGCTTTCTTTAAAAGAGTAATTTCGAAATTTCCAGCTTCACCTTGAAGCTTCTCAATTTCAGCGTTCGCGATGACCTTAATTTTAGGATGTTCACTCACTCTGGTCAATTTTTCTACTAACGCGCATATTGAACAGTCATTGGTTGGAAATATCTTATCTAGTTGAGCTAATATTCCACCGATGCTTGGGACTTCGTCTACTAAGTAAACATGATGCCCCAGGTCTGCTAGTTCCAGCGAAGCTTGAATTCCAGCAATGCCACCACCGACTACAAGAACGGAATTATTCATGTGTTTCTCCATGTTTAGCTCCAACCTGTTAAGGCTGTTCTGAAAGGCTTTTCAGTTTGTTGACGTATTTCGTTGTGCCAATGCTATCTGCTAAACTTTGTTCGCCTTTAACAAACTCTTGTTCCCAGTATAATGCTTCATTTCCTCTCAATTGCTTTGGTAATAATCCTTTGCTAGTTGAGTTTTCGCGGGCTATGTCTTCCTTGGCACAGACACAATGGCTAATTTCAACGAAATGGCAAACCCTTTTTCCAGGACAATGGGACTCATATCGTGAAGCGCCTTTTAAAACGACATCGCTACGGCAACCTCTAACATTCCAATAGTGAATCCCCCTTCCCATTATTGAACACCAAACCTATATGTTTGGAAGCCAATCATGTGAAGAACCAAATACTTAAACTTACCCCTTCAAACCATTTTTTCTAAAACATGAAACCCTTTAGAAACTTCGAAAAGATAGTTCGTGTTAATTGATGTGATCCGTCAGAAAGAACGCGCTTTCATAAAATTTTACCCAGTAAAATTTCAGCGTAAAAAGGAGTTAGCAGGAGAATTAAAATTCTTTAAAATGGAAATTAAGAGGATAAAATTTAAGCACGTGGGATGCTGGCTGAAATATGGTTAGTAGATTCAATGAACGGTTGTTTTGGGCGTTGTGTCTTGTTGGCTTGTTCGCAATCTTAAGTTCAACCATGTCCAAAAATCCTGTTTTAAACCCCTTTGCCAAGAGCCTTGAAACACCGGAGCCTTTACTTGGATTTATAGCTTCAGCCTCAACTATTCCTGGAATATTAGTAAGTCTTCCAGCTGGATGGCTTTCAGATAAGATTGGAAGAAGAAGAATGCTTCTGGTTTCAGGCGTCGTCTTCGCTTCAGCGCCCTTTCTCTACATTCCAATTGCCTATTGGTGGCAATTAGCTTTGGTTCGTTTTTATCATGGCTTCGCTACGGCGATTTTTGTTCCAGTTGCAAATGCAACTATAGCTGAGCTTTTTCCGGAAAAGAAAGGAGAAAGGATCTCAGTTTTTTCATCTTCTACTATTATCGGCCGAGCTACAGCACCTTTTCTCGGAGGTTACATTTTATCAGTGACAAATTATGGTTTTCACATGCTTTATACGGCTGTTGGTATAGCTGGAGTCACAGCGTTTCTTTTATCTATACTGCTAATCAAGAAGCCAACAGAGTTTAGTCCAAGCTTGCATATTATAGACAAAACGAATGTCAGGAAAATTCTTAGTGAATGGAGTGAAATCGTGAGAAATAAGATGATAGTTGCTGCTAGCATGGTGGAAGCAACACAGCGTTACACTTTCGGCGCTGTTGAATTTTTTCTTGTAGGATACCTAAAAGAAATTGTGAGGTTAGATCCTGCTTTTATAGGCATAGTCTCCGGAGCTCAGCTTGTAATAATCCCAGCGTTAAAACCTTTCATGGGCAGACTATCCGATAAAATAGGGAGAGAAAAACCGATAATTGCAGGTTGTCTTATAAGTGCTGCATCACTAGTTGCTATTCCCTTCACAAGAGAATTTCTTATTCTTTTAGCAATTTCCGTAGCCTATGGTTTCGGCTTCTCCCTCGCAACGGCTTCAACCTCACCGCTAGTTGCAGACTTAGCCGGAGAAAAAATGTATGGAACAGCGCTAGGTTTTCTTACAACCATAATGGATGTAGGACAAACCCTAGGACCGATTATAACGGGCATAATCATTGGGTTTACCCTTAGATATGTAGAAGGCTTTATCTCCCTAACCGGGATTCTTTTATTCGCTTGTGGAATTTTTATACTTATAAGACACAGTTAACATGGTAGGTTTAAAAAAGTATAATAGGAAGCATGTTGAGGTTTTGTATACCGGAAACTAAAGTGATGTGAATGAAAGTTCCTAAAGAAATCACTACGTACTGTCCTAAATGTAAAAAACATCAAATTCACACAGTTACTTTATATAAGGCTGGAAAACGCAGAGCCTTAGCCAAAGGGGAAAGACATCACCGAGAAGAAAAGAAAGGCTACGGTGGACAAAAATACCCACTTCAAAGAGAGTTTGCTAAAACAACCAAAAAACAGACTTTAAAGCTTAAATGCAAAACCTGTGGCTACACACGCCACAAGAATGGCATAAGGCTCAGAAAACTTGTGATAGCCTAGAAGGAGTGTTGGCTATTGAGTGAATGGGAGAAACTCATTCCTAAGCCGAGAAGCAAATTCCTACGCGTAAAATGCCCTGAATGTGGAAATGAGCAAATTTTATTCAGCCACGCCACCAATAAGGTAAAATGCAATGTTTGCGGAACAATTCTTGCCGAGCCAGCTGGGGGAAAAGCGAAGATAAAAGGCGAAATTGTGGCAATTTTCGAGTAACAATAAGGGAAGAGTTGAAACATGAGTCTTATTAAGCGGCCGGAGTGGCCTGAAGTAGGAGACTTGGTAATTGCAACAGTGAAGAAGGTTACTGAATATGGTGCCTACGTAACCCTGGACGAATATGGGAAAGAAGGATTACTGCACCGTTCTGAAGTTTCCTCTTCATGGATAAGAAACATAAGAAACTTCGTTCGCGAAGGGCAAAAGGTAGTTCTAAAAGTATTACGCGTAGACCCGGAAAAAGGACACATAGATCTTTCCCTCCGGAGGGTAACTAAACGCGAAAGAAGAGAAAAAATCCTTGTGTGGAAAAGAGAGAGAAAGGCTGAAAGCTTACTTAAAACTACAGCTGAAAAACTGGGAATCCCGGCAGAAGAAGTATACGAAAAAGTCGGAATCCCACTTGAGAAGGAGTTTGGAACTCTTTACCAAGGACTGGAAAGGATAGCCCGCGAAGATGGAGATATCCTCACCAAAATGGGTGTTCCACAAAAAATGGCGAGTGCTCTTATTGAATTAGCGAAAGAAAAAATCCGGGTTCCCATGGTAAAAATAAAAGGGATATTCCAGCTAGAATGCAAAAAATCGGACGGAGTAAATCGGATTCGAAACGCATTACTAGCTGCAAAGGAGATCGAATCGCCGGAAGCAAAAATTCGTTTATACACTATAGCTGCACCAAAATATCGAATTGAGGTACAGGCCGAAGACTATAAGAAAGCTGAAGCCATCTTACGTGAAGCTGTAGACAAAGTAATCAAAGCCATAACAAAAACCGGTGGACAAGGAAACTTTAAAAGGGAAAAATAATGGGCTGGCTCCTGAGAAAATGCGAAAAATGCCACGTATACACGTTAAACAAAGAAAAATGCCCAAAATGCGGCGGAAAGGTGCATGTTCCTCATCCGCCAAAATTCTCCCCCCACGATAAATACATCAAATATCGAATAATGCTGAAAGAAGGTAGAAACAAAAATGAAAGAAACATTCGTCAAACAACTTAAAAACGTTCAACTCCGAAAACCCATACTTATAGAAGGACTTCCCGGGCTAGGACTTGTAGGAAAAATAGCCACCCGATACATGATTAGACGGTTAAAAGCGGAAAAATTCGCGAAGCTTTACTCGCCTCACTTCCCATACTATGTACTTGTAAACAAAAAGGGAAACATTCGCTTGTTGCAAGCAGCGTTCTACTACTGGAAAAACCCCAACGGAGAAAACGACCTAATCTTATTCACCGGCGACAGTCAAGCCCAAACCATCGAAGGACAATACGAAATCTCCGACACCATTCTAGAATTCGCCAGAAAACATGGAACAGAAACAATAATCACGCTAGGCGGGTACAGAAAAGAAGTAGAAACAGAACCCAAAGTAATAGCTGCAGCTACAACCCCGAAACTGCTAAAAAGAGCGCTTGAAGCAAATGCTACTTTAAGCCCCACTGGAAGCCCCATCGTAGGCACAGCTGGCCTAATCCTAGGGCTAGCACGCCTCAAGCAAGTATCCGCCCTTTGCTTGCTAGGTGAAACCAGAGGATACCTTCCAGACCCAAAAGCAGCAAAAAGTATACTCCAAGTACTCCAAAAAATTCTGAACATAGACATAGACCCATCTGGACTCGATAAACAAATAGCTAAAGCCGAAAAAATTGTCGAAAAAATCCGAAAAATGGAAGAGGAAAGAATCAAACGCGTAGAAAAAGCCAAAAAAGAAGATGAAGACAGAATAACTTACATATCGTAAACTCGGTTAAAGATTTTCACGTGATTGGTTTTACAGTTAATGACTAAGTATAAGTCAGTAAAATTCGTTATAGCTCTGATTAAGGTACAATAGGAACTTATTACTTAATCATAATTGATAGTTAAATTTGTTTAATAGCTAAAGAGTTTATTCGGCTGTTTACTATTTCGTAGTGTTTAGGGGTTATGTTTAATGTTTAAAAAATAGTTATAAGAGTCTACATAAATAGAATCGCGCTTAATGTCGGTGATGTAATTTGAAAATAGCAATGATAAACGATTGTGCTTTTGTAGGAGAAACTTTGTTAAAGTATTTCCCGCCTGAAATTAAAACAGTTCATTTAAAAAGGTCTAGAGGGTTCTGGAGTAAAACTTTTGGGATCGCGTGGAAAATTCTGAAAGCAAAGGCGGATATTTATCATTGCCATTATTTGCTTCAAGACTGTTGGCTAGCGTTAAAATTTGGTAAACACCCCATTATTGGACATGCACATGGAACTGATGTAAGATCTAACATTAAACATTTTGCATGGGGTAGAATTGTGCGGTATAATTTGGGGAATTGTGATAAAATTGTTGTAAGCACTCCAAACTTACTTGAAACTGCAAGGGAATTTAACAAAAGTGCAGAATATGTGCCAAATTTAGTCGATGAAAATCTCTTTTATCCAAAAACGCGAAAAAAAGTTAAAGGTAAAATAAAAGTGTTGATTGCTGGAGCAAGCGATTGGGCTGTCAAAGGAACGGATAAAATAATAAGAGCCCTTAAAAAAATCGAAAAGGATGTAGAGATTAGTATTATTAAATATGGAATTGATATTGATAAAACATTAAAACTCGCAAAGGCTCTAGGATTACGTATCAATGTGTTACCACCTGTTCCTCACATTAATATGCCGGAATATTATTGGAGTGCAGATACAATTGTTGCATCAATTGGAGTAGGCGGGACTTTAGGGATGGTTGCACTTGAAGCTATCGCTTGCGGAAGACCTGTTATAACACATGTTTCCTCTCAGTTTCCAGAATATGAGGAGTTCCCATTTTGTGACATCTTTTCGACAGAAAAAATTGCAGAAGCTATTCTTTCTTCAAGAAATGAAAAGGTATGGAAAAAAGAATATGAATACTACAAACGTTACCATGCGCCTGAAAAAATCATGAGAAAATTTATGGAAATCTATAATGATTTGATTCAACAATGGGCATAATCGACTTTAGAGAGGCTTTAACAGATTCTGCTGTTAAAATTATACTTAAAAATAAGCTCAAATAGGGCTATAATGAGTGTTTTGGTCACATTTCATTAATCCACGACAACATTTTCTTTCTCCATCTAGGAAACTCTTATAATTCCGCTTTTATTACATAGAGTGTTAGGGAGAATGTTGCTGGAAGTAATTGACTTTAGGATAAGGCTTAGAACTCCAGAGGCATTAAAAGCTTGGGTGCCTAAGCCAATTCCACAATTCGAACAGTACATAGAGTTTTATAAGATGCACCCCCGGTTAACATACCAAACCCCCGAAGAAACCATAGAAGAAATGAGAAAAGCTGGAATAGCAAAGGCAGTTTTATGTTCGGGTAGTGCTGAAGGTAATAAGTTTGTTTTGAAAATGTGTAAGGATTACAGCGACGTTTTTTTTGGGATAGCAGGGGCAAAACTAGAGAAGGGAGTAATGAACGCTTACAAGGAATTGAAAAAATCTCTAAAAGAAGGACTATTGGGATTTAATTTCGGTGGACTTTTACAAAACCCGCCAATGGCTATTGATGATAGCAAACTTTACCCGTTATACGCTTTATGTTCGGATTACGATGCATGTGTGATCATACACTCATCTCTACACTATTACACAGGAGCAAAATTATATCTTAACCATCCCTTCAGAATTGACAATGTCGCTGTTGACTTTCCAGACTTGAGAATTGTAATGTCACATGCTGGAAACGGTTTCGGAGATCTGCCCTTAGTACTTGCTCATAGACATCCTAATGTATATTTAGAGGTCAGTGCGCTACGCCCGAAACATCTACTCCAATCTTACATCACTGCAATGAACAAGTATCTCCGTCACAAATTCATTTTCGGAAGTGACTATCCGTTACTACCCTTCACCATAATTGAAGAATGGAAAAAATGCGTAAAGGAAGAAAACCATGAAAAGTTCTTTCATCAGAATGCAATGAATGCCCTGTTTGGCCGGCGGTGATAAATGAAAGCCAAAGAGATAGCTTTATTCCTTAATGCAGAAATCTTAGGCGATCCAATGAAAGAAGTAACAAAACCAGGATATCTACATACAGCTAAATCTGACGAATTAGCGTATTGTTTCTTGAAAAACGACGAAAGAGATTTAGAAGCAATAAGCAAAACAAGTGCGGGAATAGTAATATGTCAAAAACACTTGAAAAGCAAACTCAAACGCATCAAGACTAAATCCACACTAATTTTAAGCGAATCACCAAAATATGATTTTGCAAAAGTTCTCCAAGAATTTTTTGTGAAGGAAACTCCCATTATATCTCCTCATGCCTACATCGGTAAGAATGTAAAAATTGGAAAAGACGTTGACATTCACCCTGGGGTTGTAATCTATGACAATATTGTTATAGGAAATAGAGTTACCATAAGGGCTAATGCAGTCATAGGCGCGGAAGGATTAGATTACGGGAAAAACAAAGAGGGAGAGCTGAAGAGAATTCCCCATATAAGCACTTTAATAATTGAGGATGATGTAGACATAGGAAGCAACACTACGGTTCAAAGAGGAATGCTTAGGCCTACAATAATAGGAAAAGGCACTAAGATAGGCCCAAACTGTGACATTGGACACGAAGTAAAAATCGGAAAACATTGTATAATAACGGGGATGACTCTGATTGCTGGAGCTACTGAAATAGGTGATTACACCTACATAGCACCCCACTCAACTATAAAGAACAGCATCAAAATAGGAAACAATGTCTTTGT
>DAZI01000026.1 GCA_002507245.1 Candidatus Bathyarchaeota archaeon UBA233
TTTCACTCGTAGGCTCTTCCCACTGATTACTCAGACAATTGTTGGAGGAATGGACGATGAGGGGCCTTCACTTTATGTCCTTGATATTTTAGGCTCCGTCATACCAGACAAATACGCTGTTGTAGGCTCCGGCACAGAAATAGCCATAGGTGTTCTCGAAGAAGCTTACAAGGATGAGATGAACTTGGAAGGTGCGAAAGATTTGGTGATTAGAGCCATAAAATCCGCAATTCGTAGAGATGTAATGAGCGGTGACGGCATTGACTTCCTAATAATATCCAAAGATGGAACCCGTGAAGAAGCCATGAAATTTTAATATTTGTGCTTCTCAAGTTTACGATAAACTTAAGTTTCAACATTAAACTAAATTTTGAAAGAAAGTCCATAAAAAGGCGAGAAACTGCAATGTTTCAGCTATCCAGCGAAGAAGGAGAATTTCTAGTAAGACTTGCGCGAAAGGCCGTTGAAGAATACCTAAAAAATGAAAGGAGAATTAAGCCATCTTCCGAAATATCCGAAAAACTTAGACGCCCCTGCGGAGTTTTCGTTACAATAAGCCAGTTTAAGAATGGAAAGAAAATTCTGCGAGGATGCATTGGATATCCCTACCCTACAACACCATTAGTCGAAGCAGTTATCGACTCAGCCTTAGGCGCCGCTACTCAGGACCCGCGGTTCTATCCATTGTCGCTAGAAGAATTGGATAAAGTTGTTTTCGAAGTAAGCATTTTAACTCCCCCTATAAAGATCGAGGTAAAAAATCCTATTGAATATCCCTCTAAGATTAAGATAGGTAAAGATGGTTTGATAGTAGAGCATGGTCTTTACAAGGGTTTATTGTTGCCACAAGTGGCAATTGAGTGGAATTGGGATGCTGAGGAGTTCTTATGTCATTGCTGCCAAAAGGCTGGATTATCCCCTGATTATTGGCTTGTAAAAGGCACTAAAGTTTACAAGTTTCAAGCAATAATCTTTGAGGAAGAAGAGCCTGGCGGAAATGTTAGACGAAAATACATGGCGGGAAAATAACCTTTGAGGGTTTACGTTGCTCCATGTGGAATGGGACTAGGACATGTGGGAAGATGTGTTCCAATAGCCCAAAAACTCAAGGAAAAAGGCGTGGAAATCCTCTTTTCCACATACTTCGAAGGGTTAGAATACGTGGAGAAAACGGGGTTCCCCTTTGTTGAAGCTCCAGCCATAGGAGTTAAAGTTAAGCCGGATGGAACCATAGATTTTAAACAGACCGTGGTCAATCCTGGACCCTTCATCGCCTCTTTTATGATTGTAGATCAGATAAGGGCTGAAATAGAAGCCATCCAAGGCTTTAGCCCAGACGTAGTAGTTTCTGATTCTCGTGCCTCCACTTTGGTTGCAGCCAAAATGTTGGGACTTCCAACAGTTTGTATCCTAAACCAATTTCAAGTGATTATTCCAAGAAAACGTAGATTCCTACGACTCTCGAAACTAGCAGACGCTATCACACTGACATTAATAGGTAAAATTTGGACAAGTTCAAACAACGTTCTAATCCCTGACTTTCCGCAACCCTACACAATTTCAGCTGGAAACCTACGTATCCCAAAAGCCTACCAGAAGAAAACCCAACTAATCGGGCCTATTCTACCAGTTCAACCACAACAACTTCCGGAAAAAGAAGTTCTACGAGAGAAGCTCGGGCTGGACTTGGAAAAGCCATTAATATTCGCACCTATAAGTGGTCCAATAAAGGAACGCAGATACTTGTTAAAATTGTTAAAGGAAATCTTCAGACGATTTCCCGACAAGTATCAAGTTGTGATGTCTATGGGGTATCCAAACTCCTCTTTTAATCCTGTTAAATATGGAAACTTCACGGTTTACAGATGGGTTCCCAATCGTTTTGAATACCTTAAAGCGTGCGACTTGGTCGTTAGCAGAGCTGGCCACGGCACTCTCACTCACTCAATCTGCTATGGTAAACCTATGATCCTGGTGCCTACACCAAGTCACACTGAGCAACTAAATAATGCACAGAAAGCCGTTGAGCTAGGGACAGCTAAGATAATAGAACAGGAAAGGCTCACAGAAACATTGCTTCTGAAACAGGTTGAACAAATATTGAATAACGGGAGGTTAAGGGAAAGAGCTGATTACATTCGCAGGCAAGTTGAGAAGTATAATGGCTTAAAAACAACTATAGAGAAAATTCTAGAAGTTGCAGAAAAAGGAAACTAGGCGCAGAGGTTTTATAGGTTAATAAATGCTAGAATAAGAACATGTTCCTCCCGCAAAAAGTTCTCGAAGAGAAAATGCTTGCTTTCCTTAAAGAAGACGTAGGACTAGGCGACATAACAACTAGCATCCTTATTTCACCGCATGAAACAGTCAAAGCAAAGGTTGTAGCTAGAGAAAACGGGGTAGTAGCTGGAATAAGAGAAGCCTCAACTCTACTTAAAGCCCTTGGACTTAAAGTTAAAGCGAGAGTGTCCGATGGAGAAGAAGTTCATAAGGCCACGGTTTTATTGGAAATTCGTGGAAACGCACAGACCTTATTAACGGCGGAAAGAACCCTTCTTAATATTCTCTCCAGAATGAGTGGAATAGCCACTAAAACAAAAAGACTCGTAGAAAAACTCAAAAAGGCCGGATTCACAACCAAAGTGACTTCCACACGCAAAACAGCGCCCGGACTTGCCTACTTCGACAAAAAAGCCGTTGAAACAGGTGGAGGGGACACTCACCGTTTACATTTAGATGATATGATCCTAATAAAAGATAATCACATAACGATAATCGGAAACATAACTAAAGCCGTGAAAAAAACCCGTAAAACTGTTTCCTTTTCTAAAAAAATCGAAGTAGAAGTTTCAACTGTGAAAGAAGCAGTTGAAGCGGCAAAAGCCGGAGCAGACATAGTAATGCTCGACAACTTCTCGCCAGAACAAGCGAAAAAAGCCGTTAAAACTCTAGAAAAAGAAGGATTACGAGAGAAAGTCCTAATCGAAGCCAGTGGCGGAATCACTGAAAACAACATAATCAAATATGCCTCGACAGGCGTAGATATAATCAGCCTAGGGGAGTTAACTCATAGCCCTAAAAGCCTAGACATAAGCCTTCAAATAACGAAAATCGGAACTTAAAGACTGAACTAAGTTTTAGGAATTGAAAGGATAAGCATTGTTTCGATTACCGCTGCGATGATTAATATTATCGCACAGAGAACTATGAACATGCATGTTTTTATAAGCTCCATTTTGGCTTTGCGACGAAATATACGTAATGTAAGCCAAAAGCTCTGAGAAATTGCTATAGAATAAGCTATATATTCCAGCCAAGCAAAAGGCAAAATGAAGATTGCCATAAAAATCGTAGCCGGATCAGCGCCTTCAGCTATGGCGACGGCGCCTATTACCCGCCCCGTGTTATAAAACGCGTAAAACCCTAAAATGGGACCCAAAAACGGTATAAACATTAGAAAGCAAATGTAGAAGTTGTTTCCAAAAATAAGTTGGAACATAAGCTCATCCGGAACCTTCTCGAATTTCTCAAACTCCTTCTTTGTAGCTTCTGCTTCTTCTCGCATCATAGGAGTAACTACCCCCGCAAAGGTTGTGATGAATGCTAGGAGTAAGACTAAAAACATTGTGAGAATTCTTTTGATTCTCGTAGGGGTTATTTCCAGAAATTTTATTTCCAACATGGTTCAACCTTTTCAAGTTTATTTTGGGGTTATCTCTAACGCGCGAAAACCCCGTGCACATGGATTTAACATCTCTACAATGTGCACTTTGTTTAAAACATTTTCCTCGTCTTCTGCTGAGCCTTGCAAGTCGTGTTCCGCTGGGATGAGTGAATGTAAACTTACATGCTTTTCAGCGAGTTGCAAGGTGCACTTAGACGGCAACCCTAGGATTAGCTTCTTGTTTTCTTCCAGTGCCTTAAGTGCTGTGTAAAGGATGGCATGCGCACCAGCTGTTAGCTCGGCTATCCGCACTGGTATACTCTCTTTCCCAATCGCCAAGACCTGAATCTCATGGTTACGTGTTATTTCCCCAGATATCTTCCTTATCTTCGGCAGAATCTTTAGTAGATTTCCTCGAGCTTTCCTCGAAATTTTAATTCCGGAGAACTGAATGGGTGAAAGGGTTTCGACGGAAACCGCGCCTAAGGATATGTCTAAATGCACTATGTTTGCATTATAAGCTTTCAACAGGTTTCGACAAAGCTCAAGTTCATGAACTATTAACGCATGTCCGTTTTCAGCATTCGCAAATATCGGTTCAGCGATATACTCGGACGCTTCACGGTAGGGCGGCTCCACCAAAACAGCTGCGGCAGCAACAATTTTTAGAGGTTCAAAGCTTTCATTGAGCAAAGCAGCTGCAGAATCAGCAGCAATAACTTTCATTTCCCCACCTATCCACAATACTGGTTTTCTAACACATTTAACGTTAACCGTTCAACTCTATACCTAAAAGGAAAATTTCCGAGCTTTCAGCTCTACTTGCCTGAGGTTTTATCAACCTTACCGTGTAAAACAATCTTTTCATTTCCTTAATGTAATCGTTAAGCATGTCTCCTTGAAAAACCTTGACAAAAAAATTGCCTTTCCGCTTTAGGATTCTTTCGGCCAAACGTAAAGCGTGAGTGGCAAGGTCTATTTGCCTCGCATGGTCAACTTCCCACACTCCAGAAATGTTTGGTGAGGCATCGCATAGAACTACATCTGCTTTTCTGGGTAAAAGTTCCATAATTTTTTTGGCTAACTTTTTATCGGTTATGTCGCCGATTAAGGTTTGAACGTTCTCTTCGGGTAGGGGGTCGATTGGCTTCAAATCTACTCCTAGTACGAAACCTTTTGCGCCTACAAGTTTTCGAGATGCTTGAAGCCATCCTCCGGGAGCAGATCCTAAATCAACAACAATATCGCCTTTTCGGATAAACTTGTATTTTGAGGCTGCTTGGAGAAGTTTATAGGCCGCTCTTGAACGATATTTCTCTTTCTTAGCCTTTTGATAATAATAGTCCCGCTTTCTCTTTTCAAGCCAAGCTTTAGTCAAAACTAGCTGTCACCTAAGGTTTCACCCTGCTTAATGACAAGCTCTGTTAACCATTCAGTGAGTTTATCGCAGTCGTTAGGCGAAACCATGGCCCACGATCCACATTTAATGCTTTCTGAACATCCCATGCATGGACAATCAATTATAGAATCAACTGTAGCTGGCTGCCTTTTTGGATAAAGCCTATAAGTCCATCTTCCATCGAATAATTCTTTTTCCCTCTTAATTAAACCCTTGTTTTCCAATTTCAAGGCTATTCTGGAGCCTTCCCTGCTACTAGCCCCAAGAATGCGCCAAAGCTCCGATTGAAGCACTCCACGCTCTCCGTTGTTCAGAATATACTGGAAAGCCTTGTATTCTAAATCATTACGTTTAGGCATGTTTCTCGAATCTCACTTTCTCCTTACATATATTATGCAATTTTCAGAATAAAAATGTGTATGTAAAAGGTGGAACAATGATTATCGTTCGAGGATTAAAAATGAGACATGAAAGTGTAAAAAACTATTGTCTAGGCATCGAATCCACAGCTGATGACTTTAGTGTTGGAATAGTCACTTTCGATGGAAGAATACTGGCAAATGTTATAAACGCCTACGTTTCCGAATCGGGAGGTATTCATCCCCGAGAAGCTGCTCAACATCACTCGCAAGTAGCAGAAGAAGTGGTAGCTCAAGCTCTCAAGGAAGCAAAAATAAGCTCTGATCAAATAGATTTAGTCGCTTTTTCACAAGGCCCCGGACTTGGCCCATGCCTCAGAACGGGGGCAACTGTGGCCAGAGCCATAGCTGCTTATCTTAAGATTCCCTTAGTTGGTGTTAACCATTGTGTTGCACATATTGAGATTGGTAAACTCACAACCGGGATTCGAGACCCTGTTACCCTGTATGTTTCAGGTGGCAACACCATCGTAGCGGCTTTTGACGCTGGACGCTACCGAGTTTTCGGAGAAACCTTAGATATTGCTGTCGGAAACTGTTTTGATGTTTTCGCTAGGGAGGCGGGGTACCGTCAGAAAGAAGGCTTACCCTTTGGAGCAATAATTGAAAGACTTGCAACGAAGGGGCAGACGTATATTTCGCTTCCTTACTCAGTGAAAGGGATGGACATGTCCTTCAGCGGACTCCTTACGGCGATTTTACACCTACTTCGCAAAGGCGAACATCCTATTGAGGACTTATGTTATAGCCTGCAAGAAACAGTTTTCTCAATGTTAACCGAAGTTACCGAACGGGCTCTAGCCCACACAGAAAAACCAGGTATATTACTAACTGGCGGAGTTGCCGCTAACAAGCGTTTGCAGTCTATGCTTAAAACCGTGGCTGAAGAACATAACACCAAATTTTGCGTAGTTCCAAAACAATACGCATTAGACAATGGAGCTATGATAGCATGGACCGGTATTCTAGCCTACAAAAACGGCTTAACTTTACCAATAGAACAAAGCTTTGTGCGTTTGAAGTGGCGGCTAGACGAGGTTGAGGTTCCATGGGTGAAGACTTAAACTACACTATGGAAGATGCTGTATTGCTGAAAAAGGGAGCTGAAGCTAACCTTTACCTCAAAGAATGGTATGGGCGAAAAGTAATCGTTAAACAGCGAATTGGCAAAAAATATCGTTTACCACAATTGGATAGACATATCAGGGCTTATCGTACAGTTCATGAACCCCAACTTATGCATCGGGCCAAAAAAGCCGGAGTATCTACCCCTACTGTTTTGCTAATAGATACAGAAAACGCAGAGATTTACATGGAATACATCGAAGGAAAACAACTCAAACAGGTTTTAAATGAAATGCCGCCGGAAAAACGCTTAAAGATTTCTAGTTCCATAGGCGAATTAATTGGTAGGCTTCATAAAAACATGGTTATACATGGAGATTTAACAACATCTAACCTTATTTTAACGCCGGAAGATCAAATAGTGCTAGTGGACTTTGGATTAGGTGAGCTCTCCCAGGAACTGGAAGCTAGAGGAGTTGACTTACATCTATTAAAAAGAGCCTTTGAAAGCGTCCATTTTAAATTCGCCCAAGAATGTTTCAACAAAGTTATGGAAAGCTATGCACGAATAATTGGTGAAGAAGAAGCCAAAAAGGTTTTAGAAAAGGTTAGGGAGATAGAAAAACGTGGAAGATATGTTTCGGAGAGAAAACAAAGGTGATTAAAACAGTTTGGTGTATAACCTTTTATGTTTCAGACCTAAAAAGAGCAACAAGGTTCTACGAGAAAACCTTGGGGTTGGAAAAGAAGTATGAATATTCGAGCTACGTGGGATTCGAATGCGGCGGAGTTGAAATAGGTTTAATTCCAAAGCCGAGCAAGAAGCCATGCATAGATCCGCCGGATGTGGAATTCCTAGTTGAAAACATAGAAGAATTTTATAAGCGATTGAAAAGCGAAGGCGTAAAGTTCGTTAAAGAATTACATGATGAGCCTTGGGGCGGAAAACAAGCTACCTTTCTTGATCCAGATGGAAACGTGCTTGAAATTGTTCAAATAGACTGGAAGAAATACTTCACTGTTTCAGCTAAAGGAGCGCCACAAAAACAAAAAGGGTTCTAAATGAAAACGCCGCTGGAAAAGAAACTCATCTTCTTCGCCACTACAAACTTTCACAAATTCAACGAAGCAAGAGCAGTGTTTACAAAGCATGGAATAGCAGTCGCTATGATACGGATAAAATCCTTGGAAATACAAGAAAATGATTTAGAAGCAATAGCCAAATTTTCAGCAATGGACGCAGCTAAAAAATGTGGTTTACCCATAATCGTAGAGGACGCTGGACTTTTCATTAAAGCCTTAAATGGGTTTCCAGGTCCATATTCAAGCTACATCTACAAGACCTTAGGAATCAAAGGCGTTTTGAAGCTTATGGAGGGCATAGAAAATAGAGAAGCGGAGTTTCGTTCTGTGGTCGCTTATTGTGAACCGAAAACGAACATTCTTGAGGCCTTTTGTGGAAAAATTAAAGGTAAAATCACTGAGAAGGCTCGTGGAAAATCGGGTTTTGGGTTCGACCCTATATTTCAACTCCTAGGATCAAAGGGTTTAAAGACTTTTGCTGAAATGTCGATTGAAGAGAAAAATCAGTATTCACATCGTGCCAAAGCTTTACATGCTTTCATCAAATGGTTTCTTCGCAGCCGATAGTTAACGAAGGTTTTAAATATTGCGTTTCACTCGCTCTTAAGGAGTTGTTAATATAAAAAGGGATAAGGGTTGCCAAAGAAAGAAAAGGGTAAGTCGCATTCCATTCGTCCAGTTACGAAGCGCCCGCCGAGCTGGTGTAAATACCAGCCGGAAGAGGTTGAAGCCTTAGTTGTGAAACTAGCAAGAGAAGGATATCCGCCTAGCATTATAGGGACCGTTCTACGCGACCAATACGCTATTCCCCTTGTAAAATCGATAACTGGAAAATCCATAACACAAATACTAAAAGAAGCCGGATTAGCACTAACCCTTCCCGAGGACTTGGAAAGTCTCATAAAAAAAGCGACACGGCTTCACACACATCTGGAAAAGAACCACAAGGATTTACATAATAAACGAGCGCTTCAACTCGTCGAGGCAAAAATTCATGGGCTTTCTAAGTATTATAAACGCAAAGGAGTTTTACCTGAAAACTGGAAATATAAACCCAGAATAGCCTCGCTTGCTTAGACTTTTGGGGTGAAAATGCCTTTAGAACAAGAAAGTTTTGAAGCTCTCCTTAAACGCGCATCCGAAGCTGCAGCTCTCATTGCGAAAAAAGCCGAAGAAGGATGCTTTTTTAACATAATTTCCCATTATGACGCAGATGGACTGGCTGCAGCTGGAATAATCGGCAAAGCCCTGTTTAGAATTGAAGCGAACTTTCGTATCCGCATAAGGCACTGGGTCGACGAAAAACTCATAGAAGAAATCCTAAACGAGAAACCCGACTTAACAATCCTCACGGATTTAGGAAGCGGATACCTCGACCTTATCACCCAAAAAATTTCAAACAACCCAATAGTAATACTGGACCACCATCAGATAGTTAAAGGGAAAGAACAGACGAACTTAATGCATGTTAACCCTCACCTCTTCGGAATAGACGGTTCAAAGGATGTGAGCGGTTCAGGAGTAGCCTACTTAGTGGCTAAGGCTCTAGACAAAACAAACGTAGACTTAGCGGCTCTAGCCGTAGTAGGCGCTTTAGGAGACCTTCAAGATAAGTATGAGCAACGAAAACTAGGCAGTGTTAACGAAGCAATAGTGGAAGACGCTGTTAAAAACGGTTACTTAAAGGTTGAAACCGATCTAATTTTTTTTGGAAGAGAAACTCGTCCGCTTCACAAAGCATTGGCGAGCACTACTAACCCTTTTATTCCGGGAATAAGCGGCAATGAAGATCAAAGCGTAGCCTTTCTAACTAACTTAGAACCATCTATAAAGCTAAAGGAGAATGAGAAATGGCGGGCTCTACGAGATTTAACCGAAGAGGAAAAGCGAAGACTATACAACGCGTTAGCAGAATATCTCGTTTCCAGAGGACTGCACTATAAAGCCCTCAGCCTACGTGGACATGTCTACACATTAGTTAAGGAGGAAAATTGGACACCGCTTCGGGATGGAAGGGAGTTCGCTGTCCTGTTAAACGCCACAGGTAGACTAGACAAGCCAAGCCTGGGGGTTGCTTTATGCATGGGTGACCGAGGAGCCGCCTTTGAAGAATCCCTAAAAATTCTAGAGGAATATCGGCGAAATCTAGGTCAGTATTTAAGTTGGGCTTACGAGAACCCAGAGAGAATTGAGGAACGTGCTAATATATACATTATACATGGAAAAACCGAAATAAACGACAGGGTGATCGGTGCGATCGCATCTATTCTTTCCACCAACTTACCTAACCCGGAAAAGCCGATAATCGCCTATGCCTTCATACCAGAAGAAAATGTTGCTAAAATATCCGCAAGGACCATAGACGAAGTAGTCTTAAAAGGAGTGAACCTAGGCGAAATCATGCAAGCAGTTTCCGAAAAGTTCGAGGGGCGGGGCGGTGGACACGATATAGCCGCCGGAGCGCAAATTCCAACCGAAAATCTAGAAGAATTTTTGGAATTAACTGACGAATTGGTTGGAAAACACTTGGGTAAGCATGATGTTGGCAGCTAAAATAACGCTGGAATACTCAGAAGAGGAAACTGCTAGGGCCGTCGCAGAAGCTATTTCTCCGGATAACACCCGTGTTCCAAAAGGGCTCAAAATTCGAACATGGATAGAGCGAAGAACAGTTTTTACGGAAATTAGACTAAGCGAAAATAAACTTCCAACTTTCATAGCAACAATCGAAGATCTTCTGCGAAGTGTTTCGGTCGCTGAAAGAGCGATCTTCACTATAAGAAAGCGTTTAGAAAACCAGCTTTAATGGCTTCCCGAAAGTAAATATTCTTTTATCATATCCAACCATAGTACCAAC
>DAZI01000035.1 GCA_002507245.1 Candidatus Bathyarchaeota archaeon UBA233
AAAGGAGACAACTGATCTACGTGGAAAAATCCGCGATATACTCATGGTTTTGCCAAACATACTTCACGAGTCAGTTCCAGTAGGCAAGGATGAAAATGACAACGTTCCTATAAGAACTTGGGGAGAACCTCCAAAATTCGATTTCCCGGTCAAAGACCATATCGACTTGGGATTGGGCTTAGACATAATGGATGTGGAAAGAGCTGGAAAGATAGCCGGAGCTCGCTTCTTCTATCTCAAACGCGAAGGAGTTCTACTCGATATGGCATTAATGAACTTCGCACTCAACGAGATGTTAAACAGGGGATATACCCCAATCGAACCGCCTTTCTTGATGCGCAGACGTCCATACGAGGGAGTAGTAGCGCTAACAGATTTCGAAGAAATGTTATACAAAATCGAAGGGGAAGATCTTTACTTGATAGCAACTTCTGAACACCCCATGGCAGCCATGTACATGAATGAAGTGTTAAACGCTGAACAACTTCCAATAAAACTCGTTGGAATAAGCGCCAACTTTAGAAAGGAGGCGGGTGCCCACGGCAAAGATACAAGGGGAATATTCCGAACCCACCAGTTTAACAAAGTTGAACAATTCATATTCTGTAAACCGGAAGACTCATGGAAACTCCATGAGGAACTAATAAGAAACGCTGAAGAACTTATACAAAAACTGGAATTGCCCTATCGCATTGTAAACGTCTGCACCGGCGACATAGGCACGGTAGCAGCTAAAAAATACGATTTAGAAGTTTGGATGCCCGCACAAAACGCCTACCGTGAAGCTATCTCATGCAGCAACTGCACTGATTACCAAGCCCGAAGACTGAACATTCGCTATCGAGAAAAAGAGGGGGCCCCGCCGAAAGGCTTTGTTCACACCTTGAATTCAACTGCTATAGCAACTGGAAGAACCATGGTAGCCATACTTGAAAACTACCAGCAAGACGATGGTTCCGTAGTTATCCCTAAAGTACTACGTCCCTACATGAGCGGGATAGAGAAAATCCCGAAACGACGGTAAAACTTTTAATACCCGAATGTAACTTTTCCAAGTCACGACTGGAGGTTTAACGTGTCACCTCGAAGACGAGTAAAAGATAAATGGCGCGGCAAATCCTGGTATCGCGTGGTTTCACCACCCTACTTTGGTAATGTGGAATTAGGAAGCGTACCCGCTGATGAAACTCAAAAACTTATAGGAAGAGTTGTAGAAGCCACGCTTTATGATATAACTAATGACTTCGCTCACCAGTATCTAAAAATGTACTTCCAAATAACCCGCATAGATGGAAAAACTGCTCAAACAATGTTCAAAGGACACGAATATTCACGAGACTACTTACGAAGCCTTGTCCGCAGAAGAACCACCCGAGTAGACGGAATATTCAACGTAACAACCAAAAATGGATACACGCTTCGAATCTCAATATGCGCCTTTACTCTCGCGAGAATAAAAACTTCACAAGAATATGAAATACGAAAAATAATGCAGAAAATTGCGGAAGAAAAAGCCAGCGCCTTAACCTTCGACCAATTCGTCCAAGAAATGGTTCTAGGGAAAATCGCTTCGGATATTTACAACGAAGCCAAAAAGATAGCACCCTTGCGTCATGTTGGAGTCAGGAAATCCAAGCTCTTAAGGAAACCTGAAGTTGAAAAAGTAGCCGTGCCAGCCACAACCCAAGCCTAAATAGCTTTTCATAACGCTTTCCCCATAACATGCTGTTTAAGGAACTTAGAACGAAACTTTTCAATTTTTGAAAATTCTGAGCGAAATAATTATAGTAATCAGCCGTAAATTCTGTTGGGAATCCTTTAGATATAAGACTGTTAGGATTTGTATGTCGTGGAGGAAAAGACTATGTCTATTCGTCAACCCATTGTTTGCGTGCTTGGACACGTGGATACTGGAAAAACACTTCTTCTAGACAAGGTTAGAAAAACAAGTGTCCAAGCTCATGAAGCAGGCGGAATCACGCAGCATATTGGAGCCAGCTTCTTTCCGGTTGAGACCCTGAAACAGATTTGTGGTCCCTTACTCAACAGAGTGAAGGGAGAAATAAAGATTCCTGGGCTGCTCGTTGTGGATACGCCTGGGCATGAAGCTTTTGCTAATCTTCGAAAGCGTGGCGGCGGTGTAGCTGACATAGCTATCCTTGTAATTGACGTTTTAAGAGGATTTGAAGCTCAAACATATGAATGTATAGAGATTTTGAAGTCAAGGAAAACCCCGTTTCTTGTTGCTGCCAACAAAATCGACAGAATCCCCGGATGGATGGTGAATCCAAACGCGCCTTTCCTCAAAAGCTATAAAGAGCAAGATCGTTATGTCCAACAAGATTTAGACGAACGCTTATACAGGATAATAGGCGAATTTTCCAGGATGGGATTAAAAGCAGACCGTTTTGACCGTATAACTGACTTCACGAAGACAATAGCTATAGTTCCAGTAAGCGCAAAAACTGGAGAGGGAATACCAGAACTACTAACAGTTTTAATAGGGCTAACTCAACAATACCTAAAGGAACGACTAAAAATAGCGAAAGGCCCTGCTAAAGGCACTGTTTTGGAAGTAAAGGAGGAACCCGGGCGGGGATTAACCCTAAATGTAATCATCTATGACGGAACCTTAAGGAAAGGAGACCTAATAGTTATCGGTGGAAAAGAAAAGCCCATAATAACAAAGGTTAGAGCTGTGTTATTGCCTAAGCCTTTAGATGAAATTCGTGACCCTAGAGATAAATTTTCTTCTGTAGAGTCGGTTTCAGCCGCTGCTGGAGTAAAAATCGTTGCACCTGACATAGAGGGTGCATTGGCTGGAACATCGCTTTATGTGATTCCTTCAGAAGAAGAGCGAGAGAAATACGAAAATCTTGTAGCAGAAGAAGTTGAAAGAATCCGGATTTCTACAGATATTAACGGAATAGTTTTGAAAACGGATACTTTGGGCTCTTTAGAAGCCATAGCAGAAGCACTACAAAGGAATAATGTGCCTATAAGAATTGCTGATGTTGGGGATGTTTCTAAACGTGACGTGACTGAAGCTATGGTAGTTAAGGAAAACGAGCCGTTGTACGGAGTTATACTAGCCTTTAACGTCAAAATCCTACCTGACGCAGCAGAAGAAGCGAAAAACCGGAACATAAAGATTTTTCAGCACAATATAATTTACCATTTAACCGAAGAGTATCTTGAATGGGTAAAAACCGAAAAAGAAGCTAAACTGCGAGAGGAATTCAAAACGTTAATTACCCCCGCCAAGATTAAAATCCTCGAAGGATATGTTTTTCGAAGAGCAAAACCAGCTATAGTCGGTGTTGAAGTGCTGGCTGGAAAAATAAAACCCAAAAATTTGTTGGTAAGAAGCCAAAATGGTGAAGAAGTAGGTGAAATTTTACAGATTCAGGATCGTGGGAAGTCTATCTCCGAAGCAACCATAGGTATGCAAGTTGCCATATCCATAGACAAACCTATAGTCGGAAGACACATCCAGGAAAAGGATGTTCTTTATGTGAAAATCCCAGAGCTTCACGCAAAACTGCTTCAAACAAAGTTTAAAGATCAACTGACCCAAGAAGAACAGGAGGTTTTAAAAGAATACGTGGAACTAATGCGAAAAAAGATTCCCTTCTGGGCTGCTTGAGGTAATTTAAAACGCAAATTTGGCTTCTGTTGGCTTCTGGTACTCAAGTATTTCTTGCGGTTGAAAAAAGAAGGCTATTTCCTTTTCAGCGTTCTCTGTACTGTCAGAAGCGTGCACCACATTTTTTGTCAAGTCTAACCCAAAGTCACCTCTGATGGTGCCTGGCAAAGCCTCAAAGGGGTTCGTTTCACCTACTAAACGGCGCACTACATTGACAGCATTAGGACCTTGTACAACCATTGCTAAGATTGGACCTGAAGTCACATGTTCTATTAGAGCCTCAAAAAATGTCTTGTCCTTATGTACAAGATAGAATTCTTTAGCCTTTTCTCTTGTTAACCAGACTAGTTTAATTGCAGAGATTATCAAACATTTCTTTTCGATTCGGGATATTATCTCACCTATTAATCCACGCATGACACCGTCAGGTTTGAGAAACAGAAGAGTCTTCTCCATCCTGAGGTTTGGATGGGTCAAGTTTTACCCCGCTCTTCTTTTCCAAAGTAGGAGGTCCATTTCAATTTTCGCGGATCTCTTCGAAGATTTAGAGCACTTTTCCGGCATTTGCTGTTACAGAACCAAACTATGGAGCCGTCGTTTTTTACGTACATTATTCCGGTGCCTGGTGGAAATTCCCTGCCACAGAAACTGCATTTTCTAGTTTTTGGCACCGGCTCCTCCTCCTTTTTGCGTTAACGAAACTATCTTATTTTCTTTGCTTCCCTTTCTGTTTCCCGTAGCATTAGTATATCCTGAAGTCTTACTGGGCCTTTTACGTTTCGGGTTATTATTCGTCCTTTGTCTTTTCCTTCAAGTATGCGCACTCTGACCTGGGTAATTTCACCTGTTACTCCTGTTCTTCCTAGGATTTGTATTACTTCAGCTGGCGTTAATTCTTCCTGGGTTTCTGCTTCTCTTTTGCTCATTCAGTTGTGCCTCTTTTGAATTTTTCGATACGAGTGATTATTTCTTTTACCAGCTCTGCTGCATCGCCTTCGTTTATTATACAGGCCGAAGCTGCTGGAACATCTATGCCCACGGAACTTCCTATTTTTTCTTTACTTGGTACAAACACGTAGGGAATTTTTCTTTCTTCACATAGTAGTGGCAGGTGCGCTACTATTTCAGGAGGATCCACATCTTCAGCTATTACCACGAGTTTGGCTTGAGCCCTTTCGACGGCTTTGGTTGTTTCGTTTGTCCCTTTCCTCACAGAGCCTGTCTTTGAGGCTATTTGTAGGGCTTCATAGGCTGCATCTGCCACTTCTTTTGGAACTTCGAATTTTACGTAAAACGGCCTTGACATAAGCCTTCACCCTCAAATGCACAGTTTTATCAACGATTCCCCTTTATCAAGGTTTCGACTAAAAACACTGTTTCATAAACAGAACGTAAACAAGTTTTCGCAAATTCTACATCCCATTGCTTGTTTTATTTGTTTTTCGAGGTTATTTGAAGGAAACCGTTTATTCTACTGGTTCTCCGTCTAATGCTTCAGAAAGATTTAAATAAATCAAGTTTCTTTTGAACCTTGTCTTTTCGAGGGGAAACGAGAACTTGCAGAGGATAGGCCGGGTCCTTCATATAAGTCAGAATCGGAACATAATCGTCAAAGCGGAAAAGCTTCCAAGACTCGGCGACAAAGTTTTGGACGAAAACCTCAATCATGTAGGAACCGTTTTCGACATAATAGGTCCCGTTTCTTCTCCCTATATAACAATAAAACCTTCGGAAAAAAACCTTCAAAACTTGATTGGTAAGGTGCTTTACGGAGTCCCCTCGAAAAGGAAAAAGGGAAGATGATTGGATGGATGATTTAGAAAAGGAGACCGAAGAAAGCAGCTCAACCACTTTTTCCACACCTTTTATGACATCATCCAAAGTTCAACGATGCCCTGAATGTGGAAGCATGAGGCTTATGCGGGATTACGAATGCGCTGAAATAGTCTGTATGGATTGCGGCTTTGTTGTAGCCGCCAAATTAACCGATCGCGGACCAGAATGGCGAGCTTTCGACGATGAACAAAGAGCTAAACGAGCCCGGGTAGGTGCACCTGTAACTTACACAATCCACGACAAAGGTTTGTCCACAATGATCGACTGGCACGATAGAGACATTTACGGCAAAAGGCTTTCGCCAGGGCAAAAGGCACAAGTTTACCGGCTTAGAAAATGGCAACAACGCATCAGGGTTTCAGACGCTACCGAACGCAACTTGGCTTTTGCATTATCTGAAATAACTAAAATCGCAAACACGTTAAACCTTCCCAAAAGCATTGTAGAAACAGCTTCAGTAATATACCGTAAAGCAGTCAAGCAACGACTTATCCGAGGAAGATCCATCCAGGGAGTGACCGCCGCAGCTATTTATTTAGCCTGTAGGCAATGTGGTTTGGCGAGGACACTAGACGAGATAGCAATGGCTTCCAACGTGAATAAGAAAGAGGTGGGTAGAAGCTATCGCTTCCTTGTTAAGGAACTTGACATTTCCATCCCGCCTTTAAAGCCAAGCCAGTATATAACTAAATTTTCAAACCAGCTAACAATGCAGGGGAAAGTTGAGGAAATAGCTCACAAAATTCTGAACACAGCTCGGGATCTCAAGCTCACCTGTGGCCGTGGCCCAACCGGAATCGCGGCAGCAGCTAGTTATATAGCTTCAGTCTTGACTGGGGAGCGAAAAACACAGAGGGAAATCGCGGAAATAGCTCAGGTTACTGAAGTCACTATTAGAAACCGGTACAAAGAACTCGTGGAGCGCTTAATGTTCGTTATAACTATCTAGCTTTTTCAGCATTTCCCTCTTTCTTTATACACATAAAACTTGATGCTAAATACTCTCTTCATGCGACGATGGGCACAACGCATTTTAATATCTTGATAGAAAATATAGAAATGAGGGCTTATTGTTGGTTAAATGTCCTAAATGTGGAACCGAAGCCGCGGCTCCAGTTAAGACTTGGATGATAACTCGAAAAACATCTAAACCTGGACAATCATCCCAACGTACTATGGGATTATTTCAATGCCCAAGTTGTAAAGCTAGGTTTAGGGCTACTCTAGATACCGAAAGGGAAAAGAAGCCCGAAGAAAAAGTAAGTATTAAAAACATGGTGGAAAGAATTAGGGTCATAAAGGGAGAACTCATGCAAACGCTGAAAAACCTTCGGGAAAAAATCAAGACATTGGAAACAGAACGTGCCAACCTCATGCTGGAAATAGAGGAATTAAAGAAAATGGCTGAATCAAAGGTAAGTGCTCTTGAAAGCGAGGTAGCCATGCTCCGAGAAGAAGTAAAATCCCTTAAAGAGCTATTGGGATATCCGGAAACCGAAATGAAGGAGTAAAGGAAACCTAGAGTTCCCGTGAAAACTTCGCTTTTCTTATTTCCTCTTCTCTTAATTTTCGACGTAGAACTTTTCCGACAAGGCTTTTTGGCAAGTCTTTTCGGAATTCAACCTCTCGAACAACCTTGTAAGCGGCAACCCGTTTCTTAACAAATTCTATTATCTCTTTTTCCGAGGCTTTAGCGCCCTTTTTCAAAACAACGAAAGCTTTAGGAATTTCACCTGCTACCGGGTCGGGCTTGCCTATAACCGCACAGAGTTCCACTGCTGAATGTTCGTATAACACTTCCTCGATTTCTCTTGGATACACACTGTATCCTTTATACTTGATTAGGTCCTTTTTACGGTCGGTAATGTAGAAGTAACCGTCCTCATCCATTGTTCCAACGTCCCCGGTGTATAACCATCCATCCTTTAAAACGGCAGCAGTTTCCTTAGGCATTTTCCAATAGCCCTTCATAACTTGAGGACCCTTTACGACAAGTTCACCCTTTTTCCCTGGCGGAAGTTGCCTGCCACGTTTTAAGTCAACAATTTTAGCTTCAGTGTCAGGCCAAGGAAGCCCTATGGAGCCTATTTTCACAGTTTTCATAGTTGGATCCAAAGGGTTACAATGAGTTACCGGTGAGCTCTCTGTTAATCCATAGCCTTCTACGAGTATGCCTCCAGTTTTCTTCATGAACCTCTTTTGAACCTCCACTGGTAATGGTGCCGCACCAGAAATGCAGAATTTGATGGAGGTTAAATCATACCTATCTATCTCTGGGTAAGAAACTAAGACAGCATACATAGTTGGTACTCCACAGAAAATTGTTACGCGGTATCTTTCTATGGCTTTAAGCACTTCCTTTATGTCAAACCTTGGGAGCATAACCATTGTGGCAGCCATGTAAATCGGGCAGTTCATTGAAGTGGTCATGCCGTAAATGTGGAAAAGCGGCAAAACTGTCAACACGATTTCTTTAGCAGGGGTTCCCCTCAGCCAAGCGAAGCACATAACAGCGTTGGAGACAAGATTGTAATGAGTTAGCATAGCGCCTTTAGGCGTCCCAGTAGTTCCACCAGTGTATTGAAGCGCAGCCAAATCTTCCCGAGGATCTATTTTCACCGTAGGTGGGTTAGGCGGATACTCCCTGATTAGTTCATTGAAGAAGTAAACGTCTGGCTCCCGCTTAACTTTCACGCTGGGAATTTTCCCGAGAAGGGATCCTAAGAAACCTTTAGCTCCAGGCATAAAGGTTTTCATTCGCGTAACTATAACCCGTCTAAGCGGAGTTTTTCTCCATACTTTTCTTACGAGTGGATAAAAAAGGTCTAATACTACCATGGTTTCGGCTTCGGAATTGTTTATTTGAAACTGTACTTCCCTTTCTTTACAAAGCGGACTAACCGCGGTAACTATCGCTCCGGTTTTCAATGCTCCATAATATGCTA
>DAZI01000064.1:0-168 GCA_002507245.1 Candidatus Bathyarchaeota archaeon UBA233
CTAGGTCACCTTTGGTGAAAACCTGTTACCCCTCCTTCCCTTTGAGCGCGGCCGTCGTTGTCTTGCGTTGCTACTCTACTTCTATGCGTGGAGCTAGGTAAAAATTGAGCTTTCCCTCTTTGGGTTGCTGAAAATCGATTTTTATGGGCATGTCTGTTGAGAATTCAA
>DAZI01000064.1:292-10540 GCA_002507245.1 Candidatus Bathyarchaeota archaeon UBA233
AGGTTTAGGTTTTGTATATAATGGGCTGTTTGGGGTAGGAAGGGGTATTTTGCTAAATCACTTTCGGTGAATTCTACGCGGTGATGTTGGGTTTGCATTTTTTAACGGGCTATTCGGTTTCTATTCTTGGAGCCAAGTAGAAGGTTAGTTTTCCTTCTTGGGATTGTTGAAAGTCGATTTTTATTGGCATGTCTGTTGAGAATTCAAGTGTTGCTATGTCTGAGGAGGCTCCTCCGGTTTTTATTATTTCAGAAAGGTAGCTTAGGCTGAAGGTGGCTTTGGCTGGCTCAGTGACTTCCAAATCCAGGAGTGCGTCGCTTCCTTTCTTTAGTTCTATGGTGGCGCCCATGAGGTCTCCGGAGGCACGCATTACGAGTTTTTCTGGGTCTGCTTCAAATCTTACGTGGTCGCTTACAAGTTCAGCATCAGTGATAGCATCGCGTATTCCGTCGGTGGTGACTTTTGCTTTGACGTTGAACGTAAGTTTTGGTGTAGGAACCTCTTCTTCTGAGATTTCTAGGGTTGGCATTTGGAATACTCTGGTGTATTTTCCGAGGATGGTGATTTTGAGTTTTCCTGTTTGTTCGTCTAGGGAAAGTTCTACTGACTCGTTTTTCCCAGCTCTTTTTAGAAGTTTTAGGAGTTCGCTTACGTTTATGCACATTTTTGTTGGTTCTGTATTTACGTATTCGTCAAAGACTGTTTTAGGCCATTCGAAGTCCACCATGGCTACACGGGAGGGATCCATAGCTCGGAGTTTTATTCCTTCCGGTTCTATGCGGAATGTGGCTTCATCTACGAGGATTGAGATGGCGGATATCATGTCGCGTAGAAGTTTGGAGTTTGAAACTTTCAACTTAAACATTTAAAGGATTCTCCTCTCTCAAAGTCCTTTAGTAGTTAACGAGTTATTTTGAATTCAGTATTATATAAAAGTATAAAAAGTTTTGAGAAAGCCCACAATGGGGGATATTCGAACTCTACTAAAATTGGTTACTTGTATTTAGGACGGTGAGCGTGTGTTAAATTTATAGAGAGAAATTAGTGGTTAGAGCATACTTAACAATAACTTCGGAAATAATTATTTTATGATTTTGAGTTAAAGTATTGTTTATGATAGATGCATAGATTTAGCTGTACTCTCTGAATGTGTATCCGCACTTAGTACAACGGAAGAATTGTGTAGAAGATTCGTCGCTTCCTCTGGTTTGGACTTGCCAAACGTATGCTAAGTGGTTTCCGCATTTTGGACACTCTATTCTTGCTGTTGGCATGGTGCGCAGTTTTTGCGTATCTTTGCCTATAACGGCTACCAATTTCTCAGGGGTATGTTGAATTATTTTTGCGACTTTTGGTGTAATTTCGCTGCTTGAAAGTGTTTTCTTGTAACTGCATTTCGGGCAGGAAAGGATGGTTGACGATGATTTTTTGCCTTTTTTCTTCGCTGGCACAAGTCTGGTTCCACATTTGGGGCAGAACTCCATGATAGCTTCACCGCAGTGTCCGTTTCCTTTTCCTTAACATCGCCTCTTTTAAACCTTTTCTTATTCAAATAATAATTGGTACTAACGATATAAAGTGATAAAAGGCGTGTGTTATGGAACTCTCTAGAAAAAGATTAGCACAGATGATTGACTCCACCATGGTTAAGGCTACGGCGACAAGATGGGATATAGAAAGACTTTGTTCTGAAGCAAGGCAGTATGATTTCGCATGTGTATGTAAATCCCATATATGTCTCTCTAGCCTCAAAACTTTTGAGAAAAACATCTGTGAAGGTTTGTTCCACCATTGGGTTCCCATATGGCGCTTCTATGCCGGCTGTTAAAGGTTTTGAAGCAAAGAGAGCTGTGGAAGATGGGGCTAGCGAGTTAGATATGGTAATGAATTTGAGTGCCTTTAAATCCAGGGATTATACACTCGTAAAAAATGATATAAAAACTGTTTTGGAAGTGAAGAGGCTTTACTCTAAAAAGATAATTGTGAAGGTTATAATTGAAACAGCGTTCTTGACCAGTGAAGAAATAGTTATGGCATGCAAGCTTTGTAAAGAAACAGGTGCAGACTTTGTTAAAACCTCAACAGGCTTGTTCGGAAAAGGCACTACTGTGGAAGACGTCAGGCTCATGCGGAAAACTGTCGGTAGATCTATGGGGGTAAAAGCTGCTGGTGGAATTCGCACGTATAAAGATGCTTTGGCAATGATTAAAGCTGGAGCCAACCGTATAGGAACAAGCACAGCTGCAGCCATAATTAGAGAAGCACCTTATGGGTAGTCGCAGTATTCCGCTACATTTTTTGAGGGGCCTTTACTCCAATGAGCCCAAGGGCGTTCCTTAAAACTATTCTTGTAGCGTCTACGAGTGCTAATCGAGCGTCGCTTAGTTCAGGTGGTTGTGCCTTTAAAACTGGCAAAGCGTTGTAAAATGTGTTAAACTTGTCAGCTAAGAGATTTGCATATTCAGCTATCAAGTTAGGCTTGAGGTTTTCTGCAGCGTCTATGAATGTTTCTGGGAAACGTGAAATCATTAGGATTATTTCGTGTTCGATTGGTTGTTTTAGAAGTTTGTATTCTGGTTTTTTTGGAGGGCTTGTTGCTTTTCTTATGATGCTACATGCTCTTGCATGGGTGTATTGAATATAGGGGGCGCTGTTTCTTTCAAAGTTTAGCACACGTTCCCAAGTGAAAATTACGGGTTTAGATGGATCCACCTCTATCAGAGCGTATTTCACGGCGCCCGTGCCCACGAATTCAGCTATTTCGCGTTTCTTTTCTTCTGAGAGATGAGGGGATCTTGTTGAAACTTCCTTGTAGGCTCTTTCAACGGCTTCCTCTAACACTTGGTCAAAGGTTATGTAGCGCCCTTTTCTGCTCGTCATTTTATAGCTTGGCAACGTAACGAGGTTATAGGCAAAGTGTACGAGGTTTTCAGCCTTTTTACCATAGCCCAACGCGTATAGGGCAAGTTTCAATTGTAGCTGGGCTAGAGACTGTTCCATTCCAATAACGTTTATGACCTTTTCAGCCTTATCAAGTTTCCATATGCTATACGCAATATCTCTTGTGGTATAAAGTGTTGTACCGTCTGCTCGTACAAGCGTCAATGATGGAATCTCGTAGTCTTCTTTTAACCCTAATGCTGGCTTGAGGTTGAAGTCTTTAGCCGCCTTTTCCGCATCGAATTCCAGAACGTTTCCGCACTTGAACACGTATGGCGTTTCTCGGAGTTTCTCCATAGTTTTTTTCACGTGACTTTCCCATACGAACTCACTTTCCCAGTCCCATGAATCAAAGAAAATTCCGATCCTGCTTAAGGTTTCGCGAAATCCCTTTAAACATTGCTCAGCAACTTCCCTTATAATCTCTTTAGCTTTTTCTTCACCTTTTTCATAGTTTCGATTGAGCTCATTGATGGTTTGTTCGGGATTTTCGTCTCGCTTAACTTCATCTAACAATCTGTTAAAAAGTTTTGGATACTTTTCTTTGAGTTCTACGGCTATAGACAGCCAATCGTCAAGTTGGCGTTTCAGTTTTTCTGCTTCTTCGTTTAATGAAACATTTTCAGCATTTTCTATTTCTTTTTTGAGACGCTCCATTTCGATAAGACAGCTAGTTATTGTATAGATTATTCCTATGAAGTGGTCAGGCTTCCCTTTTGGCCGTGGTTTGCCTAATTTCTGATAGCCATAGGCGATTATGGCGGTTTGGCGTCCAACATCGTCTACATAATAATGTGTTGAAATTACATGCCCTCGTTTTCGCAGAATTCGAGCGATAGCATCTCCTAGAATTGGATTTCTCGCTTGCCCTATGTGAATGGGATGAAGCGGATTAACGCTTGTATGCTCCACTATGATTTTCCGTGGAGTTTCAATCTTGACAAACCCATATTCCTCATCCAATTCTCGAACAGATTCAAGCACTAAGTCTGCAAATTTTCCGTAATTAATATGGAAATTAATGTACCCGGCTCCAGCTGCTTCAACAGATTTGATCATGGTGAACTGCATGGAAGAAATTGTGTTGGCGATTCTTTCAGCTAAGCCTCGCGGTTTTTCGCCTAATTGTTTAGCTAGTTCAAAGCATAGGGAGGAAGCCAGTTCACCGAACTCTATAGAAGGAGGAAGTTCCAAGACGATTTTTGGTATTGAAGCTTTATGGAAAAGGCTGTCTAACGCTTTTTTCAGAAGTGCCTCACATTCGTTTCGGAATTCTCCAAAGGGGTTAATTGAAGACATGGTTTACCAAGCTCTAATCTAGACACAAAGCTACTATCTGAATTATTATTGATAAGTAAAACGGTTGAAAGGAGTAAACAATCTTGGGTTCTCGAAATGGCTATTAAAGTTCTGACTTACGTCTTAACGGTTGAAATCTTTGAAAGAAGATGATAGAAAGTGGAATCAATCTCCTGGTAATCCCATGCATTGATGTTGTGTGCTCTCTGATAAATATCATAAAACTCCATCCAATGGTCTTCAGTTTTTCTTATTAGCTCTATCTCAGCTTTGGGATTAAGGAACCCTTTGTTTTCCATGTCGACATTTCTGTTTGATAAACCTACGCATCCTAGGTAGTAGGCACCATTCTGTAGTGATATTGTCGCTATAAAGTCCTCTTTATTTGAAAAATGGTTCTTTGCATCCTTAAGCTCTGTCCATTGTTCTCTGTTTTTCACTTCTCTATGAAAGATATTCATTACCTTTTTGATTAGTCGGCTTAACTCGTTTCTGTCAGGAATCTTGCCGAATATCCTTTCGAACTCTTGCGCGTAAGAATACTCTTTACATTTAAGATAGTAATCTTTATTTCTAATACTAACTGGCTTACCAAGGTTCAAAAGCCGTTTACAGATATATAGCAGAAACAATTTTCTTAGATAAACTAGTTTCTCGAATTTATCATACTTTCCCTCTTTATAATTATTCAAAGCTTCTTCTAGCTTGCTTCTTATGAAGGCTTTGCAGTTTCTGGGCCAGTTCCATACTATTGCGTTCTCCTTGTATTTCTCGAATTTAGATTCTCTATCGTAAAGTACTTTGCATTCTTGGAGAATGTTTAGGAACAATGAGTAGGAGAACATTTGTTCTGGAGGCCAATTCTTCCTGAATAGATGTTCATAAAAGGAAATGGAGTGTTTCCAAAGGTCTATTTTTATTCCATTCCTGACTATCTGTTTTCTTTTTATCAGATTTTCTTGCGAATCTTTCACAAAGACTAGGTCTACGTCGCTTTTAGGATGTATGTTACCTTTGGCCACGGATCCGAAGAGAAGAATTGCAACTATGCCTTTTTCTCTCTTTTTCTCATTTGCAATTTTCCAAGCAAGGTTTTTCATCTTTTTTAATATTTCGTTCATCCTTTGTGAGGAGGACATTTGTATCTTCCTGTTCAGCTAAACAGCTGCTTTGTTAATTTTGGCGGGCCCGCGGGGATTTGAACCCCGGATCTCCGGCTTTCTCCACCGGTTTGTTAGAAGGCCGACGCGCTTTCTGTTTAGATGGGAATCCAGGCTGCGCCACGGGCCCTGTATACATTCATTTTTTGTTTTGACTTTATCGGGAATGAGTGTTAAATAGTTTATTTTTTGTGCTTGCGTTTGTATAGGTTAGAGAATAAAGAGTTTCCTTTTATAGAAAAATTGTACTTAAAACTTTTAAGGGAACGTTTTATATTTTTAATGGGGAAGGGGAATGTCAGAAGTTAAGAAAATGGATATCCCAATCCCCCTGATAAACTATGTGAATTTGATAAGGAACAAGAAGTCGCCCTATTATGAGATTGTAAAATATTTGCTGCAAGACATGAAAATGCATTATAAACGAGCTGGCCAGGTTCCGGAAGTTATATACACTATTAACCCGAGGCAACTGCAAAAAGAGATTGAGGATAAAATAAAGAGTGAGAAACTAACCACTATCAATATATGTCGCACCATTTTAGCGCTATTGTATGGAAGTAACTTAAGGCATGAAGAAGACTTTTATGTTACGACCAGTAGTCGTGGTCGAAGAAACTACCATATTCGGATCACTCAGCAGACACTGATGAGCCTTTCCCGATTCATTTAATTCCTTTTCAGTCCTTACAGTTCTATTTATTTTTTATTCTATGTATATGGCTGGACGATAGGGTATAGCGTAAGCTGCGCGATTTTTAGGATCGTAACGTTCCGGATTATCTTCGTCGTACACGTCTACTCTAGCCTTCAACTCTTTCTCAAGGAACTCTTTCGCGCTTAGAAGTATTGTTTTTTCATCAATTTTCCCTAATTTTAGCCTTACCGCTTTCCTTTCCGGAGAGGTCTGATTTATTTCCTTGATTAATTTTTGGACAAAACTTACGACTTGTTTTGCTTTTTCTTTTAGTTCCGGGTCTTTCATCAGTTCCTTTATGAGCATGTTTGTTTCTATTTTATGAGATATCGCTGTTTCTAGGGTTTTTTGATAAATTTTCCATTTCCAACGGATAGCGGTATAGTAGCATATGCGTTTAGGCTTTATTTTTGTGGCTTTGATTATGTTAAGTGTGTCTTCCATGATGCTTTTGACAAGGTTTTCGACCTCTTCAGCTTTTAAATCTATCTTTCTTTCGTCGAATATAGGCCATTCCATGGTTGAAATGAAGGGTTTTTCACCTGTCTTATTCCATAGTTCTTCGCATATATGAGGAGCAAAAGGTGATAGTAGACGTATCCATATTTTCAACGCTTCTTTTAGGATTTTGGCTTTCATCTCGCCTTTTCTTCGTTTATACCAGCGAAAGTCGTTCCAGATTTCGAAGAAGACGCATTCAGCTGCAGTGCGCGTTTTCATTTTTTCTATGTTTTCCGTAACTTGCCTTATTTTAGATTGAAGACGGCTCATCAGCCACCTTTCCATATGCCCAGTTTCTTGCTCTATAGCGTTTTGGACTATGTTTTCTACGAAACGATAGAAAGATTCCAGTTTATTCCTTATGTCGCGTACACTTTCTTTTCGCCAGTCTGGATCGTCCATGCCTTCAGCTGCTAAAAGTAATGCTAAACGTGTAGCATCAGCTCCGTAATCATTTATAGCACTTTTTAGTGTGACGAAGTTACCTTTGGATTTAGACATCTTGTTTCCTTCTATCATTAACATTCCGTTTACGCCGATAGCTTTTGGCCATTGTTCGGGTGGGAATAAAGCTGTATGGTGGTACAGGAAGAAAGTTAAGTGGTTGGGAACAAGTTCTTTTGCTGAGTTGCGTAGGTCAACCGGATACCAATAATTGAACTCGCTGTGCATTTCCTTCAGAATTTTTTCGTCTATACTGTTTTTTTCTGCAATTTGTTTTGCTGAGCCTTTTCCGTAAAATATATAGTCGAATACTTCGGGGGTTAACTTTTCTGGAGCTATATTATGCTGTCTTATGTGTTTGTTGATTGTATAGAACGCCATATAAACCGTTGAGTCGCTTAATGTTTCAACTATCCATCCTTTGCTCCATGGAAGAGGTGTTCCCATGCCTGTTTTTCTGGCACACGCCCATTCATGCAGCCAGTCTACAACATCAAGGAACCATTGTTTAGCGGTTTCTGGGTAAATCTCCATGTTATTCAAGGCTTTTCTAACTTTTTCTTTCCATTCTGGGTCAGAGTACTTCAGGAACCATTGATCTTCTAGAACTTTAACTATACATGGTGTTAGGCATCGGCATACTACTGGTTGAGGTAGATCAAACATAGAGTCGGCGATTTCTTTCTGTTTAAAGTCACGAATTATCTGCTCTTTTACTTCGCTTACCTTTTTTCCAGCGTATTCCATGCAGATTTCTTTAAGGACCCCGCTGTGGAATTCTTTTTTGTAAAGAATCTTCGTAGCTTCTTCAGCTTTTGGATCGTGTTGGTCTTTCACTTTTAGCTGTTGGGATATTTCTATAGCTGGGTATTCTCCAAAGCCTTCAAGTTTGATCATGGATATGGGTTTTATTGCTTTAACTTCCTCTGGTTTAATGTTGGACTTAGCTAATTCCTCAGGCTTTTCTTGTAGGTCTTTTAAGGCTATCCAGTCATAAGGTGCGTGAGCTGGAACGCTGTAAACAACTCCTGTCGCGTGGTCGGGGTCTACAAACCATCCAGGAAGTATGAGAAGTTTTCTCTTATCAATCGGGCTTTCACAAGTCTTTCCTATGATCTCTCTTCCTTTGAAACTTTTTAGAATTTGTACTGTTTTTTTCTGTTCCTTCAGTTTTTCTGCGGCTTTCCGACTTATAATCCACTTTTCGCCGTTTATTTTTGCCTTTACGTATTCTCCTTCAGGGTTTATCCACAAGTTAGTTACCGCATAAATTGTTTCTGGCCTGAAAGTCGCCGCTGGCAAATAACCATCTTCGAACACAAATTTTATTAAGGTGTATTCTTCAGGAGCTACCCCTTCGCCTACTTGTCTGTCAGCATCTCCTGTTGGACTTTCACAACGAGGGCACCAAACTACCGGGTGGGTTCCACGAACGACGTAGCCTTTCTCTTTTAGGCGCGTATACTGCCATATTATGAAACGTTGGAAGGTAGGCATGACTGTATGAAATTCTCGGCGCCAGTCAACGCTGAATCCTGCTTTTCTCACGGTTTCTTGATTTTCTCGTGTATAGTATTCAGCCATGTAAAAAGGGTCAACGAATTTCTCCAATTCTTCTTTGGGAACACCGTCAATTTCTAGTAACGGCTTTATAAAGGATTGGTCGCCTTGTTTTATTCTTTCGCTTCCACCAGCGATAGTTTCACCTGTCCAATGCCAAGCCCATGGAAACAGCACGTTGTAGCCTTGCATGCGTTTAAACCGGGCATAAACATCCACCCGGGTAGCTGTAAAAGCGTGTCCCATATGCAATGGGCCATTCATGTACGGATATGGAAAAGTCACAAAACATTTTGGTTTATCTGGTTGGGGATCGGCTTCGAAAATTTTCGCTTGTTCCCAAGCTTTTTGCCATTTCTCCTCGATTTGTCTTAAAAATTCCATGAAATTCTCTGAACTGTCTCTAGGATTATTAAAGGTTTTGTTTTTAGAGGAAACAATCCCTCATTTAAGGCACCATGCTCTATTTGGTTGAGGCTTCTTTAATTTATTTCGGTTTTTCAATCTGTTTTCTGACTGTTTGTTTGGCTTTTTCCATAGCTTGGGCTAGTTTTTGAGTTTGGGTTCCGCCTCCTTGAGCGAATTCAGGTCTTCCGCTTCCTCCGCCGCCAAGCAAGGCAGCAGCTTCCCTGGCTATTTCCCTTGCATTGACTCCTTTTTCTAGAGCTTTTTCGCCTGCCATTACCACGATTTTGGCAGTTTGATTAGTTCCGAAGAGAACAGCTACTGTGCATGGGCTTGTTGTGACTATTTGGTTAGCGATTTTTATGAGGACTTCAGCGTCTTCTTCCTTTGTGGATTCTATTACTAGGTTCACTTGGTTAATTTTCTGGGCTTCGTTTAGGAGTTTTTCGGCTTTCAGTTTAGCGAGTTCTTCAAGGAGTCGTTCTCTTTGTTTTCGCGTTTCTTTATGTTCATTTATTAGGCGTTGAATTGTTTGTACTAGCTTTTCTAGGGGCGCATTTACGGTGGAAGCTACTTGGAGCAGTAACTGCTCTCTTTCTTGTATGGGCTTTAAAGTTGCTAGCCCAGCACTGTAAATGAATCGTTCAACACCGTCTTGTATACGTTCTGTTCGAAGAATCTTGATGAACCCCAATTCTTTAGTATTTTTGAGGTGAGTGCCTGCGCATGCTTCTACATCCCAGTCACCTATTTTCACTACACGTATATCCTTGCCTGGAACCGCACCGCCTTGATATAGCTTGAACCCGTAAAGCTTTTCAGCTTTGTTTCTCGGCATCCATCGTGTTTCAACAGGAATTCCTTGGGAGATAGCTTGATTTGCCAAGTATTCGATTTTATGGACTTCCTCTAAGGTTAGTCTGCGGAAATGAGATATGTCAAGCCTTGAGCTTTCAATTTCTTTTTGCGTGCCAAACTGCCATACATGTTTCCCAAGGACTCGTCTTGCTGCACCCATCAAAACATGGGTGGCTGTGTGATGTTTCATTAGACTGTAACGTTTATTCCAGTCGATTACTCCCTCAACCTTCATGCCTTCTTTAGGAATGAGTTTTTTGAGCTTGTGCACAATCACTTTCCCAACTTTTTGAACATCGACGACTTCAGCAGAGTTATCACCAAAGATTAAGTGCCCACTATCGGGTGGTTGTCCTCCACCCTCAGGGTAGAAACATGTTTGAT
>DAZI01000071.1 GCA_002507245.1 Candidatus Bathyarchaeota archaeon UBA233
GTAGGGTGTAAGGTGTTTGAGCTTGCCAGTTTATTTTGAAAAAGCCTAGGGGCTTAAGGCCTGTTTCTCTTAAGAGGTGAGCTATTTCAGGTGGCGTAAATGTCCTTATCTCATGTTCTTCTTGGAAAGAGTCAATGAGTTTGTCGTTCTTTGTGATTTTACATTTTATTTTTAAATTTACCACATTGTTTTCTGGATTAAAGGAACTATCAATAATTCTTGTAGCATAGGTGTCATCTTTTTCTATTTCGCGAATACTTCGCCAGCTTTCTCTTCCAACATATGCATAAACAGGCCAGAAATCAAAAATGAACAAGCTGTTCCTCTTTAGATGATTTCTTATTCTTTTGAAGGTTGCAAAGACATCATCGTCCTTGATGCAATAGCCAAATGTTCCGAAAAGACATAAAACTGCATCAAATTTCTTTTTTAAACTGAAGTTTCTCATATCTTTAACAAAGAACTTGACAGACAAACCATTTTCCTTGGCCTTCTTTTTGGCTTGGTTTACCATAACTTTAGATAAGTCAATGCCGACTACGTTATAGCCCTTCTTAGCAAAACAGATGCTATGATTGCCCGTTCCGCACCCAACATCAAGTATGCTTTCAACCCTCTCTTTTGAAAACTTCTTGAAGTAGCCGATAAGGCCTTTACATTCACCATCATAATTCTTCATGCTATAAATTAAGTCGTAATACTCACCATATTTACCGTAAATCAAGTTGCCCCCTTCTCAACCATAATCGTCTACTTAACTTTTAGATTTTCTTATGAAAACCAAAAATTTGAACCAGTATGTGTCTCTTCGACGAAGATGCTTGGCTGTGATTATTCCTACTTTATAAGAACGTTAATTTTTATTTCATCGAATTAGTACATTTTAGGAGACATGAATGAATATTCTTATGATCCCTGTGCTTATGAAGAGAGATATCGTAAGGTCTACAAAGAGGGCGCGGAGCTTTGGGAAGAACTCTTACCTACTGAACCCCTTGTTAGATTCCTTCAAGGTTTTCATTGGCCTAAGGGTTTAAAAATAGTGGACATGGGTTGTGGGGAGGGTAGGGATTCAATTTTCTTAGCAAAGAAGGGATTTGACGTTACCGCTATTGATGTATCCCGTTCTGCCGTAAAGCGCGCAAAGAAACAGTCTAAGCAAGAAGGACTCTCAATGGAAGTCCTAGTGGCAGACATCACAAGCCTTCCAATAAGAGATGAAATTTATGATTTAGCAATCAATGTCGCTTGTTTACATATAATAATAGACCAACGAGCAAGGGACAAGCATCTATGTGAATCCCGCAGGGTATTGAAACGTGATGGTCTATATTTTTCATGCAATATAGGCGTTGAGGAGCCTACCTCTGTAAAGGATTTCTACAAAAGACTAGGAAAAAAGCCTGGAAATTTAATTCTACGAAAAATTAATGTTCAAGGTAAAGAAAAGAAGATTTGTCTACCCATAATAGCTGCTTGGCCAAAATCTAAAGAACAGTACCTAAAAGAATTTACAAAAGTAGGCTTCAAAATACTTAAGGTTTACAAGAAAAACACTAAACCAGTTGGCAATTGCTGGATAATTATAGCTAAAAAAAATCCTCAAAATTATATCTGGTATTGGACTATATCATCGTGAAATTCACTTCTTCCATCTCTCTTTATGAAACTATTATCCTTTTTGTAACAATTGTCTGAGTAACGAAACTAATATCTACAAGAAAGTATCCATAAATTACCGAGAGGCGTCTAAATGCGGAGGAATAGCTGGGTCTAAAGACGTCTTATTTTACAAAATTTTAGATGTTTCTAGAATTTTGGAGGCGAAACACATGAATAAGAGGGATTGTTGGGTCTGAATTCCCTAAACACTATGAACCTTCGAAAATCGAACCAAAATGGCAAAAATACTGGCTTAAAAAAGGAATTTTCAAATTTAAGAAACAACCAGAAAAACCAGTTTTCGTAATTGATACACCCCCACCTTTTACGTCTGGTGGCCTTCACATTGGAAGAGCCTACAGCTGTGTTTTGAGCGATGTTATTGCCCGCTATAAGCGGATGCGTGGATACAACGTATTGCTTCCTCAAGGATGGGATACACAAGGTTTGCCAACAGAGTTAGCTGTCCAAAACAAGCTTGGAATCAATCCAAACCAAACCGAAAAGTTTCTTCGCACATGCAAAGCATGGGCTTCCAAGAACATTAAGACTATGCGCTCCGCAATGATTAGACTCGGATATTCTGCAGATTGGACATTTGAATACAAAACAATGGACAAAAAGTATCACAAAAAGGTACAACTCGCGCTTTTGAGACTATTTAATCAAGGCAGGATCTACCGTTCTAAACACCCAGTCTATTGGTGTCCAAAATGCAAAACAACATTGGCTCAAGCTGAGCTTGGATACGTTAAGAGAAAAGGAATTCTTGCTTACATAAAATTTAAAATAGAAAATGGTCATGTCGAAATTGCTACCACGCGACCTGAGTTTTTGCATGCATGTGTCGCTGTTGCAGTTAACCCAAAAGACAGAAGATATCGAAACCTGGTTAATAAGAAAGCTATCGTTCCGCTTTATAACCGTAAAGTCCCAATAATCGCCGACAATTTCGTTGACCCAAATTTTGGAACTGGAGTTGTCATGGTATGTACTTTCGGAGACGAAAGAGATGTTCACGTAGTTTTAGAGCGAAAATTACCTGTCATTCAAGCCTTGAATGAGGAAGGAAGAATAGTTAACAGCAAATATTTCGATGACTTACCAGTGAAGGAAGCAAGAAAAGTAGTTCTCAAGAAATTAGAATTTAAAGGGTGCTTGTCTAAGATAGAGAAGTTATGGCACAATGTCTTAGCTCACACAGAACGTTCTACGTGTCAAACTCCCATAGAACTTATACTCAAAAACCAGTGGTTCATCCGCATATTAGACCTTAAAAATGACATAATAAAGCTTGCAGACGAGATTTCATGGGTTCCAGAACATTTTCAGAACCGACTTGTAAAATGGATTGAAAGTCTAAACTGGGATTGGGTTTTTTCAAGGCAAAGAAAATTCGGAACTCCTATTCCGTTTTGGTACTGTAAGCGATGTGGTGCTATATTACCGCCTAAAGAGGAACAGCTTCCAGTGAACCCGTCAACAGATATACCATTGTTTGATCAATGTCCAAAATGCGGCAATAAAGAAATAGCCGGGGCAAGCGAGGTTTGCGACTGTTGGGTAGATAGTTCAATAACCCCTCTAGTGATCTGTTGCTGGCCAGGAAAACTTGAGAATTTCCCCGTAAATCTTAGACAGCAAGGCTCCGAAATAGTAAGGACATGGGCTTTTTACAGCATCACGCAGTGTTATCTCCAAACTGGAACGCTGCCATTCAAAACGGCACTGATTAACGGCATGATTTTAGGACCAGACAGAAAAGCCATGTCAAGTAGTTTAGGCAATGTAATTTATCCGGAAGAAGTAATTGAAAAATTCGGGGCTGACTCCCTTCGTGAAGCACTGATATTGGCGAGCGTCGGTTCAGACTTCCCTTTTAAATGGAAAGATGTTGAGTATTGCTGGGGATTTCTGCAAAAAATGTGGAATGCAAGTCGTTTCGTACATAAATATATTAGAAGAAACGAGTTTCTGGAGAATCCTAAACGGCTTTATTTTGTAGATAGATGGCTACTTAACAAGCTTCAGCGATTAATAATTAATGTTACAAGGCATATGGAGACTTTTAGATTTAATTTGGCTGTTCAAGAATTGCAGGAGTTCTTCTGGCATCTATTCTGCGACGACTACATAGAGATGGTAAAGCATCGTCTAAATAAACCAAAGAAAAAATGGGTAAGAAAATCGGCGGTTTACACACTTAATCATGCCTTATGGAACTTGATCAAGCTTTATGCGCCAATAACTCCTCACATAACGGAAGAGCTTTACCACCGACTTTTCAAAGAGCAAATTGGTTTAGAAAGTATTCATCTTGCGTCATGGCCGAAACCATGCGAGAATCTTATAGATGAAGATTCAGAGTTTCTTGGAGAACTTTTGAGGCGTATTGTTTGGAATGCTCGAAGATTTAAGTCAAAACGTGGAATGGCTCTCTCAAAAGAGATTTCGCACCTAAAGATAGTATGCCAGAATAAGAAAGTTGAACGGCTAATCGAAGAGATACGTGATGAGATTAAAGCTGTCTGTAAAGTGAAAAGAATTTCATTTGGCAAAAAAGGTTTAAAATGTATAGGCTTCAAGTTTCAAGGGTGCGAGGTTAATTTACGGTTTAGAGTCTAAGAGATGGGAGAATTGTTGAATAACCTTTAAAAATTCTCTTGTCTTTTGAAACTTTGAGCGGCGGTAGCGAAGCCAGGTCAAACGCGGGGGACTCAAGATCAGTTCGGAGGGGACATCCCCTCCCATAGGGGTTCGTGGGTTCAAATCCCACCCGCCGCACTAAAATGTTAAGACGAGAGATAATAGGGTGATTAAAGTAAATTCAGGCTTAGCTTCAATTGCATGAAAAATTCTTTGTCATATACAAACTTTTAACGGTATTAGCTTAGCTTTTCTATATATTTTTTGTGGAAAAATTGTTCATTATTTTTATAAATTTCAGCCTTTTAAAGGCGAAAAATGAGGAATTAGAATGTGGACGAACCGTCAACTAATTCCTCTGTTAGTAGTGGTGCTTACTGCTTCTATGGCCTTAACAATTGTGCCAACATTCCAGTGGGTTTACCAAGATGGAACCACCGCTGACACGAAGTTCGAGAATTTTGGTCCGCGAAGTGATAGACTATTAATAAAGCTCTACCCTGGAAACGATGCTGTTTTTGATCAAATCGCAAACGGATCTATAGACATTGCACAACCGGGGCTAGACTCATATTGGTATGATTTGTTTACGAGTAACAGGATTAATCCGTATACAGGGTTGCCCTACAACGAAACTATAAATGTGATAGGCTGCGGAGCCGGTTATGGTTTCTATATGCTTGACATAAACAACAATGGAAACGAGTCCTTAGGAAACCCGCCTGATCCAAACTATCCAAATCCGATTTACCCGAACCCGTGTAGTGTAATTAGCTTCAGACAAGCAATTGCTCACCTAGTAGACAGAAACCTTTTCAATAATTTTCTAATACCCATCTATGTGCCACTGCCACCAAGTGTCTGGCCTAACCAGGGAGAAAACCCCTACCCCTACGATCCGGCTAGGGCTGAAGACCTGCTAGATGCTGATGGATTCCCTGTTAATCCCGTTACAGGCTGGAGATATTGGGATAGAAACAGCAACGGCCAAGAAGACCCCGACGAATATCTGGAACTCAAATTCTTCATTCGAAGCGACCATCCTATCAGATATCAATTTGGACAATGGCTCGCAAGCCAACTTGAATTAGTCAGAATAAGAGTAAATTCCATCTACGGAGGGATCCAACAAGCATATTTGCAGGTATTTTTGGAAAAAGATTATCATCTTTACATTGGTGGTTATACTGCAGACAGCATTTATTTTCTCTATACTTTTCACAGCTCCAATTATTGGCATCCCGGCTCTTGCTATAATCATAACGGAATAATGGACTCTGAATACGACTATTATGTAGAGCAAATGAAGATTGCTCCCAGCTGGGAGCAAGCCATATACTATGCTTTTTTAGCAATAGAAGTGTTCCAAAATAAGAGCTTTAAAGTTCCCCTATGGGGCACTATGATTAACAAAGCTATGAACCGAGTTTACACAGGAGGAAACCAGTGGACACCAGTTCCTGGTGACGGTGAAAACCCATATAGGGGTAAACCTTGGCAAGGAGTTGTAAGCCAGCCTGGGCACTGCATCGATAACTTCTTTACTTTTCTGAATATGCATCCCACAGACTATGAATATGGCGATTGTGAGAACATGACAATACGTTACGGACTTCCTTTCCAAGGACTAGATTCACTTAACCCAGTATATGCAAGTTGGCCTTCAAGCTGGTTAGTCCTCGACTTGATCTATGACCGACTGATTAGGCGAAACCCATATAACTTAACATGGATTCCTTGGATGGTTAAAAACTATACAGTAGGAACCTATGGACATCCAATTTATGGTGAATGCACAAAAATAACCTTCACTTTACGGACAGATATCTACTGGAGTGATGGGACCCCGCTGACAGTGGCAGACATAGAGTATACCTTTGTTGAGATGAAAAAAGACATAGCTATAAGAGGGGATTTATCGCCGCCATGGTGGATCAGCAATGTAGAGAATATTCTAAGCTTCAGCATCCTAGACCCCTACAACTTCGAAATCCTCTATGATAGCAAATCAATCTTCTTTATAGAGTCAATTGCTAAACAGCCAATACTTCCGAAGCATGTTTGGAAACCAATCATTTGTGGGCCTGATAGCGTTCCAGGTACACCTGATGATCCTCCACCAGAATTTGTATCCGGGTTTGCTCCGGATCCGGATTTGATTGGGAGTGGTCCTTGGCGGCTAGTTGAATACGTTAACTCCAGCCACATATTATTGGCAGCGAACAAACGTAGTTCTACCATCCAGACGAATCTTCCTGGCAGCCAGCCAATCCACTCGCCTTTCGGCTATTTCCGATATTACCCACTTAATGAAAACATACACATAACTTCACCTGGTTATGAATACCGCCACAAACTTCCGCTGAATTTCACAGCAGAATTCATCGTAACGATGAAGAACATGATAATGGAGCATGAAATCTTCGAAAACGTCAGCTCCGTCAACCTAGGCAGTCCTGTCGGATCCTTCTGGCATAAAACTTGGCCAACATCTTCACCTTCTCTGGAATGCTCGTCATGGATGGATGACGGTGACGGCCAGCTAAGCCCAGACGACATAATCCTACTCACACCGATAGTCCAGCCTGACACAATCCTATACTGGTACTACATCGAAGACATGTGGCTAGACACCACAACAGACCCCCCAACCTGGCACATCCAAGCCATACGCACAATAATAGCCGAAAAAACCCTCACCATCGACGATTTAGCAACATCCACCGAAACCGTCCACCTAAAACCCTACACCCCACACGAACAATCCTACATAGGCGGCTTCAAAGCAGGCCTCCACTTCATGAAGCTATCAGGACATATGTTGGAGCCAGAGCCGGATACCTGGCGCCTGCGTTGCATCTTGGTCAACTACACTTTTCCGTTCTGGGTAACAATAAAAGAGGACATTTGCGGCAGCACGTTGTATGATGACCTAGGATATCCGGACTACCCATATAAGCCGCAGCTGCAATCACCAGACATCAAAATTAACATATTTGACGTTGCAAAGGCAGCCTCAGCCTTCGGCTCCTATCCAGGCCACCCAAGATGGAACCCAATATGCGACATAGACGGCGACTATATGATCGACATCGTCGACATCGCCAACATCGCAGCCAAATTCGGCTGGGAAGGCGATCCCTAAAACTAAAAGAATCTTTAAACATCCAATCCCCCATTTCTTTGACCTAATTCTTTACGGAGAAGCTGTAGTCACATAAACTTCGGAAACGGGTTTAACATAAGTTCAAGTTGAAGAGATATGTAGCTTGATAGATACAATATGCTGTATCAACAATTCTAATTGTTAAACAAGTAACTTTACGTTTCTTTTTCAAGTTCTTTTATTCTTTTTTCGAGATTAACTATTGCTGTGTTGAATGTTTCTGTTAGTTTCTGAAGTCCTTGTTTGAGATTTTCCAGTGCTTCTATTTTTTGTCGTGATGAGGCGTTTTCGTCTAATATTAAAACTTTTATTGTTTGGAGGAAAAGTTGAGGATAAGCCTCTATGTTTTCGATGAATCCTAGAGTTTTCAACTCCTTTAATAGCAGTTTTCGGCTGGCTGAGATAATGATGAAATGTTTTTCAACCGTTTTCTGGAACACTTCTTTGCCTTTTCGAGTTATTTCATAAACCTTAATCTTCCTTTTCCTTCCTTGTTTTTTCCATTTTCCCTTTATAAGTCTGTTTTCTTCTAATATCTTCAATGTCGGGTATAACGCGCCGGCTTTAGGCGTTAATAACCCTAAGCTTAGTTCTTTTATTCGTTTTATCATCTCATAGCCGTGTAACGGCCCTTTTGTTAGTGCAAGTAAAATGGCGAGTTTTAGATATCCCTTTTTCATCTGTTCTCTCCAACGAGAGACTATTTCTTCGGCCTCGTGCTTCCTCAATCTTTACCCCTTTTCCTATAGGAAGTTATATATAGGTTTCTTATATATCAGTTTCTTATATAGTAGGGATAATGATGCCTAGAACCTCCATAGTGGCTCTAAAAATAGCATACCGAAGCATAACTCGACGAAAGTTTCGTTCAGCTTTAACTATACTCGGAGTTATCATAGGCATCTCTACCATTGTTTCGCTAATGACTATCGCTTATGGAATGCGTACACAGGTAAAGAACACACTCAATGAAATGTTGGGTGCTGGTATAATTGTGAGTAGCAGAACAAGTGGTGTGGACATTCCGGAGTACGTTAAGGACATAATTCTTAACGTTTCTGGAGTGAAAGACGCCGTTCCAGTAATAACAACAATGGCGAATGTGGGCAATCAACCAGTTTTAACTATAGGCATAAACCCAAAAGACGCCACTAGGTTATATCGTGTTTCATTAGCGGAAGGGAGATTACTAAATCAAGGGGAAAAAGACTCTGTCATTTTTGGAGCATCTACCGCTGCCACGCTTGGAATACAAGTTAACGACACTGTTACCTTAAGCACGCAAATGGGTGGTGTTGGTAAGAAATTCCGGGTAGTTGGCTTACTTCGCGCTATAGGTACTGGAGAACTAAGCATTGGATGTTTCTTAACGTTGGACGCGGCTCAAGAGCTGGTTAACAGAAAAGGGTACGTTTCTGACATACTTGTTATACTTGATGATCCAAACTTGGGCGAGGAGCTGGAACGTACCTTTAGGACAATGTTTGAAGATGCAAGTGTTGTTCGACAGGAGGAACTTATGCGTCAAATTGACCGTATTATGAACATAATAAACGGCGTTTTACTTGCTTTAGGAGCTGTTAGTCTTGCAGTTGGCGCTTTAGGGATTTTGAACACGGTTATGATGTCAGTTCATGAGAGGCGTAGGGAGATAGGGATGTTAAAAGCTGTAGGTGCGGAAAGATGGCACATCTTGTCTCTCTTTCTTTCAGAAGCCTTAATAATAAGCATTATAGGCGGTTTGATAGGCTGCGGGTTAGGATTAACTAGCGTCTACCTAATTCAATGGTTAGTTTCCATGATAGGATTGAATTTAACTATTCCGTTGCTTATAGCTCCTGACATTTTAATTGGTGCTTTTCTCGTAGCCATATCCATTGGGTTAATCGCAGGACTTTATCCATCGTGGAAAGCAGCGAATGTTCCACCAGTGGAGGCGCTTAGATATGAGTAACATAGTGGAGCTTTACAACGTAATAAAAACCTATAATTTAGGAGAGGGAATCAAAGTTGAGGCCCTTCGTGGGGTAAATCTGAAAATAGCAAGGGGTGAGTTTGTTTCAATTCAAGGCCCTTCTGGCTCTGGAAAGACTACTCTCCTGAACATAATAGGTGGTTTAGACAAGCCAACAAGTGGGAAAATAATTATTGATGGAACAGACATTACGCCTCTTGGTGAGAAGGAGCTAGCTCGTTTCCGACGTGAAAAAATAGGGTTTATATTTCAATTTTTCAACCTAGTTCCTCTTTTAACTGCATTGGAAAATGTTGAGCTTCCTATGCTTTTTTCGGGAAAGCTTTCAAATAAGGAAATTCAAGAAAGAGCTATAGATCTTCTTAAGCTAGTTGGGTTAGAAAAACGAATGCAACATAAACCAACGCAATTAAGCGGTGGTGAACAGCAACGCGTGGCGATTGCTCGGGCACTGGCTAATGAGCCAGCCATAATTCTCGGCGATGAGCCCACAGGAAACATTGACCGAGCTACGGGACTTAGAATTATTAGGCTTATTAAAAACTTGAACGAAACTCTTGACCAAACTTTCGTTATTGTTACACATGATTTGGCCGTAGCTAAAGCATCTAAACGCACACTTTTCATGACTGATGGAAAACTTGAAGAAACCCCGCCTAAAACCGTGCTGACGATTCCCGCACCGGTTTTAATGGAAGAACGTCGCCAGCTCTTCCTAGCCGAACTCGGATGGTTAAAATCATCCTTGCTTATCCTTAAAGAGCGGAGAGAAGAAATTGATCCTGACACCTTTCACAATGCTTTTTCAGCCTACAAGACTCGGCTTGAAAAGATAAGAAAATTGCTTAAAGAATACAGTTCAGCTGGAGGCGAGAAAAACAATGAAGCTTAAACGCCGAAAACTTGTTTCCACCTTTGTGTTCCTTTCCCTTGTAACAATAGTAGTTCTGGTCACTCCGAAAATTTCCAGCCCAAAAAGCGAAAACGAGTTTTCAAAGGTTACTTGCAGAAAAATAGAGATGTGGGAGATAAAATATGCCCCAACAGGGAAACTGCTTGAAAAATACGTTTATGTCCGTTTTGAAATCTACAATAATGGATCTTCACCAGTTCGTCTTCGATTAGTTGACAGAATTGAAATGATAAATTCTTCAACGCTTTCAGTTCTTTACGGAACTCCACTTCCTTCCATAATTGAGAATTTCGGAAACATAACCCGCCTAATTTGGGAAAACGTAACAATCGAGGCTAAAAAAACAGTTAGATATCATTATACTGCAGAAAGTTTGAGAAATCCGCCAGTAGCTGTCAATATGACTTTATCAGTAAACGGTGAAACCGCCAAGGTAACAGAAGCCGAACTCCTCTATTTCATGAAAGCTAACCTCTTAGATACTTTATCCTTCAGATTAACCCTGCAGAACAAACTCCAACCACTTTATATAGCTGATAATCGAACAGCGGTTCAAACGCTCTTCTGTACGATTAACTTGGCGCTTTCAAATGATTACTTTTCTGGAATCAAAACTTCACCGGAGGCGAATTCTACATCCACTCTAGCCGATAAAACGGTGATTACTTGGATAACTTTTCTTGGGAATGATTCTCAAACTCTTGAAGCTTCGGCTGATGTTATAGATGTGGGTTCATGGGGTGAAGTAATTATAGATCCCATAGTAATTCAGGTTTCATCTTCATCTGAAACCCTAAAAACCTATTTCAGGAATATGGTGAATAACTTAGATTTTTCTATAGAGCTTATGGAACGTTTTGTAACAAGTTCTGAGGAGCTAAGCAACCAAACTTTACAAATGGGCCGGGCCTTGGAAGGAATTGCTGAAGCAACTGGACAAATCAAAGAGAACAGTACTTTGCTTGCTGACTCTCTCTTGCTAGTGAGCTCTAGCCTTCAAATGGCAGACTCTACGCTGGAGTTTTCCCAAAAATGTATACAACTTGCTAATTCCAGTCTAACAGAATTTATGAACGCGCCTGAGACAATAACCTTCCTCAATTCAAATCCACATCTCAAAGCTTATCTAAACCATACCTTAGGAAACCTAACTTTGGCTTACATTTCCCTCGACGCGTTACGGAAAGGAAACGAAACTGTTCCAAGCATAAACGAAATTGCGAATATAATTTATGAAATAGCTCAAAATGTAAGCCTAACTGGAACTGTTATAGAAAACATAACCATCCAACTCCAAGGATTAGCGCAATCACTATACGGAATTTCCCATGGAGCCAACCAGACAAAAATGGAGCTGGAACCTTCCCTTGACAAACTTAAAAAAGAGAAGATAGCTCTTGAAGACACGTTACTGATTTTAGATTCTAAAGCGATGATTCCCTTCGATTTGGAGATCCAACTGGAAAACGAGATTCCACCTTCCTTGATCGTTCAGCCTCCAATAATTGAAAAGCTGGAAAACAGCACTTGGGCAGTTACAACTATAAACGTGTCCAATCCAGCAAGCCACAGTCGAATGATATATAGCTTAAGCATACATCTCAAAGCTGGAACCACAGTACTACAGCCCGAAATTGAAGTTTATATCAATGGAAAATGGAATTCCATCGAACCATCCCTGTTGGGGCTAAAATACGACGAAAAAAATGGAACGCTATATGTTTTGCCATGGATCCAACTGAATGCTTCTTCCAGTGTTAATATGCTTGTTGACTGGGCTGGCCGTCCTATACGTTTGATAGTAAAAGGCGAAAACGAGCCTAAAGTGAACATTGAAATTGACTACGCTGAATTGTATGAAAAGATAGAAATTGTCTCCACGGAAGGACAAACCTCATGTTCCCTCCTTCAACCACACCTGTTAATAAAAAACGCTACAACCCCACAACCACCTTCGCCGCCTCCACCGCCAGAAAAGACAATGTTTGACATTTTAATGGAATATCTACAGAAACCTCAAACTTGGCTATTGATCGTTCTTTCTATTATTCTGGTTATAACGTGTTACCAGGTGGCTAAGAAGGTAAAGAAGCAAAGGGCATTAAGAGCCAGACGGGAAAAGGCTGGTGGCATAGAAGAGGATGCAGCTGTTGAGAGGTTGTTAAAGGAAATTGAGGAGATGGAAAGAGAGCTAAAGAGTTAATTGTTTCACTTCAGCTTCAAGCCTTAATGTAACTCTTTTATAGGAGGTTATTCTAGAAGTTAAGTATAGTTTATATCCTACGCTTTCTTTTGTTCCGTGGAGGAGAAGGGATGAAGCGAGCGGAAATACTTAGTCTTGTTGAATCAATTTTTAAACGCGGTGGATTCAACATTTCCGCTCTATGTTGCTCACGCCCAAGTTGCTTCGATTATGTCATTTCCAACGGAACAAAAACCCTTTTTGTAAAATCCTATGTGAACATCTGCGGAATCTCCCAACATGATGCTTATGAATTAAAGAAAATTTCAGAGCAATTCTCCGCAATACCTCTCTTCATAGGAGAGACTGTCCGAGAAAAACGCTTGGAAGATGACACTGTTTACTCGAGATACGATGTTTACACAGTCAATCCAAAAACTTTGGAAGATATAGTTTTAAAAAAGTTGCATCCATTGGTTGAGGCTGGGCCTGGAGGATACTATGTTCGGTTAGATGGCGAAGCCATTCGAAAACGTAGGCAGGAAGTAGGCCTATCCATAGGAAAGCTAGCTGAGATGGTGGGAGTTTCCCGAAGAACCCTTTACGGATATGAAAGGGGTATGGCTAAAGCCTCAGTTTCTACAGCCTACAATCTCGAATGGATTTTAGGCGCTCCTTTAGTAAAACCCATAAACATATTCGAAGAAAAACGAAAAAAGGGATTTTTTTCATCGGCAAAAAATGCAATAGCCAAAACCCCTGTGCTCAAGGCGTTAATTAAGAAATTTCACCAATGTAACATCAAATTTTTACATGTTAAAAAAGCGCCATTTGACTTCGTAGCTAAATATTCGAGGGAAAACCTAACTCTTTTAGGAGGAATCGCTCTAAACGAAGAGAAAATCTTGCAGAAACGCGTGGAAGAGATAATAAGCGTGAGCAAGATAGTTGACGCCCAACCAGTTCTGATAACAAACGATAAAAAACTTATCAAACAAAACAACGAAGTTCCATTTCTTCACGAACAAGAAATCTTGAAAGCCAAGAGTCTAGAAGAAGTTATAGCCAGAATCTAACCAAGCTTTGCTTGCCGCATTCTAGCTTCATCCTTAAGTTTTTTCGCTGGCTTCCAAGACTTCCGAACAAAATCCGGATATTTATCGAATCTTTTCAAACATTCCCTTAGAAAAGCAATAGTTTTCGGATCCGTGGGGTATCCACAGCCTATATCACCATATTTCTCTTGCAATTTCTTTACGGAATTATCCCTCTCTGCCTTAGCAATTATTGAAGCTGCGGAAACTATAGGATAACTCTTGTCAGCCTTATGTTCAGAGATTATTTCAACATTAAAGGAAAGGCACTCAAGTATGTGTTGTTTAAAACGTTCTGCCAATACATCAGAGGCATCCACATAGGCTATGTCCGGTTTAAGTTCCGCTATTATTTGTGCCATAGTTCGCGCTTCCAATCGGTTCAGCTTGTGAAGTTTTCGGTTACTCATAACCACCTTATCAATTTCTGGAGGCAAAAGCTTAACAACTCGATGTTTAAGCGCAATCCTCTTTATTTCTTCTGCGAGCCTAAACCTCCTACTTGGCGAAAGAAGCTTTGAGTCTCGAACACCTAACTCTGCAAGTTTATATAAGTCCTCCTCGCGAAACAATACCCCTGCAATTACTAGGGGACCAATTACTGCTCCTCTCCCAGCGTCATCGACTCCAGCAACCAACATGAAAACTTTTCTCCTCTCCTTTAGTGTTCCCGTAAAGCCATTTAAACTTTCAAAAGTTTCAGACATTTTTCCACAACGATTTCATGCAAATGTTCCCGGTTTTGCTGGGTCACCTCAATTATTTCAGCCTCAACATTCTTTTTCACAGCTTCAATTATCCGTCCACGAGCTCTCCAATGAATAGTTCCAATCACTAGCTTATTGCTGTTTAAGGCTTCAAAGACAGCGTTTACAAAGGCTTTTGAATAAAGTTCCATAGGCCCTATCTCATCTATTACAATGAAATCCGCCTTCTTGACAGCATCACTTATAGACCTAGCGCCTATTTGTTCTAAATCTTGAAGATTTACTCGGTATTTTCCTATTTTAGGGCCGAAGGGCTGATTTATGTGAGCTAACCATCCTTTTTCGTCTGTTTGGAGGTTGATAATTTGGAAGCCTATGCGAGTTCCTTTCTGTCTAAATTCTCTACTTACCATTCCACCTGGAACATAACCACTCTTCTCTAACCTTTCTATAACTCGAAGCAATACGGTGGTCTTCCCAATACCGGGACGCCCAGTTAAGAAGATCAGGCGATTCAATGTTGTTCATGAAAGAAGGTTTAAATGGTTATCTAAAACACTTTTGCAACGAAGAAGTAACTCGCGTTTAACATGTGTTGTTAAAGGGTTCAGTATGCGAAAAGATAGAACAAGTTTTGGGTTTCCAACCGAAACTGTGCGGGAAGGCGAAGTTGAAGTGGTTGTTCCCCGTTTAAGTGCCTTTATTGTTTCGCCTTCGGATTATGCTCCCTCAAAAGCACCAGTTTTTTATAATCCTGCCATGGAACTTAACCGAGACCTGGCTACTTTGGCTCTGCAAGTTTATCAAAAAATGTTGGGTGAAGAAATTAGCATCTGTGAACCTTTGACCGGATGTGGAGTTCGTGGGATACGTTTCGCAAAAGAAGTTAGAGGCGTAAAGGGGGTTCTAATAAGTGACCTTAATCCTAAGGCTGTAATGTTGGCTAGATTTAATGTGAAACTTAACCGCTTATCTAAACGTGTTCTAGTGAAGAATGATGATGCTAACCTTATTTTAAGTACTCATGCAGCGCCACAAAAGAGGTTCAACTTCATCGATATAGATCCTTTCGGTTCTCCAGCACCCTATATAGATTCTGCTGTTAGGGCCCTACGCGATGGTGGAATGCTTGCATTAACAGCAACGGACTTAGCTCCTCTATGTGGGGTTCATTCCAAAGCCTGCATAAGAAAGTACGGCGGGAAACCTCTACGTACCGAATATTGCCATGAAATTGCTGTCCGCCTCTTAGCTGCAGCTCTAGCTAAAGCCGCTGCAAAACATGATATAGGTATCCAAATAGTTTTCAGCCACTGTATAAAACATTACATCCGCGTATATGCGATAACAGAATATGGCGCGAGAAAAGCTGACAAAGCCTTAAAAAACTTGGGATACATCGTTCATTGTTTCAAATGTTTTAATAGAGAAGTCATAACCCAATCTCACCCCTTCTCACTCCCACTGGAGTGTGAAGAATGCGGAGCAAAACTCGAAGTGGCTGGTCCATTATGGACTGGCAGAATTGTTGATAAAAACTTTTGTGGGCAAATAATAGACGAAGCTAACTATCGAAGGTTTAGACAGCATAAACATCTTCTAAAGCTTCTCTCAACAATCCATGGAGAAGCTGAGTTGCCGCCAACCTACTACGTGGTGGATAAAATGTGCAGTCGGTTTAAGCTTAATGTTCCATCTATAGCAAAAGTTGTTGCATCCTTAAGGGATAAAGGATTTGTAGCTGGAAAAACTCATTTCAATTCGAGAGGCATAAAATCGGATGCTTCAGCTAAAGGTGTAATAGAAACATTAAAAGAGCTTAATTTAGGGCTTTCTTGAACAAGTTTTATTAGTCAACTACCCTTTTAGAATCTTGAGAAGGTGGATCCTTTGAAGCTAAATCTTACAGCAACTATACTTCCAGTCATAGTCTTATGCATACTTTTGGTCTTTCCAGCTTACTCCCAGATAGAGCAAACTGTAAACTTCTACGCTTGGACCGACAAACCTTACTACTCGCCTGGAGAAAAAGGCACGCTGTTTCTTTCTGTTAGAAACGATCGAATAGATGTAGACTTGACAATTGAAAAGGTGGAGATCTATTATCCCTGGTTTACATTTTCGCAAAACGGTTGGGAAGGAAATAATACGAAAACCCCTAAATTTAGACTAAAGGTTCGAGGACAAAACGCCTATTTCGAACATGATAATTTCGTGGTTCCCGATGATGGAAGAGCCCTTTCAGGTGTAATTAAAGTCAAAATTTACGTAGACAAAACCCCATTTCAATACCCCGAATCCATGAAGGAATACTATGAAATCCCAATAAATATCGCTAGTTCCCCTGTATACCAGAAAGTTGAGGGATTGGAGAATATCGAAACATTGTTAACCATACAAGCTATCCTAACTATTATATGTACCATCATACTTGCGTCAACCATATTCCTCTCAATTAGGCGTCCACAAATAGTTCCGGAAAAAACTGATCAAAGCTGACTTTTTAGAAGTATTCTATTTAAATAAGGATGTTCGCATTAGTTTATGATTAATTCGTGGAGGTGCAAGACACTCGGAAAAATATTGGTGACTTCAGGCTGGCCTTACATAAACTATATCCCACATTTAGGAACTTTGATACCTATTCTTTCAGCCGATGTAGTTGCGCGTTACTATAGGCTGAAAGGTGATGAAGTGCTCTATGTTACTGGCTCTGATGAGCATGGAACTCCCATTGAGGTGGAAGCTGTTAGGCGGGGCATTCCACCAAAGCAACTCACGGATGAAAACCATATCCAAGTAGTTAAGCTCTTTAACCAATGGGAAGTGCAGTTCGATAATTACTCGCGAACCGAAAGCCCGACGCATAAAGAATTTGTTCAAAAACACTTTATGCGAATATATGAAAACGGCTACATATTCACCGAAGAAACCGAGATGACTTATTGCGAAAACTGCCAACGTTTTCTTCCGGATCGTTTCGTTGAAGGGAAATGTCCCCACTGTGGTTACGAAAGCGCAAGAGGCGATCAATGCGAAGCTTGTGGAAGACTGTTAGAGCCGATAAACCTTGTTGAGCCGTACTGTGTAATATGCAAGGGCAAGCCAATAGTCAAAAAAACTAAACACTGGTATTTCGATCTTCCACGCTTTTCTGAAAGACTCCTCCAGTTCATCAAGGAAAACAAGCAGCTACCGGATAACGCGAGAAACTTTAGCCTAAACCTTCTGAAGGAAGGCTTAAAACCTAGAGCCCTAACCCGTGACAACAAATGGGGAATTCCAGCTCCCTTTCCAGGAGCCGAAGGAAAAACCATATATGTTTGGGTTGAAGCTGTCTTAGGCTATGTTTCCGCCACCATTGAATACTTCAAAAAGCAAGGTGACGGAGACAAATGGAAAGATTTCTGGTTTGACAAAGAAACTAAAACCCTCTACTTTATCGGGAAAGACAATATCCCTTTTCACACTTTGATTCTTCCAGCTTTACTCTTAGCTTCGCATGAAAATTATAATCTTCCATGGAATGTTTCAACCAATGAGTTTCTCCAGTTTAAGGAAGAAGCCTTTTCAAAAAGCCGCAGGATTGGAATATGGATAGATGAAGCCCTAAAGCTTTTTCCAGCTGATTATTGGCGTTACTTCCTTCTGGCTACCCGACCTGAAACGAAAGACACAAACTTCACGTGGAAAAACTTCATAGAAAAGGTAAACGCAGACCTAAACGACAGCTTCGGCAATTTTATACATCGAACTCTTACCTTTCTAAACAGAAACTTTGATGATATTGTTCCTAAACCAGTATTGGACAGATATGATGAGGGAATTCTGGAAGAAATCAGCAAAAAAGTCGCTCAAATTGGAAAACTTATAGAAGACTGCAAGCTTCAATCAGCAGTAAACACTGTTATGGAAATAAGTCGTCTCGGAAACCGCTACCTAAACGAGAAGGAACCTTGGAATCAGATAAAAACCGACAGGCAAAAAGCAGCTAACACTATTTATGTAGCCTCGCAGCTGGTAAAAACTTTAGCCATCACCTCAGCTCCCTTCATGCCTCAAACAGCTGAAGAAATATGGAAACTTTTGAACATGCCTGGAAGCGTTCATAACCAAAGATGGGCGGACGGCGCTAAACCTCTGCCAACAGGTCACAGGATAAACAAAGCCAAACCATTGTTCAATAAGATAACATTGAAGGAAGACGAACTTGAAGCTAAGTTGGAAGAGATAAGGCGGAAAAAAGAAGAATAAACCTCATAAAATCGGAAAAGAGAGAAGTTGCCCCTAAAAATTGATTTTCATGTTCACACTTACTATTCCTATGATTCGACAATAACTCCTTCAGAGTTAGTTGCCTATGCAAAGAAACGTGGATTAAACGGAGTGGCAATTACTGACCATGACCAGATACATGGAGCATTAAAAATAGCCAAGGAATATTCAACCAAAAGTGGCTTAATTATTATTCCCGGAATCGAGGTGACCAGTCAAAACGGGCATATCTTAGCTTTCAATGTTCAAGAACCCGTTCCAGCCGGCTTAAGTGTGGAAGAAACCTTGGAAATTATACATAGACAAGGCGGAATAGCTGTTGCCGCGCATCCCAATGCTTTATATCACGGGCAACTCGAAAAACGTATGCTCCCCAGATTTGACGCTATTGAAGTAATAAATGCTTCTACCTTTCCCTTTCGCTTCACCGTATGTACGAATCACAAGATAGCCTCCAGATTCCGTCTTGCTGAACTCGCTGGAACTGACGCTCACTACGCTCCGGAAATAGGTTATGCCTACACTATACTAAACGCTGAATCAAGTCTAGACGAAATAATTGAGGCCATACGGAAACGAGAAACGAGAGTTTACGGGAAACCAATCCCAATAAGAATTAGAATAGAAAAAGAAATTGTAAACCTTAAAGTAAAGATAAATAGGTTGTAGGCGAAAGTTATTAGAAGTTTTCGAGCTGGTAAAGGTTAAGCTCTATCTGAAGAGGTTTTTCCGGCTCTGCGTAGGGCTCTAGATTATAAAGTTGTGGAGCGATAACTCCAAAACCGCTGAGTAAATGAGGTGAATTCACACCTGTCATTACCAAGGTCACCCGTAAGGTTCCAGCTAAATCCGGGTTAACCCGCGCACCCCATATAACCAAAGCTTCCTCATCCATCATCTCCGTCACTATCTCGCCCACGCGATTAGCCTCCTCAATGGTCATTTGGCTGTCCCCTGATACATGAATTAACGCTCCAGTTGCACCTGCGTAATCAACGTCCAATAATGGGTTTCTTAAAGCATTTCTAACAGCCTCCTCAGCCCTATTAGGCGCGTCTGATTCGCCAACACCTACCACAGCAACGCCTCCTCGCTTCACAACGGTTTTGAAGTCTGCAAAATCCAAGTTTATGAGACTTGGCGCTGAAATGGTTTCAACTATTCCCTTAATCATATTCGCTAAAACCTGATCTGCCACTCGAAAAGCCTCATTTATTGGAAGTTGTGGAACAAGCTGCATGAGCTTGTTATTATCTATCACCACTACCGTATCACAGTGTCTCCGCATCTCAGTTAAAGCATGAGCTGCAGGTTCCATTCTCCCCTTCTCGATCCGGAAAGGAGTGGTAACCACTCCAACCGTTATAGCTCCTTTTCTCCGAGCCATTTCCGCGATTACAGGGGCAGCCCCTGTTCCGGTTCCACCGCCTAAACCTGCAGTTATAAACGCTATATCTACATCGGTTAGTAGCTCCTCAATTTGCGCTTGGGATTCCTCAATTGCCTTTCTACCTAAAACCGGGTTTCCACCTACCCCGAGTCCTCGAGTAAGTTTTTCTCCTATCAAAATTTTCTGATGGGCTCTAGAAGCGTTTAGGTGAAGAATGTCCGTATTAATCGCTACGCATTCAGCGCCAGTAATTCCCATCTCCATAAGCCGCGTTATTGTGTTATTGCCTGCTCCACCTACCCCTAAAACCATTATTCGACAGTATCCCGGCGGCCGTATGCCCTTGTTGACGTTATCGTGCCAAGTAAACTGTAATGCTTGATCAACTGGACGTTTCTTTGACAAGTTTACTCCTCCGCCAAACCTCTGACCGTATCAGATCTCGTATGGCTACACGAATCGCCTCAGCCCGGTTTGGATAAAACCTTTCATTCACAAGCTGGTCTAACGCTTCGATATAAGGTTCGGGTAAATACAATGTGATTAACTTCATGTTCATTTCTCCCTCCTCGGTGAAACGTAGTAATTATGAGTTGAAAATATATCTATATATGTTAAGGAATAAATATGTTTTAAATATGTTGGTTCTTCTATTTTTATTTTTTTCTATAACAAAATTCCATTTCCATGTAAACTTGGGTTCCGCGAGAATGTTTATGTTTCGGTTCTCAGTTAAACTTCACGATTTAAGGGAAGTTCATGCGAATATTTGTCAAAAACTTTGGGTGTTCAGCTAATCTTTCAGACGGTGAAGTGTTAGCGGGATGTCTAGCTAGGGCTGGCTTTCAAATAGTTGATTCTCCAGAGCTGGCTGAAGTATTGATTTACAATACTTGTGCAGTGAAACAGCCAACTGAAGATCGAGTGATACATATGTTAAAAAGAGTTCCGAAAGGCAAGAAGCTTGTGGTAGTTGGATGTTTGCCTAGGATAAATTTTGAACGTTTAAAGCGAGAAACGCGTTTTGACGCTGTTGCTGGTCCGGCTTTGGGTGAAAGAATAGTTGAAATTGTTCGTAGAGTGATGGATGGTGAACAAGTTTGCGTTTTAGATTCAACGACGGGAGATATGCCACATTTACTTTTACCTAAACAACGTGTTAACCCAGTGGTTGGAATTGTTCCTATAAGCTACGGATGTTTCGGTTCCTGTGCTTACTGTTGTGTAGCTTTTGCACGTGGCAGCTTAAGAAGTTATGATATTGAAGAGGTGGTGGAACGGGTTAAAATTGACCTTCAAGAAGGAGTTCGTGAAATCTGGTTTACAGCCCAAGATACTGCTTGTTATGGTAGAGACAAGGGCGTAACTCTTTTTGATTTGCTGGATGCCGTATCGAGAATAGAAAGGAAATTTTACGTTAGGGTTGGAATGATGACGCCTAACTTCGCTTTAGAAATACTCGATGATCTGGTTGAAGTATTCCAACGTAAGCGCATATTTAAGTTTCTTCATTTGCCCGTACAAAGCGGAGATAACGATGTTTTAAAACTTATGGAAAGACGTTATACTGTCGAGGATTATAAACAGATCATAGAAAGATTCCGTGAAAAGATTCCAGATATAACTATCGCAACGGACATTATCTGTGGCTTTCCAGGCGAAACTCCTCAGGCGTTCGAGAACAGTTTAGAGTTGATTAAGGAGACGAAACCCGACATTGTAAATGTTTCAAAGTTTTTCCCAAGGCCTGGAACTAAAGCATCTGAGATGCAAGAGCTTTTTGTTTCACCTTCTGAGGTTAAGCTGAGAAGTAAAATGATGTCAGAATTAGCCATGGAAATGAGTCTGATGAACAATAGGCGCTGGATTGGTTGGCGCGGCGAAATCTTGGTCGACGAGAAAGGTAAAGCTGGCTCTGGGGTTGGGCGAAACTTTGCCTACAAGCCTATAGTGCTAGAGAACTATGCGAGTTACCCTTTCGGCAAATTTGTAACAGTCGAAATAGTGGCGGCTACACCCACATTTTTGAAGGGGAAACCAATTAATTCGGCTTAACCCGTGCTTTTTTCGCCAAACGTTTGGTGCATAAAACAAAAACAATCATAGAGATGACTAAAGAAGGTATTTGGAGGTTTTGAATGAGAGTTTCCATCTCCTCCAGTTTCGGATTTGGTATTATTCCTGTTCCTACGGTGTCGACTAGTCCATGAGTGAGTATTAGGGGGATTAGGTTTCCAGATTCTTTATAGAATTGCCCGAACACTAAGCCGAAAATGAAGGTGCTGAAAATATGTATTATCATGCCAAACGGGTTGAAAGGGGATATGTACCAGACAAAATGCCAAATGCCGAAGAGTAAGGCTTGAGCGAACAAAGCTTTCCTTTCGCCATGAACTTTACTCAAACGGGTTTGCATAAAACCACGGAAAAGGCCTTCTTCGCTTATGCCTACACAAAAAGTCATGAAAGGAAAGACGAACAACTCTGTAAGTGGATTATAACCTGTTATTGGCACTTCCTTGATGTAGGCGTAAGTTAGGCCAAAAAATGTTATAAAAAATGGGACAGCAAAAGCCAGATAGTAAGCTAGACCGACCAAAAGAGATCGGGTGAATCCTTCTGTTCTGAAACCGTAAGCCCCCAAACTGTTTCTCTTAACCAGCAGAATGGCTAAAACTAATAGATAAATAACCGCCGTTTTTTCGTAAGCCATATCCAGAATCAGCACCATGGGAACACGAACTGCTACGGCTGCCAAAAACAAAACAATCACCTCTACCCAGACAAAGCTTTTCTTCACTTCTAATTTAGAAGTGAGGTCTGTACGGCGTTTATACCATTTGTACCAAACGAAAAGGGGTAAAAGCAAAACCAGCGATATAAGAGTTGGCGAAACACTCAACTCAGAAACCTTACCTAACGGAACAAATCCACTAATAAGAATCAAAACGGAAACAACCAAATAAACCAAAAAAATTGTTAAGCCCTTTTTGATGTTCATAGGTTCTTTACCATCCCAAGCCAGATAGCCAAAGATTATCTCTAACATTTTTCCTATTTTAAATCTTTAACTAAGCCCTTCCGTTTCCATTCAAAACTTTTCAAGTCTATGTGGTGGTGGGCCGGGCCGGACTTGAACCGGCGACCTTCGCCGCGTCAGGGCGATGTCCTACCATGCTAGACGACCGGCCCTGTTGGAGGTTTTTAGTGTTTTTCATCCTTTTATGGTTTTTTTCTCGCTTATTTGTTTTTCACATCGCGGTTAAGGATAACAAAAGTTTTAAGGATTATACGGTACATAAAATGGTTGGAGTGTGCAAGTTTTGGTTTACTGTACGGTTTGCGGTGAGAAAAACGAAGAAGACGCGAAAATCTGCTCAAATTGTGGGACTCCATTGTATTCCAAAGGAAAATATTCTAAGGGTAATGATTGTTTTGGGCCTCGTGAGGAATGGGAAGCAGAATGTTTCGGAGTTCCCTATGGAAGTGTTATTGTTGGCGCTTTTTTTGGGATGTTATTAATAATAGTTGGTGTACTCTGGTTATTCTCAAAGGAAATTTGGAGCGTTATTGCGCCGTTGACGGTGATTCTTCTTGGAATACTTATTGTTGTAGGTGTGCTTTTTAGGTTAAGTCATAGATAAATCGGCTTCCATACATTTAACACTGCAATCTA
>DAZI01000005.1 GCA_002507245.1 Candidatus Bathyarchaeota archaeon UBA233
CAGCAGAGGAGGAAATTTCCACCGTGGCGTTCGCTATGGGTTTTTCTTCGTAAGTAACATGAACTCGCATGTTAGAAGTATCTTCAGACATCATTGTAGATGGGGCAGCACTTACTTTGACAACAAGGATCTTTGGCTCAACAATTAAAATCAGCTGTTTGTAGCCAGGCAAATAGCTCTCTTTTGTAGCTGTAAAATTCATTGCGATTTCTATGGTATTCACAGTAAGAGGAGCGTCAAAAATGAAGGCACATTCTCCGTTTAAGTCAGTGATTTCGCTTTCAGTGACGAAGCTTCCATTGTTTGATTGAGCTGAAACAATAACGTTTGAAACTGGCGTGCCATCATAGGTTACTTGAATTTTTATATTTGTTTGTTCTTCAGACTTGACTACACTTGGTTCCGCGTAAGCTTCAATGACCAATGGTGGGGTCACTTCTAAATAGTCATAGTTGGAACCATCTGCATAGCCGAATTTTGATGCTGTTGCGATTATCATCACAGTGGTTGTTTGTGTGACGGTTGGGGCCGTAAAAACTGTGATGAAATCTCCGAAGGCGTCTGTTAAGCCAGACTCTGAAAGTAAGCTTCCTCCTCCGACTACATGTAACTTAACTGTAGCGTTTTCCACTGGATTACCCATATTCGTTACTTTTATAGTTAATGACAAATTTTCTCCGTAATCGATCGTGTAAGTTTCAAGTGAAAGAGAAACCTCTAGAGGAGTCAAATTCTGAACGTTTATTACAGCACTAGTGTTCTCGCTTTTGACCCCGAAGTCATCCATCACCATAAGTCTTACAGTGTATTCGCCTATGGAAGAATAAGTATGAGTGATTATCGACAAGGTTGTCCAGCCACTATTTTCTCCATCTCCGAAATCATATTGATATTTATCTACTCGACCGTCATCGTTGGACAATGTAGCGATGAAAGTCACTGTTTGATTTGGGGCCACAAGATTTTTATCAATAATAAGTTTGGCAGTTGGACGTTGATTTAAGTGGCTTATGTTAGCGGTTAAGAAGGGTATGAAGTCTAAATTTACTCCATCGCCGCCAGCAGGGTTTCCTCTTCCTTCCGGATTTAATGATTTATGGTAGGGACCGCTTCGATCGCCCCAGTAATTATATTCAGCGGTTACGGAGGCTTTAGTACCATTTTCAGCTAGACTTACATCCATACCCATCCCGTTACCATAGATATCGTTAAACTGAGCTGTGTGATTTGCTGTTATTCTCTCGTAGTAGAATCCAAAGGAGTTGTAGGCTATGGAGTTGTTAGTAATACTAGTTGATCCGCTTCCGGAGATGTAGAATCCGTAGTTATTAGATGAAAGAATGTTGCTATGTATGGCGAGGTTTGCATAGTCATCCGCGTCTAATTGTATCCCATTTTGTTTGCTTAGCGTTATGTTGTTATCGATTATTTGTACGTTAACTACCTGTTCTCCAGTTAATAGTATACCATTTTCGTTCAATCTAAAATCATTACGCAGGATTTCAACTTGTCCTACTCCGGAAATGTATATACCGTTTTCAAGGTTATCCATTATACTACTAAATTTTAGTGTGAGGTTGCCATTTAGAATGGCTATCCCGTTTTTAGAACAGTTTTTTATTTCGCTATTTTTTATTTCTAATGCGCCGTTATTGATTGTAATTCCGTTTACCGCATATTCGATCATGCAATATTCCAATGTAGATAATTCGTTTGCCTCCTCAAAGAGTATACCTCCCCAATCTCCTGATAGGGGGATATCTTTGTTGGATGAAAACTTTATGGAATCACTTTGTGTTCCTCTTGCAACAAGCTTTCCTTTCACTATAAAGCTGAATTTTCCACCGAATAATATTTCCACTCCAGGTTCTAGGGTTAACGTGGCTCCTGGCTGAACGGTTATGTTACCCACTACAATAAACGGGCTGTCAACTAGGGTCCACACAGTGTCTTGGGTTATATTTCCTTCTACCCATGTGGCGTGTACAGTAAAGGGGAGAAATCTAATTATGGAGGTAAACATGCTTAGCAAAACGAATGTTAAAAGGAGGAAGGCTTTGAGATTCTTCTTCATGTAAGTTTTCCCCGTTTCTTATCTGGGCAATCTAACTTTCTTTTCACAATGGAAGGCTTAAAACATTATGAATTTGAAATTAAATTTCAGAAACAAGCTTTAAACAAAGTTTCAAGTTTGTTAACCGTAACTGACTTAAACGATTGTTTCCTAAGTATTGTATTTGAGGTATATGAAGCGCAAGTATCCCGTCCAACCTATAGCTGGAGTGGGCGCGGTTATAGTAAATAGCCGAAAAATTCTACTTGTTAAAAGGAGTTTTGAGCCTGGAAAGGGAAAATGGACTATCCCTGGGGGGTTAGTTGAACTAGGTGAGGCTCCGGAAGAAACAGTAATTCGTGAAGTAATGGAGGAATGCGGGCTCGAAGTGGAAAATCCCGCGTTAATTGATGTCGTCAACAATGTTATGCTGGATAAAAAACGCAAAATAAAATATCATTTTATTATACTAGATTTTTTAGTTGAACTTAAGGGTGGAAGATTAGTGCCCAACGAGGAAATACTCGAGGCAAAATGGGTTCCTTTAGAAGATGTGGAGAAATATAATCTTACAAGCAGTTTTCGAGAGTTTTTTCAAAGAAATAGAGATCTCCTCGAGAAAATTGATTCTTACTTTTTTGATGAGAAATAGAGTTGAGTTACTCGAAAATTCTCCTTTATGTTTCTAGTTTTTCTCTTTAAAGAAAAGGCGAGTTCCGCCCATGGTTTTAACGTTCAATCTCTTAACTTTAACAACCATCGGAAAATCTTTTACTGCTTTGCCTAGAACGAGACAATGATGCGGCGGTAAATCTCTTGCTATAGATTTTACCGTTTCAGCGTCTACCCTAGCGGCGCGTGAAACTGCTTCTAAATCATTTTCGTTGGTGAAATTGAATAGAAAGATGTTATCGGCTTGGCGGTAGATGCCGCTGCGAATGGAGTCAGGTTGATTTGTAATGAAAGTAGTGAATATGCCAAAGTGACGCATTCGAGTAACTATGTCATCCCAGTAGGTTTCTCGGAGATATAAATGTGCTTCTTCAGCGAAAAGAAAAACAGCTTTAAGCCTCCAGTTTGAAAGAAGTTCCACTAATTTACCAAGAGTGTATTCAACCATGATTTGACGGTCAATAGAGGACGTATCGCGGAGATTAATTACCACTGCGCCTCCTTTCTCTCTAGTTTTGAAGAGATATTGTTCGATGTCTGAAGCCTCTGAGGGATTGTCTGTGAAAAGTCCAGAGTTAACAAGTGCATAATATCGGGAAAACAGAGCGTCTCGGATGTGAATATTGCAGTGCCAGTTTCTAATGGTTTCGCCTAAAGCACGAAGGGATAATTCCTTTCTTTCTTTGAGGGACTTCCATATGTGTCTAAACTCGCGGGCTGATGTTCCTGGAAGACGAAGGGCGTGAACTAAGATGTTGAGCATAACTCGTAAGTCTAGTTGCCCTAGCATAAGTTTAAAATTCTTGCCAGGGGTTAAAACGTGGATACGGTGATAATATTCGTTCCTTGCCCCGTCTGAGGAATAACCTAAGCCGGCATATTCACCATTCAAATCGAAGATGACAACCGTTGCTCCATAATGAACAAGACTTAACACTAAAAGTTTCGAAAGATGCGATTTTCCTGTCTCTTTCTTACCTGTTATTATGTTTAACCGTCCATCTAGAGACGAGGCGTCAATAATCAAGGGTGAAGATTCTTTGGTTTCGCCTAAAACGATGGGAAGTTTTCCTTTAGCCTTGATCATCTCTAGTAAACGTGAAACCGGAAGCTTTTTTACTATTGAATGGGAACGAGATGGAAGCCAGCTTTTGCTTGGACTTAAATATTCATTTTTTATGGAAGCACGAATTTTACATATCAGCAGGCGTGAGTCTTGAATATAGGTTATGTAGGGCGCTATCTCTAAAGGATCGAAATCTTCTCCATGAATATTACCGCCGTCGGGACAACTTCTCAAAAGTTCTTCTAACATTCCAGGAATGTTAGCGAATTGTATGTCAATTACTTGTGCAATAAGGGCTTTCCGGGCTTTTGAATCTTCTATGAGGATGTAATCGCCTTTCTCTATGTTATCTTCTGGAAAGCTAAGTATCTGAAGAACATTTCCTTCTTTTTTGTATATCTTCAAAAGTTGTCTACTTCTCCTTTTCCATATGGTCCAAAAAGTATCCTTCGAATGTTGGGTTGAGAAACTATGTTTAGTCCTGCTTTTTTAGCTATGAATCGTTGCATGGCTATTACTTCGTTTGCTGTGAAAGTGCATAGTATATGCGCTAAACGAAGAGTTTCAGGATACCCATGTGACACTATGTCGTTTCCCAAGAGTTTTTCAACAGCTTCTATACGTTGTTCACTTGGGATTTCCTTATCTATGTCCAGACGGAAGGTACAGTTTCCTTTGGCAAGACGGGCTACATATATTTCCCCAAGTAGCCGAATAGGTTTATTTACGTTAGAATAACCTTTAAGCTCCAGAAGGCAGGGTGGACGACTTTTGACCAATAGGTCGGTTATACGGTGACTCATTAACCTTAAACGTGTAGCCTTAGAAAATGCCATTATCATATTTTCTCTTTTCCTAGCCGTTTGTAGAATGCTTTCAACGACTCTTGTTGGTGTTTCTGGTGTACCAACCGTTAATGAGCCGTCCCATAATATTAGGGTATTTTTGGCAGCGGTTGTCAGGGTCATTTGTAACCATTTTTCAAGAAGCCCTGTTAATCGGGATTGCATTTGCATAATGTTTGGCGTGCTGGTAATGTTTAATGCGGCTTTACTTTCTTGATGTGCAAAGTTAAAGTAGGCTTTACGTAGAACGTTGTAGATTCGTTGTTTATTTTCTTCGGTTACATGGAAGAGGAAAGGACCTATACGGAGGTAGCGGTAATTAACATTTTGTTTCCATACTATGGCTCCACGTATGGCTAATAGAAAACCTGTGCTGGTTTCGCCTAGTTTTATGCTGGAAACATCTATTGCAGACACTATGGAATTGTCCGGTTTGGGTTTGAGTTTAATTACTTTTGCTGAAAGGCAGTTGAGGTTTTCTAGTGTTGTTATTGTGAGTTGTTGAAAATTCAATAAATTATTTAAGTTGAATGTTTTCTCTGACGTTTTTATTGATTGAATACTTAGCTCGAGGAATGTTCGAGGTAGTTCTAGGTTTATGTTTTCTTGTGGAAAATTATATTTTGGTGTTGTTGTAATAGTTAGTTGTTCAATCACCAAGATTCACCAATAGCCAATTGTTGGTGAAGATATATTTAAGTATTGTGCATGAACAACATGTACAATACAATAATCAATAAGGTGTATGAATGGAAAAACCAGAACAAAAACCACCCATTAAAGTTAAAATAAAAGTAGGAAACATAGAATTCGAGATTGAATGCCAAGAAGAACAACTTCAAGCAGCAATTGACAAAATTCTAGCATCACTAACTAACAAAATTAGAGAGATTCCAACAACTATAACTCCATCAGCATCTGTTGCACCCAGGGCAGAAACATGCAAAGGCATAATCCAAAAACTTTGGATGGAAGGATGGTTTGCCACGCCTAGAAATCTGGGGGAAGTGCATATGGAAATGGCTAAAAGGGGATATCATTACGACAGAACAGCGGTAGCCCATGCTCTCATAGACTTGGTGAAAGAAGGAATCCTCTCAAGAGACGGAAAACCGCGTAGATATCAGTATGCGCAGAAAAGGCCACCGCCTTAATTAACTCATTCAAATTGCACAGATTACTATTTTTCAGTTAGTTTTGGCAGAACTTCCTCTTCTATCCATCTTTCACCTTGAACCGTAAGCTTGAATGCGGGCTTAGAAGGGTTAGGCTTAAACACCATCCCGCGTTTGGTCATTTCGTTTAATCTTGCAGGAACCATACATTTTATCCCACTAGACTCTAAAAGCTTGCCCAGTCTTGCCGCTGTACTGGTTCTATTCTCTGAGGAAAAGAGCAACAGCCCTATTGCTTCATAGTGAGTAATTTTCTTTCTTGTGGTTATTACTGGACCTTCAGTTGTGAATTCTACTATGCCTTGAAGTTTAACTTTGGAAGGAGGAACAAGCTTTGAGGAAACTAGATTGTTAATTCTTTCTATGAAATTTTGGGGTACAGAATCCAGCATTTGAATTATTTCTTGTGGAGTTTCTCCTTCGAGTATTATTTCGCCGAAAGGTGCTTTAATATGAGCTTTAACTTTTCCCATCTATAATTCCTCCTTTTCAGCCAGTATGTAAACATATCCAGCGTCCGTCTTCCATCTACGAACTTTTCCTCTTCTGGCCAGCCATCTCAAGACGCTGGAAAGCGTTGAGGTAGGATAATGGATGGAATTAGCTTTCAGGGCTTGTTCGAGTTCTGCTAAGGTTCGGGGACGCCATTTTCCCCATTCACTTTCTAACAGTTGTAGAATGGCTTTGCTGCAACTTAGTTTTTGGGGAATTTTTGGATATTCTTCCATGGGGATCGCGGGTTTCTCTTTTGAAGCTTTAATTGTTAGAGAGGCGGTGGGCACTTTACCTTTTAAGGGTTCAAAAGCTTTTGACACGTTTGCCACTATGTTAGGTAGGTCTTCAACTGTTTTGAGAACATCCTCTCTGTTACCGGAGATTTCAACTTCGTATTCACCTAGTCTGACTCGTATTGAGAAGGCTGAGCTGGAAACTTTGACGATTTCATTCGCCAATCAACATCACACGATAATAGTATGGTCGAATCCTTTTTAGAATTTACCCTAAATAATTAGAGCTTAATGTAAAAAAGGGGTTGAATAGGTATTAGCTAGATTCGTTTTTTGAGGAAGTTCATTATGGTGAGTTTCTGCATTTCTGTTGTTCCTTCGTAGATTTCTGTTATCTTTGCACATCGATGATAACGTTCAACATGGTAATCGGCTAAATAGCCATATCCCCCATGAATTTGGATGGCTTCGTCAGTAACTTCCATTGCAACTCGGCTAGCGTAGGCTTTAGCCATGGATGTTGCTGCAGGATCAGCTTTCCCTTGGTCGTAGAGCCATGCGGCTCTGTAGGTTAAAAGCCTTGCTGCTTCAATCTTTGTCGCCATTTCCGCGAGTTTAAAGGATATAGCTTGAAAATCTATTATGGGGCGTCCGAACTGTTTTCGGTTTTTTGCATAGTTGAAGGCTCTTTCGAAGGCTCCTTGGGCCATGCCAACGGCTTGAGCGGCCACCGTTATTCTGGTGCCGTTGAAAAGTTCTAATGTGTAGTAGAATCCTTTGTTTAGTTCGCCAACGAGGTTGTTTTCCGGCACTCTGAGGTCGCTTAGGGCAAGCGAACCTGTGATGCATGGTTTAATTCCCATTTTTCCATGCAACTTTGTTGCTTCAAGTCCTGCCATTCCTTTCTCGGCTAGGAAAAGGCTTTGACCTCGATGTGATGGTTGGATTTCTTGGTCCGTTTGGCATAATATTATGAAATAATCTGCTATGGGAGCATTAGTTATGAATTCCTTGCTTCCGTTGATTATCCATTCGTTTCCTTGTTTGACGGCTGTTGTATCCATTCGGGTTATGTCACTTCCATGTTCTGGTTCTGTGAAGGCTGCAGCGGAAGTAGCGTCTCCTTTAGCCAAGGGAGGAATATACTTTTCCTTTTGTTCTTCAGTTCCATGTTTTAGCAGGATATCTGGGACCATTAAATTTCCTAGCGAGATTGCGGCTCCAATTCCAGGTTCTGCTCTGCACATTTCCTCGACAACTATGCATTCTTCGAGCAGTCCATAGCCTTGTCCTTCGTATTGCTCTGGAATTCTCATGCTGGTGAAGCCCAATTTAGCTGCTTTCCTGTATAGTTCCATGGGGAATTCTTCTTTTTCATCAAATTCTAAGCCGAGTTCAGGGGTAAACTCTTTTTCACAGAATTCTCTTATAGCTCTTTTAATTTCCTTCTGTTCCTCGTTTAGTTCAAAATGCATTGATTTTCCCTTCTTGGGGTTAGACTTATGCCTTTCCCGCTTTTAGTTCATAAATTTTGTCTTTCAAAGACGGAACTATTTTGAAGAGGTCTTCTACTATTCCGTAGTCAGCTACGCTGAATATAGGTGCGTTGGGGTCCTTGTTCACAGCAATTATTAGGTCTGAATTTTTCATTCCTAAGACATGTTGGAAAGCTCCGCTTATTCCAAGCGCTATATAGAGCTTTGGTTTAACCGTTTTTCCTGATGTGCCTACTTGGCGGTCATTGGGAAGCCAGCCTTTATCTACGATTGGACGGGAGCAGGCAAGAACTCCTCCTAAAGCTTTAGCCAAATCCTCAACTAGGGGAAGATTACTCTCATCTTTTATTCCCCGCCCTATTCCTACTAGAACTTCTGCCGCTGTTATGTCGACTCCCCCTGGAGGAGGCAACACGTATTCAATGAAACGCTTATTTGCTGCTTCTTCGGAAAGTGGAGAAGGGATTTCAATTATCTCACCATTCATGGAAGCTTTTTCAGCTGGAAAGGTTGCCTGGCGAACGGTTACAAGGTAGCTTTCAGCTTGACGAAGCCTTGCTTTTACGTTTACTTTGCCACCATACATTTGGCGGGTAACCATTAATGCACTGTCTTCGATCTCGAGGTCTATACAGTCTGTTGCTAACGGAATATTCAATGAAGCAGCCAGGCTTGGAGCTAGGTCCATGCCAAATGACGTATGACCAATCAATGTGAGTAGTGGCTTTCGCTCCTTTATTAAATGAGATAGCACTTTCTGATAAGATTCAGAGTTGAAGTTTTCTAATTTTTCATCTTCGATTAGCAGAACCTTTTTAGCGTGTTGAGAAAGGGTTTTAGCATGTTCTTTGACATCTTTTCCTAAAAGCACCACAGCTAGTTCCATGTTTGTTTTTTCAGCCAGCTCTTTTCCTTTTGTAAGCATTTCAAAGGTTATGTCTCGGATTTCTCCCCGTCTGTGTTCTGCCAGAATAAAAATTTCTTTCATTTCATACAAGCCCCCTGGCTTTAAGTATTTCAGCAATTTTAGCCGCTATCTCTTCCGGAGTACCATCTAGAAATTCAGCCTGTTTCTCTACGGGTGGAACATATAATTTTTCGATTTTTATCCATGATCCTGCTTCGCCAACCTCGTTCTCGCTTAATCCAAGCTCGGTCATGCCAAGGACTTTTATTTCCTTCTTCATGGCCTTTCTTATTCCCATGATGGAAACATAGCGAGGTTCGTTGATTCCAGTTTGGATTGTGAGCACAGCTGGCAGTTTTACTTCAACTATTTCCTCTAGTCCTCCTTCAAGTTCGCGGTTTACTCTAGCAACTCCATTTTTCAGTTCGATTTTTTTGACCATGGTCGCGTGGGGGATTCCAAGGAGTTGGGCGAGAATTGGACCAACCATAGCGTAGCCGTCGTCGCCTGCTTGGGCTCCCGTAAATATTAAGTCGAATGGTAGGTCCTTTATGGCTTTGTGAAGTATTTTGGCGATAGCGTAGCTGTCTGACCCTTCGAATTTCGGGTCTGAGAGTCTTATGGCTTTGTCAGCTCCTCTGGCTAAGCATTTTCGTAGGGTGCTGTTGGCGTCTTCAGAGCCGACTGTTATGACGGTAACTGTGCCTCCAAGTTTCTCTTTTATGCGTACTGCTTCTTCTACGGCGTAGTCGTCCCATTCGTTAATGTCGAAAACTAGACCTGCCTTTTCGATGGTTTTTCCAGTGCTGTCGATTTTTATATCTGCTTCAGCTGTTTCCGGAACATGTTTAACACAGACTAGTATATCCATAATGTTTCCCCTTCCTTTAAACTCCTAATTTTTCTTTGATTGCTTCACGCTTTTCCATAGGTAGTGGTCCAAATTTTTTAATTCTTTCTGTGAACATTGTGAAAAGTTCTGCAGCTTTTTTGTAAACGGGTAATGGTACGTAACTATAGCGAACTCGCATGCCTTTTATCCCGTATTCCGCCAGGGAACGTTTCATTTCTACCATTCTTTGCTTGGTGAATTTCTCGTCTATCTCTTCCTGTCCTTCGATTAGCAGTATTCCATCTGCTCCGAAAGCAAAGGCGTAAAGAAGATGCTTTGACCCTATAATAGCTGTTGAAGGAACAGCTACTATTCTGACATTTTCTGGATAGTTTATCCTGTCGAGTCCAAGAAAGTCCATGCCAGTGTATCCAACATTTCGGTCGACAAAGGCGACGATTCTAATTTCGTCGGGTTCTTTGTCCATGAGTATGCCTCTAAGATTGCTGATTATCTGCCTATTTGTAGAGTTCTTGAAGTCTATGGCTTCTCTTGGGCAGATGGGGATGCATGCCCCACAGCTGATGCAAAGGAAGGGATCTATCTTAGCTTTTCCAGCTGTCATGGTAATAGCGTTTACTGGACAAACTTCAACACAAACACCGCAGCCGTCACACAGGTCTGTTATCACGAAGGCTTTCTCTGGGCTCGTGGTGACGTATTCACCTTTCAAGAATAAAGAAGCCTTAGCGGCTGCCGCTAAAGCGTCTGAAACCGTATCCCTAACATCTTTTGGGCTTAGAGAACATCCGCAGGCGAAGATCCCTGTCATAAGCGAATCCACGGGGTCAAGTTTCGGATGTTTCTCTTGTACGAATCCATCTTCACCCAAGGAAAGCCTCATTTTAGTGGCAAGTTCTTTAAGCCCGGAAGGCGGAACCATTGCTGTAGCTAAGGCAACCATATCGAATTCTTTCTCGTTAACCTCGTTTAGCAAAGTGTCTTCTGCAACAACGACAAGCTTGCCATTCTTTTTCTTCCAAATCTCAGCAACTTTGCCACGTATGAAAACAACTCCTGCTTCTTGGTTTCGCCAATAAAGTTCCTCGTAACCTTTACCCGTAGCTCGAATATCAGTGTAATAAATTGTAACGTTGATGCCAAGCATTTTCTTGAGTAGAAAAGCCTGTTTCAAGGAGTACATACAGCAGATTCGACTACAGTAGGAAATGTGATTTCTGTCTCTCGAACCTGCACATAGAATAATAGCGATATTTTTAACATCACTTCCATCAGCCTTTTTCACATAGCCTCCTGTGGGCCCGGAGGCAGAGGTTAGTCTCTCCAAATCCATCATAGTGATCACGTCTTTATAGACGCCGTAGCCATAGTTTTTCAGATTGTTGGCATCGTAAAGCTGGTAGCCAGCAGCTATTATTATGGCGCCTACATTGAGCTCTAGGGTTTTGCCTTTATCTTCAAGGTTTATGGCTTTAGCTGGACAAAACTGTTCACATTTTCCGCATTTAGTACAAGCGTCGAAGTCTATGACGTAGGCGGATGGCACAGCTTGAGGAAATTCTATGTAGGCTGCTTTTCGTTCAGACAGACCCTCGTTATATTCGTCTGGAACAGTGACCGGGCAAACTTTGGCGCATACACCGCAGCTTCTGCATTTTTCTACATCTACTCCTCTGGGTTTCATGAAAACCTTCACGGTGTAATTGCCTGGTCTTCCAGTTACATCCTCAACTTCGGCGTAGGTAAGCAAGTTCACATTTGGGTTTCTTCCCACTTCTGCCATTCTTGGCGTGAGTATGCACTGGGCACAGTCCAACGTTGGAAAAACCTTGGTTAGCTTCGCCATGTTGCCGCCTATGCTTGGTTTTCTCTCAACCACATGGACTTTGTAATCTAGATAGCCGAGTTCAAGGGCCGCGGTTATGCCGGCTATTCCTCCGCCTATTATGAGTATTTCCCTCGAACTTTTCTCACTTATCTTTTCTAAAGGCTCGAGCTCCAAGCTGCGCTCGTATCCACCCCGTATAAGGCTTATCGCCTTTTTTGTAGCTTCTTCAGATGGTTGCGGCCCGTGAACCCAAGAATCTTGTTCTCTTATGTTAACAAATTCTAGCATGTATGAGTTTAGTCCAGCCCTTTCCAGAACGCTTTGGAAGGTGGACAAATGCATTCTTGGAGTACAACTTGCCACTACCACACGATCTAAATTATGCTTTCTTATAGCTTCCATTATCATTTCTTGGGCTGGTCTCGAGCAGAGGTATTTATGATACTTTGCAATGACAACCCCTTCCCAATTTTTAACAGTATCTATGACCTGTTTGACGTTTACTACGTCGCCAATGTTTCCACCGCATTCGCAAACAAAAATTCCGATTCTCGGCGACTCCTTCTCCATTTTGGCCATATCTCCCCAGTTCATTGATTTGTTTTGTTTCATACAGAGGAAAACGCTTAAAAAATCTTGTGTTTCATCTTATCAAAAAAGTGACATGAAAAATGAACGCACAAGAGCTTATTCAAAAACATAAATTGCTTGAATGTATCCAATGCGGCATGTGCACCGGAAGCTGTCCGGTTGCAAGAAAAGCAAATTTGAACATTAGAAGATATATGCGGGAGGTTGCTATCGGTGGAAAAGCAACGGTTCATCCCGAGAATGAGTTATGGAGCTGCACTACATGCGCCACATGTGAACTTCGCTGTCCCAAGGAGTTATCCCCTTATAGCTTCTTACTTGATATAAGGAGCATAGCTGTCGAAGAAGGAAAAATTGCAACTACCTTGCGAGATGCTTTAGAAAGCATTTTTAAAAATGGTAATCCTTGGGGAAGAATCCGTGGCAAAAGGTCAGAGTGGGCTGAGGGGTTAAATGTTAAGCATGTTTCACAAGGCACTGAAATTCTGTATTTTGTAGGCTGCACTGCTGCTTATGATCCTCGAGTTCAAGAAGTTTCAAGAAGCCTTGTAAAATGTTTTGAAACAGCTGGAGTTGATTTCGGAATCCTTGGAGAAGAAGAGAGCTGCTGTGGAAGTGAAGTTTACGGCATGGGTGAAAAAGGACTGTTTGAGTATGTAGTTGAAGAAAACATGAAGCTATTCAATAAATATAACATAAAACGAATCGTGACAAGCTGTCCCCATGGTTTTCATTCATTCAAGAATCGCTATGGCGAAATAAACTTTGAAGTTCAACATCACACTCAACTTCTCGCAAGTCTAATTGATGATGGGAAACTAAAGCTTTCAAAAGAACTAAACAAGACGATAATCTATCACGATCCATGTTACTTGGGTAAGCAGAACAACATTTATGACGAACCAAGGAGAATCCTAGAAAATATTCCTGGTGTAAAACTCGTTGAATTTGACCGTTCCAGAGAGCGGAGCCTATGCTGCGAAGGAGGCGGAGGGAGAATGTGGATAGACATTCCAGGCGAACGCCTAGCAGAGATCCGTGTTAAGGACGCAGTCGAGGCTGAAGCAGAAATCATAGCAACCGCTTGCCCCTTCTGTCTCTTAACCATCGAAGACGCAGTAAAAACAACCGGACACGAAGAAAAAATTCAAGTAATGGACATAACAGAAATACTTTCCCAAACCATATAACCCCTTTAGGCAGATATGTTAACTGTTTCAAGTGTGTGAATGAAAATATTATATGATATACTTTTAGATGTTCTCAATTTTATTAAAAGTGAGGTCACACTCTACTAATTCAATGTTTCCCAGTTTCTTTGCTTTTTCCTTGCATCTTTCTTTAAATCTAAACGCGACGATCATTAGCCTGCAGTCTTTTCCTTTACCGTATTCCCTTTGGTAGCGTTGGATCTGCTCAACGGCACTTTCTCCAGCAATCCCTTTGCATTCGATAATAACCGTTCTCCCGGCTTTATCTTCTGCTATGAAATCGGGTCTTGGTTTCTTCGTCTTGCCTATGACGGCCTCCGCGTTTAATATTTTCAATCCCTTTTCCAGTTTGTTTAAGGTGGAATGCAAGTATTTGATAAGTCCAGATTTAACCATATCTTCGTTTATTCCGGGAACCCTTGAACCTGAATCAGCACATGTTTTAATAATTCGAATAAAT